>JADFNM010000001.1:0-335750 GCA_022563395.1 Patescibacteria group bacterium
TCTGCCACGGAACGCCTAACCATTACCCCAACCTTTCAATCGGGAACGCAGACCCTTGAGTTTTTGGCCTTTGATACTCCAACGGCCTCTGCCTCAGTAGACTTTGGTGAGTATCGCTTCAGCGTGGATGCCGCCCTTATTGCCACCATAGATGATGGGGGCATTGAGCTTGCAGATGGATTCTCCTACTTTGTTGATACCTCAAACGTATTGAGTGAAAGCACGCTTGGAACAACTGTTCTTGCCTCCGCCTTAACCTCTCTTGGCACCATTGCTTCCCTGGTCGCCACCACCGTAGACATTAACGGAGGCAACATTGATGGGACTGTCATTGGTGGAGCGGCTACTGCAGCTGGAACCTTTACTTCTCTTACAACAGACACCGGAGGAGTTTCTATTCCAAACACGCAATCCTACACTGGAGCCGGGATAGTCACCTTATCTTCTGCGGCAGGACAAACCCTCATCGTAGACTCCGGAACAGTCGGAGACCTCAACATTGGTACTGCAACCAATGCAAAGACCATTACTATTGGAAACGTTACAGGGGCCACTGCCCTGGTCTTGAACACGGGAACCGGGGGAGTGAACATTGGAGACAATGCCAACACCAAGACCATTGACATTGGTGGGGTAGATGCTTCCGGCACGGACACCATTAGGATTGCAACAGAGGGCACCTTAGCAGACGTTATCACCATTGGAAACTCCAATGCCGCTACCACCGTCACTATTACCGGGGGAGATGACTGGTCAATTACCGCAGCCGGGGCACTCACAGTGGTCTCCTCAACCTTCAATGGCCTTGCTACCTTCAATGCAGATGTAGACCTTGTCTTTGGCGCAGGCGAGAATCTCAACATTTCAGCCGGAGCCGCCCCGACCGCAGACATGGTTGTTATTACCAACGCGGGCCAGGGAACAACAATCACTGCCATTGACGGATTACAAATTGACTTTGTGACCGCAGCGGTTGGAGGGAGTGTTGACAACGCAGGGCTTCGCATTGTGATTGATCCTGTGGGCGCAACCGAAGCCGGTGACACGGTGCAGGCAATTGACATTCCCAACGTAACCAATCCAACAGGAGCCATCACCGCAATTCAAATTGGCACTGGATGGGATGTAGCGCTGTCTGTAGAAGGAGGAACCGCGGGGACAGCCCTGGTAGAAATTGGCTCCGATCAAACCAGCGGCATTATTGCAGAAATTGGCACAGCATCAGCAGTCACTCTAACCGGATTGCTTACGGGTCAGAGTATTGATTTGAATACTAACTATACCTCTATCAACCAGTCTGCCACTGGCTTGGATATTCTTTTGGATACCGCAAGCAATACCTCTGGCACCATTCTATACAAGGGCATTGAGATTTCTGGCGGAGCGCTCACGCAAAACACAGCAGGTTCCACCGCCTTTAAGGGAATAGAAGTTACCATTCCTGCCATTACGCAGACTGGGGCTACCATTACCGCAGACGGCCTTGAGATTATCACCGGCAGCATTACCACAGGGGGAACGGAAAATGCAATAAAAATTACTGCAACAGGCGTTGTAGCTGGGACATTAACCGGTCTTAACATCTCGGGCATTAGCCAAGGCGCTGGAGCAACAGAAGAGGGTATTAATGTTGGCGCTGGTTGGGATATTGGACTTAGGATTGGGGATGCGACAAACTTTATTACTCTTACAGAAGATTCTACTGGTTTAACCTATGGTGGTACAGCACGAGCAACCAGACAAGTAACGCTTTCACCTGAATACCCCGGCGCAACTTTAACCGGAGACGGGAGCAGCAATACAGGTACGATGACATCTGATTTCTGTGAAAGTGGGTTTTCAGCCGATATTCCTGAAACAAATACTGGAGTTTGTAATACTGCAACGGACATTCATAACTATTACGAATGGGCGGGCACGGGCGGTAGTCAGCAAGATTATGATATTTGGGTTCGCTGGCGCGTGCCGGATAACTTTGCCAGTTTCGCCTCTGTTACCGATCCGATTAAAGTGTGGGCCAAAGCAGCATCTAATGCGAATACAGAAGTGACGGCGTTCGTGTATGATACGGATGGAGATTTGGAAAACACCGGCGGCACGCTGGTAGATGGAGCTACGTGGACGCAAACTTCCGTAGAAGCCGTTTTTGATGAGCCTGCAACGACCACTTACACTCCCGGTAGTTTCATGACCATCAGAATTGTCATGTCTGACGGCGGAACGGATACGGTCTATGTCGGTGAGATTACGATTGACTACTTGGCAAATAATTAAAAATCTTTGTTTTTATCGCAGTGTTCTAATGGTTATAGGGCACAATAATTTTCAAAACGTGCGTAGATTTTTTATGGGGTTAGCAAAACCCCTCCGTTTTATTGTCATATTCCTAATAATTACTGGCTGGGTGTATTCGGGCTGGCCACAGATCCCGTTTCTTAATTTCCCGCCGAAAGTCCAAGAGGCATACGCCTTAATCGCAGTTCAAAACGATGCTACCGAGGTTGCTTGCACCAATGCTTCAACGTGTGCTGTTACACTAGATGTTCCGAGCACTGCGACTATGGTTGTTGTTGCAGTCATGGTTAGGAATGCTGAAACTATTACTTCTGTTACTGATGGAGACGGCGATACCTATAGCGTGGCCTCCTCTCAAGGCACTGATCCAACAGTTGCGATTTATTTTGCTACTACCATCACGGCAAATGCTTCAAAATCAATCACTGCAAACTTATCAGCATCAACAGCAGATACTGTTATAGATGCATATACGCTTACCGGAACAGAAACGACAAGTCCCATAGATGCAACAGCAACAGCAACAGGTTCAGGCGCTACTGCAAATGCAAATATCACCACAAACAACAATGATTCATTAATCGCCTTTGTCGCAGGCCTACAAAGTAATGGCGGAGTAAATACGTTAGGTACTGGACAACTACAAAGAGGAAGTGTGACAGTAGGTGGTCAAGTAAAGTACGCGGGAACAAACACATCAGAAATTACTACAAGCTCTGGAAATAATGATCAAACGGTAACGTGGTCAAAAAGTGCAACATGGAGAGCGGTTGCAGTGGAGATAAAAATAGCCGCCGCAGTCACTACTTTGACCCAAAATGATTTTGAGTTTTTTGTAGATAATAATGCTTTATTGCCAACAGATGTATGGGGAAACCCAGATATAGCTGAAAATGTCGCTGTGGATGCTGTTCCTCCAAGTAATGACCCGATTGATAAGGGAGATCATATTCGTCTTCGTATGAATATAAGCGTTACAGATGCCCAGCTTGATGCTGGTGCCGAGGGGTTTATATTGCAATACGCACGAGCGAGTGATTGTACTACTGGTCCGAGCTGGACAGATGTAGACGCGTTTGGTACAGCTGGCGCAACATGGCGATTTTTTGACAATGGCAGTATTACTGACGATACCGCCCTTGATGGCGCTACACTTACACTAGATAGTTCCGATGAAGAGGGGCGGTACTCAGAATCAGACCCCACAGGTACTAATCCAGTAGCGGTACCCGCTGGACAGGAATTGGAATGGGATTGGAACATTGAGTATGACGGCACCGGCGCGGTGGATGAAGCGCGCACATATTGTTTTCGTATGAGAAAAGATGATCCTGCCGACCTCGATGGTTATAACTCTGATTCTTTTCCAAGGATTGATATAAGGCCGAGTACGGCTGATCAACTGCGCCACGGCAACTTCTTTACCGAAGGAGTTGAACGAGGCTTCTTCTGGGCCGACTAGCAAAAGCAGGGCCAGGCCCTGCTTTTACAGCATGAATTACCAATTTTTACGGCATAAAGTATTTGTAAACTGGGTTACCCCGCTTGTTATAACGGCGTTGATTTTTAGTTTAGTTCAACCGGCCTTTGCGCAAATCTTTGAGCAAGACACAAATCTTGCACAATATGTAGCGACCAATGACGTAATAGTAGGAAGCGAGGCAGGGGATAATGGGTTTCGGCAGATTTATTATATTTTTAATGGCAATAAAGTTTTTATTACCAACAGCAGCTATACCAATGCCGACCCCGTTACAGACAAAGAATATATTGCCTGGATGGGGCAGGTGACGGGCAGTTGGAGAATTTTTCTTTATCATGTTTCAACTGGCGTAACCACCCAGCTTTCAGGCGGAGCAAACAATGTGAACCCGCGATTGAGTCAGGGACGGGTTGTGTGGGAAGGATGGGTAGAAGACAGATGGCAAATATTTCTTTTTGACGGCATATCTATACGGCAAGTAACCGAAGGCGAACTTTCCCTTAACCCCGATATTGAGGGCAACGAGCTTTTGTACGCAAGAAAAGATGCCCGGGGAGAATGGAGAACGCTCCAGCATTTTCTCGGCACAAACCAGGCGATAATCATAAAGCAGGGACCTGTCGCAAAGAGGCCGAAGTTTAGGAACGGCCAAATTGTGTTTGAAATAGAAGAATGGCTTGCAGCTGCAGAAGCTCGCAAGCAGGCAGAGCAAGAGGTGCAGCGCCTCGCAGAAGAAGCAAGGCGCGCAGAGGAACTGGCTAGCTTGGCTGAGGAATTTACCGGAGGAGGTGTACCTCCTGCTGAAGAGCCTCCTATCACAGAGGAAGAAACGCCTATAATAGAGGAAGAGGCACCGGCTGAGCAAGAGCCGCCTCTTGAAGAACCAGCCCCAATAGAAGAACCCACAGATGTCACCCCAGAAGAAGAACCAGCACCAGGCGAGACGACCGAGGAGCCAGCCGAAGAGCCAACTGAAGAAGAAACGCCTACCGAAGAACCAGTTGAAGAGCCCGCAGGCGAAGAACAGCCAAGCGAAGAACCCGCGGAGGAGGAGCCAGCTCCCACACAAGAACAGCCAACTGAGGAACCAACGGAGGAAGAGACACCCATCCCAGAAGGGGAGGAACCTCCAGTGACTGAAGAAGAGCCCATTGTGCCAGAAGAGCCAACAGAACCAGAAACGGTAACTGAAGAGGAGGTTGCAGCTGAGCTAGAAGGGGAGCCCTTGGTTCAAGAAGAGCTCACCGAGGAAGAGGCAGCTCTTGTGGGAGAGGAACCAGCTCCTGAACCTACACCCGAACCTACGCCTGAGCCCGCGCCAGCTCCTGCCGAGGAGCCGGCTGCAGAACCCGAACCCGCTCCGGAACCAGAATCATCCCCGGAACCAGAGCCTGAACCCGAGCCAGCTCCTGCTCCAGAACCTACGCCCGAACCCGAGCCAGAACCTGAACCTACACCTGAGCCGACCCCAGCCCCAGAACCGTCACCTCCTTCAGAAGAATAGTGCTGTTTAGTCTTGGGCGAGTTGTGCTTGTTTTACGCTAATGCGTTTGAGCCAGAAGTCGTATTCTAAAATAAGGTTTGTTTGGTGGGTGAGCAGTTTCACAGATTGGTCGCTGCGTATCATTTCGCGCTGAATATCAAGCGCTAATTCCTTGAGCCCTTCAAATTGTGATATGAGAAGTGTGACGCTGGTATTGCCCTGCAAAAGATTCTGCGTTTTTTGAATTTCGCTTTGCAGCAGCTCTAGCGTTTCACTGCTTACTTCAATTGCATCAAGTTTGCTTGCTATTTTTTCTAGCCCATCTTTCGCATTTTCCTTTCTCGCTTGCAGCTGTTCGCTGTCTGCTATAAGGTCAGGCGAACCCAAGTTCTGTTTTGCATTGTAGCGCAGCAAGTCTCCCGTTGCAGAGTTGAGATTTGTTAAGGAGACAATAAGGCCCTGCTGTTCTTTGAGTATCTGGCGCTCTTTTTCAAGAAGCAGGGGGAGTGCTGCGGCAAGGTTTGAGAGCCCTGCAACACGGGGGAGCTGTTGATTCTCCTTTAGGGATTGTAGTCCTACCTTGTTTGTTTCCTGGAGTTTTTGCAGAAGATTCATTTCTTTATTGAAAAGATCGGCTGCACCAATAGAGAGTTGCGCCAGCTCTACTAAAGCTACCCTATTTTGCACAAGATTTGTTCTGTGCTCTGCAAATATCTTTTGCGTTTCAAGATAGGCGTTTGGCAGGGCCAGACGAGGCGCTAGAAACAAAACATAGTATCCTGCAAAAAGGATGACCAGTAATGCAATAACCTTTGCCAGAGAAAGGCCGAGAAAGCGCCTTTCTTGCTTAAGGAGTTTGAGTACTTGTAATGCCTTCATTTCTTCTTTATCATAATATAAGACAAGTACACACTCAATATTGTCTACAATGAAACTATGAAAAACTCGCCGACGCCTTTGCTGAAAGACCGTATGGTAAATCAAATAAGGAATCCTTTTGTTGCCATACCACTGGCGCTCTTTGTGGTTGCTGCGGTCTTTGCGGTGTATTCATACACTCAGTTAGCAGAACTTAAAGGAGATCCTCGAAGAATAGCTCAGCAAGAGATTGAAGAACTTGTGAATCGTGTTGGCAAGCTTATTGTTCTTCCCGAGAATGAGCAGCCAACCGTGGCAACAGTTTCTGATGCAGAGAGCTTGCGGGAACAGCCGTTTTTCGCCCAGGCAAAGAATGGATACAAGGTATTAATTTACACAAACGCGCGTAAAGCAATTCTGTATGATCCCTTGAGCAATAAGATTGTGGAAGTTGCGCCATTGAACATTGGAGAGACTGCGCCAGGGGAAGGCGAAGAGCAGCCCGAAACCACCCCTGAGCAGTCACTGAACATTGGAGAGACTGCGCCAGGGGAAGGCGAAGAGCAGCCCGAAACCACCCCTGAGCAGTAAAAGAGCAGGGCCTCTGTGCTCCTGTGGATAGAATATGTGCGGCGTATTTGATATTATATATATATGGGTCTCTGGAAGGCACGTTCTGTCGCATTTGTAGGAGCGTTTGTCCTCATTTTCATTAGTGGAGGCGTATTTGGCTTCCTGGCACACGCCGTTGATTTTTCAAGCACAAACTTTATTCTGCGAGACCCCGTGATTACCGTTGAAGGAGGAAGGTCAACCTCTGCAAGCTTTGAGTTTCTCTCCAGCACGGGTCAGCCCATCATAGGCGAGAGCACGAGCGCTGGCTTCATCCACCGGGCCGGCTTTCTCTATTTTGAGGAAGTTTCTGTCGCCCTGCCCCCGCCTTTGGCGACGCTGAGTCCGCAAGGACCCAGCGTGGTCTTTTTTGGAAAGGCATATCCTGACAGTGAGGTTATTCTTTTAAAGGATGGTCAGATTGCAGGGACCGCGCAGGCAGACGGGGCAGCCAATTTTTCCCTGAGTACCGGGGCGTTATCCACTGGGGATTACCTGTTCTCTTTGTACGGCAGGGACTATACCGGGAGATCCTCCCGTCTCATCTCGTTTTCGGTGAGTGTTGTATTCAATACCACTACGACGATTCGCAGTGTGATAGTGCCCCCGACCATTGCAGTTGACAAGAGGCAGGTTGCAAAGGGAGAATTCATTGATTTGTTCGGGCAATCCGTTCCAGCAGCAGACATTGTAATTCTTGTTAAGACTCCCACCGGAGAATTCTCCGTGCAAACGGTTTCAGGCCAGCAGGGGAGATACCGATATTCTCTTGATACCTCTTCTTTGGAGTTTGGGGATTATTCAGCCGTGGCCGAGGCCTCGCTTCAGGGAAGCTTTTCTGGCATTGCAAGCGCCGCAGTGAACTTTACCGTTGCTGCGGAAACCATCCTTAAAGAACCAATCGTCTGCCCTTTTGGGGGAGACCTGAACGGCGACTGCCTTGTGAATCTTATTGATTTCTCCATCCTCATCTTCTGGTTTGACCGCCCCAACGTTCCTTCCCGAGTGGATTTGAACGGAGACGGAAAAGCCGATTTAGTAGACTTTAGCATCATGGCCTTCTACTGGACCGGGTAAATGCGATGAAATACATTCTTTTCCTTTTCATCCTCGCAGTTCCTGCCCCTGCATCGGCGGCTGAGATTTTCTTTGGGACTCACAGCGAGGAGGTTGGTTTGGGTCAGCAGTTTGAAGTGGGGGTATTGCTGAACACGCAGGGGCAAGATGTGAACGCCGTAGGGGGAACGATTTTGTTCCCGGCAGACGCGCTGGAGCTGAAAGCGATATATGAAGGGAGCTCCATTACAAGTTTCTGGGTGCAAAAACCCGCTTTAAGACAGCAGGGTGAGGTTGTCTTCTCTGGCGTGATGCCGGGCGGCATTGAAGACAGCAAGGGATTCTTGTTCTCACTTGTATTCCTTGCAAAAGGGGAAACGAGCGTAACTTTTAAGACCACAGAGGAGCGGATTCTTTTGAATGACGGACAAGGGTCTGCGGCCTTAATAGAGCGAGCGCCGGCCACGCTTCGTATTACAAAAACCGCAACCGGAGAGGAGTTTGTGGTGCTTCTTGACGCTGAAGCTCCGGAATCCTTCACGCCGCAAATTGCTCGCGACCCGAATATTTTTGAAGGGAAATGGTTTGTGGTCTTTGCCACGCAGGACAAGACTTCTGGCATTGCGGGCTACAGTGTGCTGGAAACCACCAGAGTAGAGAGACAGGAGGATGCAAAATGGCTTGCCGCTGAAAGCCCCTATCTTCTGCGCGACCAGGAGCTTAAAAGTTACATATTTGTGAAGGCGCTTGATAAGGCAGGGAACGAGAGAATCGCAGTGCTCTCGCCCAAAAACCCCAAGCAGTGGTATGAAAACCCCGTTGCTTTTGGTATACTAGGGCTGTTAGTCCTTGTGTTTTTGAGTATGCTGTATTTTGCGCGAAAGAAAAAAAGGCTCGCAAAAAGTATCTTACACCTATGTATTTTTATGGTGAGTTTTCTCCTTTTTGGCGCGGCAGGAACAACAGCGCAGGCTGCAATTCTTTCTGTGGGGCCGGTGGGAGGAACCTTCACCGCAGGAAGCACCTTTAACATGTCCGTGTTCTTGGATACGGAAGGGGAAGCGGTCAATGCCATCGGGGTATCTATTGGTTTTCCTCCCGACAAGCTGCAGGTGGTCTCTCCTTCCATCGGCCAGTCCATTATCGGAGTGTGGACCGCTGCCCCCAGCGTGAACAACCAAACCGGAAGGATTCAACTCCAGGGGGGTATTCCCGGGGGCGTTACGACAAGCAACGGATTGATTACGACCGTCACGTTTAGAGTCACATCGGTGGGGAGTGCCTTTGTGAGGTTTCTTGATGATTCCGTGGTGCTCTTGCATGACGGGGTGGGGACGGACGCGCTTTACGAGACCGGGAATGGCATCTACGAGCTTATTCTTCCTCCTCCCGCCGGCCCGGCCGTTATCTCACAAACGCATCCAGAGCAGTCAAGGTGGTATCCCAACCCGAACATCACCTTTACATGGATTAGCCAAGAGGATGTTGACGGGTACAGTTGGGTATTCAACAAAGAGCCGGTGGATATTCCAGATGATATTATTAATGGTTCAAGGACCAAGGTTGGATACACGAATCTGGGAGACGGCATCTACTATTTTCATATCAAAGCGTTCCAGACGCAGTCATGGGGTGGAGTCACCCATTTTGCAGCGAAGATTGATGCAAGCCCGCCCGCAGAATTTCCCATCAACATTGAAGGCTCGAGCCGCACCACGAACAGGCAGCCAAGCATCAGGTTCGCCACGACAGACGTTCTGTCTGGCATGGACTATTACACCTTAAAGATTGTGCCGCTGAGTTTAAAGGCTACGCCGTCAGACGGCAGGGCCTCAATAAACCAGCCCTTGTTTATTGAGATTGAAAGCCCTTACATTGTAAGTCCCCTGGAGCTGGGAACGTACGATGTCATTGTCCGCGCGCATGATAAGGCCGGGAACTTGCGCGAAGTTATCAAGCGCTTTTCCATCGTCAGCAGCCCCTTTCAGTTTATTCGCGGGGAAGGCCTGCAGATTACGAGCACCTTCTTGATATCCTGGATATGGTTCTGGATTCTTTCAATGCTGCTCATCTTGGCTCTTTTGTACGGAGGGTTGCGGGTTGCCAAATGGCATCGCGACTTTGATATTAAGCGAGCCGAGAAAATACTGCCAAGACACGTAAAGGAACAGCTTGCGGAACTGAAGGACTACCGAAAAAAATACGGTTCCAAGATTGCTATGCTCCTGTTTTTCCTGTTTGGTGCGGCTTGGGGGATACAGCCTGTTTCGGCCCAGGAGGCGGAACTTACCCCGCCCCTCATTACCACCGTCTCCCGCGATATTTCCAACAATGAGATTTTCTACGTCGGTGGGAAAACCGGAGTTTCGTTCGGTGAGGTCACCATCTACCTTCAGAATCTTCGTACCGGAGAAACGTTTTCCTACGGCGTTTCTTCAGACCGGCAGGGAGACTGGTTCTATCGTCATGATGCCTTTTTGTCCAGCGGGGGCTATCAGCTGTGGACCCAGGGCAGGGTTGCAGACCAGGTGAGCCCGCCGAGCCCCCAGATTCAAATAACCGTCGGGTCAACCGCCATTCAGTTTGGGGCTTCCAGGATAAGCTATGAAGTGCTGTATCTCATATTTGTCGTTATCCTGTTGTTTGTTTTGCTGGGGCTGTTTGGGTACATTGTGTTTCATGGATATTACGGCCGCAAAGAGCGCGGGCGCCTCATGAAAGAAGTGCTGGAAGCAGAAGAGTCTGTCCGCCGCGGATTTGCGGTGCTACGGCGGGATATTGAAGCAGAACTTGCCTTTGTGAACAAGTTAAAGCTTAGCAAAACGCTTTCCGACGAGGAAAACGCAATGGAGGAGCGGCTGCTCAAAGATTTTAAAGAAGTTGAGCGGTACATCGGCAAAGAAATTTGGGATATTGAGAAAGAAATAGACTGATGGTACTCACGCAATCTTTTCAAAAACTGAATAGGGGAGACAAGGCGCCAGAGTTTTCTTTAAAAGGAGTAGATAATAAGACCCACTCTTTGTCTGATTTTGCTGGCAAGGAAGGTCTTTTGGTTTTGTTTATGTGTAATCACTGTCCGTACGTGAAGGCAAAGATGGATACCATAGTGAAGTTGCATGAGAAATGGGGAGACAAGATTGCGATTGTCGGTATTAACAGCAACGACCCAGAATATCAGGGTGAGGGCATGGACAACATGAAGGCATTTTTCAAAGAGAGGAACATGAAGTTTCCCTATCTTTTGGATGAAACCCAGGAAGTGGCAAAGGCATATGGGGCTACCTGTACGCCAGACCCCTTTTTGTTCGATAAGAGCCAAAAGCTTGTGTTCCACGGCAGGATTGATGATGCTTTAGAACCGGGGCAGGAAGCAGGAGAGAACACCATGGATGAGAATATTGCAAAGCTTCTATCTCAAAAAGAAATATCAGACGAACTCAAGCCCTCCATGGGCTGCTCTATTAAATGGCTCCAATCATGAAAGCTCTTTTTAATGGCAAGGTGATAGCGAAAAGCAGTGATACGGTTGTAGTGGAAGGAAACCACTACTTTCCTCCAGAATCTTTGCAAAAAGAGTATTTTAAGGACAGTGAGACCCAGTACACCTGTCCCTGGAAAGGGGAGGCTCGATACTATCATCTTTTTGTTGATGGCAAGGACTTAAAAGATGGGGCATGGGAATACCCAAATCCCAAGGAAGCCGCACAAAAGATTGCAGGTTACATCGCCTTTGACCCCGAGGTTGAGATAACCGAAGAATAGTACATGACACAAAAAAAGCTCATTAAAGAGATTCATAAATCAGGGCAAATTTGTTTGCCGGCTGCAACCTTGGGAAAATTGATGAATCTTCCCCCCGAGCGAGTAGGGGGCATGCGTTTAACCCGCATTACCCAAGAGTTTGCCAAGGGATTTCACTTTCTTAAAAACTACGGCAAGTCAGCCACTTTTTTTGGGTCAGCAAGATGCGTTGCGGGAGATAAGCACTACGAGGAAGCAAAGAAGCTTGCCTCCTTGCTTGTAAAAGACGACTTTGCCATTATTACGGGAGGGGGGCCCGGCATTATGGAGGCAGCCAACAAGGGGGCATCTGAAGCCGGTGGGCAAAGTGCCGGCATTAACATTCAACTAGACCATACCCAGAACGTGAACCCGTATGTGAAGAGATCCATTTCTTTAAACTACTTTTTTGCAAGAAAAGTAATGCTTGCCTTTGCTTCTGAGGTGTACATCTTTTTTGCGGGAGGGTTTGGCACCTTAGATGAGTTTTTTGAGATGACTACCCTTGTTCAAACAAGAAAGATTGACCCCATTCCCATTATCTTGGTGGGAAAAGAGTACTGGAGCCCTTTGCTTACATGGATTAAGAAGGACGTGTATGAAAAAAGAAGGAATATAGACAAAGAGGATATGAAAATCTACCGCCTTGTGAAAGATGCCAAGGAGGCCCACCGAGTTATCAAACGTCTGGTGAAAGGGGATATTATACGCACTCAGCTTTAACTATGCCTAAATGAGATTTAGGCGGGGGATTGACACAGAGCTTTGGGGAGATATAATCTCTTAAAGTTCTTTTTTTGTGTTCAAGCATTCCTCTCTCTGCTTAATCTTGTTAAGTTTGGAGAGGAGTGCTTGAAAGAAAACTACTCTTACAAGAGTAAAGGGAAGCAAGACCCGCGCAGCCAAACCTCGGTTCTCAAATGGAGCGCTTCTGACCTCTTGAGGTTGGGGCTAAATGTCTCCATACGGACCGTTGATACGGTTCTTAACCTGAGTAAGGGTTGTGTGCGTCTCCCAGTTTTCTCAAAAAGCAAACTATACTCCAGAAAGGACGGTGGTGATATATATGGAGGGTCCGAGCACTTAAGCCAGGCGGCGGCATCATTGATTCCCACCGGGAAAGAGGAGTATCGGCTCCTTATTTTCCTGGTGCATTCGGGTGTTTCGTTCCTTCCCCTGTAAAAAAAGCGTGGGAATACCTTGTAAAAGAGGGCATCCCTAAAGCATCGCTCGTGCGATAACACAGGACAGGAAAGAGACGACACGATCTTGCGTCCGTCCGCGTTCCGTCTGTGTCTGTGCGTCGAGTTCGCTCCTGCTTGACGTGCCTGAAGCTGGGGAGATGGTGTTCTTCGAGAGCAGCATCTCCCTGGCCCCTTTTTATTTCCGTCAAAATTTAATCTCGTTTAGGTATTGGTAATCTAGGTACACTACGCTTAATATGTGTGGCCTTGTTTGAGAAAGTGGGTATAGCGCCAGACAAAAAACACCATAAGGATGGTAACGGTCCCGGAAAAGAGAAAGGGCACTTGTGGTCCAAACACGAACAGGAATCCACCAAGCAGGGGACCCAAGAGTCGTCCTAAGCTCTCAAAGGCACTTGAGGTGCCCAAGGTAATTCCTTGAGGTTCTGTGGTTTCTTTTGTGATTAAGGCGGTAATGACAGGGCGTGCAACAGCAGAACCAAATCCCGCGCTCGCCATTACAAGATAGAAGAGGGAAACCTGGTTTGGCAAAAATGGCATTACAATAAAAGACAAAGCCATTAACACCAGGCCCCCTGCTATGGTTGCGTGTTGTCCAAGGGTCTTGGTAATGCGAGAAAGCAGGAAGAACTGCGTGATAGCAGAAACCAGGCCCATTAAAGCAAAGCCAAGACCAATGGCTCCGGTATCCAAAGAGAGCTTTTCTACTCCCAAAAGGGGTACGTTCACTTGATTGTTGGACAGGATAAACGACCACACAAAGGCAAGCAGGAACAAAGGCGTTAGGGAACTCCGGAGGCCTTGCCAGATTCGGGGCAGGGAAATCCAAGCCAAGCGTATGGTTATCTTATAGTATCTTTTTTCTTTTAGAGACTCGGGGAGCAAAAAGAACATGAGTATCAAGTTAAGGGCAGCCACCACAGCAGCGGCGAAAAAGGGAAGTACCAAACTTTCTTGCGCCAGGAAACCTCCAATGGCAGGGCCCAAGATGATTCCC
Organism: Patescibacteria group bacterium; assembly: GCA_022563395.1. Classification (NCBI taxonomy): domain Bacteria; species Patescibacteria group bacterium. The sequence goes on from JADFNM010000001.1 coordinate 13,773, forward strand.
AAAGCCAAAAATGCTCCTATCTTTCCCATGGCTTTTATCCGCTCTTCTTTTGAGGTGACGTCAGCTACGTAGGCGCGGGCTGAGGGCATGATGGCCCCGGAAAAAATTCCTTGGATGAACCTAAACAAAAATAGGGCGGTGAGATTGGCCGCAAAAGCAAACATCAGAAAACTCAAAGACAACCCCAAAAGACCCAGCAGGATGATTGGTTTTCTTCCGAACCTATCAGATAGAATTCCCCAGAAAGGAGAGAATAGAAGCTGCGAGAAGGCAAAGGAGGCAGCCAGCAATCCAATCGTAATATTAGAAGCCTCAAAGTGCTTTGCATATATCGGGAGCAGGGGAAAAACCATAGAAAAAGCAACCACGCTCACGAACACAGAGAGGTAAATCAAAAAAAAGTTGGGGGTTTTATCCCTCATAGAAACAGTATATCTAAAAACTCCCAAATTGACAAAAACAGGGGTGTATCTACAATAGAAGAATGGCAAAGAAGAAGCCCGCCTCTTCGGCGGGTGCGCCGAGGAGGCGCAAAAAAAAGCAGCGACAAAAAAAGGCAAAACAAGCAACCCCTCAAAAAAGGAGGGTTTCTCGGGTAGAGCCGCCAGAAGCTGTGCGAAAGACCAAGATTCGGGTCATTGGCATTGGAGGAGGTGGCGGCAGTATTGTAGGGGAGATTGCAAAGAGTATTGGAAAGGTAGATTTTGTTTCTGCAAACACTGATTTGCAAGCGCAAAAAAACCTGCCTCGGAATGTTCGGGGATTTGTGTTTGGCCAGGAGTTCACAAAGGGTCTGGGGTGCGGTATGGACGAAAAGCTGGGGGAGAGTGCAGCAAAGGCAGAAAAGGACAGGATAAAAAAGCTCGTGGAAGGACAGGACGTGTGCATCCTGGTTGTTTCTTTGGGCGGGGGTACTGGATCTGGTGCAGCTCCGGTGTTTGCTGAAGCAGCAAAGGAGGCTAAGTGTTTGACCTTGGGCATTTTTACCATGCCTTTTTCCTTTGAAGGGCAAAAAAGAAGAGAGATAGCAGACGCTGCTCTAGAAAAGGTTGTTCCCTTGCTCAATGCGTACGTCCTTATTCCCAATGAGAACATCTTTCGGATTATTGACCAAAAGACCCCGCTCAGAGCTTCTTTCTCAGCTGTAAACAAGAGATTGGCCGAAACCTTAGAAGGCTTTATTGATACCTTATCTTTGCCAGGACTTATCAACATTGACTTTGCCGACTTTAAAACTCTGCTGGAAGGCAGGGGACGCTTGGCGTATTTGAACTCTGTTTCAATGCAGGGTGCTCCCAAAGCCCAGCTCGTCTTAAAAGAAGTGTTACATAACCCGCTGTATGATTATGGCATTACCGGAGCTGACCGGGTGGTGTTCAACCTGACCGGGGACAAGACAATGAAAATGCAGGAGGTGGCCGAGATTTCAAAGCGCATCTCTTCTTTTAACATCAAGGCCCGTATCATCTTTGGCATTTCCTTTCAGCCAAAATACAAAGACAAGCTCCGTATTGCCTTGTTTGCCATAGGGTGCAAAGAAAAGGAAGGGACAAAGGAGCAAGAAAGAAAAAAGGACGCAAAAGTTGCCTCAGCGGTACCTCGCCGTGGAGGCGGGAAGGTTACTTTAAAGAAACCTGCAACAAAGAAGCAAAAGAAAAAAACCGAGGAGAAAAAGACTCCGCCCCCAGCTCCAAAAAACCCTCGCCCACAGTCTGGCAAGGTGAGAAGAAACGCTTTGGATTTGAAAAAAGCCCAGGACCGGGAATTAAAAGACCTAGAAAAGCAAGAGCGCCAGTGGGATATTCCTTCTTTTCTTCGCAACACCAGGTATCAAGAAGACGCCTCCTAAAATTTCTTATGGCAGAGATCACCAAAGCGATAGTCCCCATTGCGGGTTTGGCAACGCGCTTTTTGCCGCTTTCCAAAGCCCTGCCAAAAGAACTCTTGCCCGTAGGTTTAAAGCCTATGGTGCTTTATGGCTTGGAGGAATTGAAGGCAGCGGGCGTTAAACAAGTCATCTTTATTGTGAACAGCAACAAGAAACAGGTTGCAGACTACGTAAAGCGATCTTTCCAACTAGAAAAGCTTTTGGCGGACAGGAACCAAGAGGAGCTGCTTAAAGAGGTGCAAGAGCTTCACAAGACCTTGGAAGGGTTCTCTTTCACCTTTGTTTCTGTGCAAAAGCCTTTAGGAGACGGCCACGCGGTGTTGCAGGCAAAGAAGCTTGTTGGCCAGGAACCCTGCTTTGTCCTGTACCCAGATGATATTATTGAGGCAAAGACCGCAGGATGCACTCAACTGGCCCAGGTATTTAGAACCTCCCAAAAGCCAGTGACTGCGCTAGCCCGCCTTCCCAAGGAACGCCTGTCTTCCTATGGAGTGGTTGCCGTAGAAAAGATTGCTCAGCGTCTCTACAAGATAAAAAAAATCGTTGAAAAACCAGAGGGAGAAACCCCCTCTGACCTCGCCATTATTGGGAGACGTATATTAACCCCAGAAGTGTTTGACTATTTGAAAAAAGCAAAGCCAAACAAGAAAGGGGAAGTGGTGCTGTCTGAAGCGTTGGGAGATATGGTCAGAGACGGAAAAATCGTGTATGGATATGAAATAGAGGGGAGATGGTGGGAAGCTGGCAACAAAGAGGATTGGTTAAAGACTCACCTCCATTATTCTCTTAAGGACGCTCGAGTAGGCAAAGCACTGCAGCAGTTTTTAAAAGAGGAGTATAAGGTACTATAATTATTATATTAACTAACCTTTGTTTTATGCCAACAAAGAAAAGAAAAACGGTGTATAGGAGCTCCATTACCGGCCGCTTTGTGAGAAAGCAGGATGCAGAGCGAAATCCCAAGAAGACAGAAAAGGAGAGAGTTCGCGTAAAGGGATAAAGAAGAGTTGAACCCTCTCTTTGGTGTGGTAGGATAGAGGATATGGTGAAGGTAGCAATCAATGGTTTTGGGCGCATAGGCCGACTCTTTTTTCGTCAGGTACAAGAGTTAGGCGACCTTAAAGTTGTTGCTATCAACGACTTGGGGGATTTGGAGAATCTATCCTATCTTTTACAATACGATACGGTATATGGAAGGTTTGAAAAGGGGCTTAAGGGAGTTAAAACTTTTAAAGAGAAAGACCCTGCAAAGCTTCCCTGGAAAAAACTTGGGGTAGATATTGTTGTTGAGGCAACAGGCGTTTTTGCTTCCTATGAAAAGGCAAAGGTGCACTTAAAAGCCGGTGCAAAGCGCGTGGTGATTACGGCACCTGCAAAGGACGAGGACGGCAAAGAGGGGAGAACAGTGCTCTGTGGGGTGAATGAAAAGGAAATGGCAAAGTTTAGCATTACTTCAAATGGTTCTTGCACCACTAATGCAGCATCTCCTGTGATTTTGGTGTTGTCTCAAAACCCAGGGATTCAAAAAGCAGTGCTCAATACTACGCATGGATATACTGCAACGCAGAGCTTGGTGGATGGGCCAAGCCGCAGCAGAGATGTTCGGAGAGGAAGGGCGGCAGCCCAAAACATCATTCCCTCCACTACCGGAGCTGCAGTTGCCGTGACCCGGGCAATTCCTCAATTAAAGGATAAGTTTGACGGCATTGCCTTGCGGGTTCCCGTGGTTGCAGGAAGTATTGCAGACATCACCTTTCTTGCCAAGAGAAAGACAACGGTAAAGGAAATCAACAGCATTTTAACCAAGGCAGCCTCTTTACCTAAATGGAAAGGAATCTTAAAGGTGACCTCTGATCCCTTGGTTTCCTCTGACATTGTAAAAGAACCCTACGGAGCCATTGTGGACCTAAGCCTTACTAGGGTGGTGGATGGAGATTTGGTAAAGGTGCTTTCTTGGTACGATAACGAATGGGGGTATGTCACCACATTAGTCAGGCATGTGAAAGCAGCAGCAAAAGCATTATGATATACTTATACTCGGCAACGGAGTTCCAAAACACCGGTTGTTCAAATCTCCAGCGAGATTTGTCAACCTGCACTCTCGGCAGTTTGTCCGCCTTCGGCGGAACCATGCCAAATTGCCTCCGAGAGCTATTTTGTTAACTTGTTGCCTCGTATCTTATTGGTTTTCTTCATCATGGAAATTAAAGTATTTGTAGAGATACCCAAGGGTTCAAGAAACAAGTATGAGCAAGATGAAAAGACAGGCGAAATCGTCTTGGACAGGGCATTGTATGGCGAGGAGATTTTTCCGTTTGACTACGGCTTTATTCCGGGAACGAGAGGGGAAGACGGAGATCCTTTAGATGTTGTTTTACTTGTGACTAACCCAACTTTTCCTGGGTGCGTGGTAAGGGCAGAAATCATTGGATATCTTGAGATGGAGGATGAATCTGGCATTGACAATAAGGTGCTTGCGGTTCCCGCAAAGAAGCTTGACCCCAGGTGGGAGCACGTTCGAGACATTGGGGATTTAACAGAAGAGCAAAAGCAGGAAGTCAGAGATTTCTTTGAGAACTACAAGAAACTGGAGCCCGGAAAATGGGTAAAGCTAAAGGAGTTTAAGCCAAAAGCAGAGGCAGAACAATTGATTCAAGAGGCAAAAGAGCGCCTTGGCAAGAAACAGGCATAATATATATGGCAGACCTGAATACATTTCTCCAACTTTCTTTTGCAGGAAATACCATGGGTGCATATATCATGGCCCTTCTTTTTTTTATTGGAGTGTATCTTCTTTTGCAGCTTTTTCGCAAGCAAATACTGAATAGAGTCAAAATTATTGCAGAAAAAACAAAAAATGATTTTGATGACCTTCTTATTGCAATCCTACAATCAGTCGGTTCTCCTTTTTACCTTCTCTTGGCAACCGCAGCAGCTCTCCAGTTTATCCAGGAGCCAGAGTTTGCGAGGAGCGTAGGATATTGGATAGCCTTTGTGGTGATTGTCTACAGTGTAATAAAGGCATTGAGCAGGGTTATTGATTACTTCTTTGAAAAGATTATTAAAAAACGTCTTGAAGAGGGTGGCACATTTGATCCTTCTATCATCAAGCTTCTTAAAAAAGTGCTGAAAGGAATACTCTGGGTGGTAGCTCTCTTACTTGTTGTCCAGAATCTTGGATATGACATTACGGCTTTAATTGCAGGTCTTGGGATTGGAGGCATTGCAATAGCATTTGCTCTTCAGGGTATTCTTTCGGATATCTTTGCTTCTTTCTCCATTTACTTTGACAAGCCTTTTCAGACAGGAGATTTCATTATCGTGGGAGATGAGATGGGTACCATAAAGCACATTGGCTTAAAATCTACACGTATTCAAACACTGCAGGGCGAAGAATTGGTTATGTCCAACAAAGAGTTAACAGAAGCAAGGATACACAATTATAAGACAATGGAGAGGAGGAGAATCGGGTTTCGTTTTGGCGTGGTTTATGATACCCCCACAAAGAAGCTCAGACAGATTCCAGAGATGGTGAAAGATATCGTTGCCGCGCAAGAGTTAGCTGATGTGGATCGTGTTCATTTCACAGAGTTTGGGGATTTTAGCCTAAACTTTCAGGTGATGTATTACATAAATATCCCAGATTACACGGCATATATGGATACACAACAGGCAATCAACCTTGCCATCAAAGAGAAATTTGAGCAGGAAGGCATTGAGTTTGCATATCCTACCCAGACCCTGTACGTAAAAAAGTGATGGCGCAAAAAAATCTCAAATACTATTACCAGAAAGCTAGAAAGGGAGGTTTTGCCCTTCCTCAGTTTAATTTCTCCACCGCAGAGCAGCTGCAGGGAATTGTGCAAGCTGCGGTAAGACTAAAAGCCCCTCTGCTGGTGGGAACGTCAGAAGGAGACAGCAAGTTTCTGGGGAAAGCGCAGGCAGTAGCTCTTGTTGAGTCCTATCGGAAAGAAACAAAGCTCCCCATTTTTTTGAACTTTGACCACGGCAAATCCTTTGATTCGGTTAAAGAGGCAATTGAAGCTGGGTACGACGCAGTGCACTTTGACGGTTCCTCGTATTCCTTTAAAGAGAATATTGTTCTCACCCGCAAGGTGGTAGCTTTGGCAAAAAAGAATCGCGTCTCAATGGTAGAAGGAGAGTTTGCGGAAATTCCGGGGAAACATTCTGTGTTTCATAAAGGGAAAGCACCGTCTTTCAACAAAGACTCTTTTACCGACCCCAAAGAGGCAAGGGAATTTGCTCAAAAGACCGGAGTTGACAGTTTAGCCATTCTTATCGGTACGGTGCATGGCGTGTACAAAAAGAATCCCCGTCTCAATCTGAAACGGTTGCAAGAAATCAAAAAACGTGTTATGTGTTTTATGGTACTGCATGGGGGGTCTGGTACTCCAAGGCGAGATCTGCTCCACGCAGTAAAGAGCGGAGTGGTGAAGGTGAATATTTCAACAGAACTGAGAGCCGCCTTTACCAACACCTTGAGAGCAACTCTGAAAGGGAAACCAGAGGAAGTTACTCCGTATAAAATATTGCCGCCAAGTGTTCGGGCGGTACAGAAAGTAGCAGAATACCATATTCAGTTTTTGGGTTCTGCAAACAAAATCTAGACAGAACATATGTTATCACTCAAAGGAACCCAAAGAAAAATACTTGGTAGGAAAGTGCGTGAGCTCCGAGTGAAAGGAGAGATTCCAGCCGTGTTGTATGGACCGGGATTCGACCCCGCAGTTTTGTCCGTTGCGAAAAAGGAGTTTGATGCAGTATACAAGGAGGTAGGGGAGAGTTCTCTTTTATCTCTTGTCATGGCGGCAAAAAAGGCTCCAGTCCTTATTCGAGACGTACAGCGCCACCCGCTTTCAGGTGACACCATTCATGTTGACTTTTACCAGCCGAGACTTAATGAAAAGATTAAAATCATGGTGCCCCTGAGCTTTCAAGGAGAGGCCTCTGCCGCAGCCGACTTTGAAGGTACCCTTCTTCAAAACATGCACGAGGTTGAGGTTTCCTCGTTGCCTCAAGACCTTCCTTCAGAGATTACAGTAGACGTCTCAGCGTTAAAGACTTTGGAAGACCGGATCTTGGTTGAGAATCTGCAGGTTGATTCTAAGGTGGAGATTTTGGCTGAACCCGACTGGATTGTGGCTCAGGTGGTTCCGAAAGAAAACGTGGAAGAGGAACTTGCAAAGCCCGTGGAGGACGAGACAGCTGCTGTAGAGGCGGTTAAGATTGTGGAAGAGAAGAAAGAGGAAGGGGCCCCAGCAGAGGAGCAAAAGAGCTCGTAGTTTGCCGCCCTGCTGGGCGAGCCTCGCCTTTGGCGGGTATCTTGTATATAATATACAAGATACATGAACTCAGCCACAAAACAACTCATCGGTATCTTGATGCTCGCAGCATTTCTGTTGCCGAGCCTTTTTGTCTATGCCCTAACCCCAGCGCAAGAACGGGAACAGCTGGAAGCAGAGCTTAAGGCCCTGGAAGAAGAGATTGGGGCAATTGAGGGGGATATAACAAAGACCCAGCAGGAAAAGAAGACCCTGCAAAACGAGATTTCCATTTTAAGAAACAAGATACGGAAGCTTGATTTGCAGATTGTTCAGTCAAACAAAATCATTGGTGACTTAAGAGGGCAGATTACCGATACTACCTTTTCCATATCAAGAACCGAAGAGGACATTGAAGTGAAGCGAGCGCAGTTAGCAGAGCTTTTGCAAAGGTTATACCAAGAGGACCAAAGAACCATGGTGGAGATTGTTTTAACCGGTCCCACCCTGTCTGACTTTTTTAATAATTTAGCTGCCCTGCAGTCCTTGCAAGACCGCAACAAAGAGCTTTTGGAAAGTACTATTGATCTTTCCTCGTATCTTAAAGGGCAAAAAGGCAAGCTGGAAACAGAGAAGTCGGAAGAAGAGAACTTTGTGAAAATTCAGATTCTCCAAAAGCAAGAGAGTCAGTACTTAACAGGTCAGAACCAGCAGCTCTTGGAAGTGACCAAAGGAAAGGAGTCTGAATACCAAAAACTCCTAGCTGACCGTCAGCAGCAGGCAAGCGCAATACGCTCTCGCATCTTTGAACTTATCGGAGTACCAGAAGCCCCAACCTTTGGGGAGGCGGTTCAGATTGCAGAGGCTGTGACCCAGCTAACCAAGGTGAGAGCCCCCTTTTTACTGGCAGTGTTAACGCAAGAGTCTAATATTGGAAAGAATGTAGGCCAATGTTACTTAAAAGACACCCAGACCGGAAACGGGGAAACGGTTAACGGAACCTTTGTGCGCCGTGTCATGAAACCAACAAGAGACGTGAAACCTTTCTTAGAGATAACGCAGGAGCTGGGGAGAGATCCTTTCAATACTGCTGTTTCTTGCCCTATCCCTTCAGTTGGGGGATACGGAGGCGCCATGGGTCCTGCCCAGTTTATCCCTTCAACCTGGCTCGCGTACAAAGACGAGATTGCACAGTTAAAGGGAAGTCCTGCTGATCCTTGGAATATTAGGGATGCATTCTTGGCCTCTGCGGTGTACTTGGCTGATGTTGGGGCAACAAGGCAAACCTTTGAGTATGAATGGTGTGCCGCCGTCTCTTACTTTTCTGGCAACTGCTCTTCGCGAAACCAGATACGATATGAGTTCTATGGGGACAACGTGATGGCAATCACGAGAAGGTACGAACAAGACATTGCAGCCCTGAAAGGAAATTAAGTCTGCTTAAACGAGATTTAAGAGCTCTTAAATCTCGTTTAGGAATCAATGGGATTTTTGGTAGTTGGCGAGGGATTCTATAACAGGGTCAATATCCCCCGCCATGATTTTTTCTATTCCATGCCAACTTTGCTCAATGCGATGATCAGTAATTCGATCCTGCGGATAGTTATACGTTCTAATCTTTTCTACTCTTTTTGCCCAGCCAATCTGGGCTTTTCTTTGACCTGCAGCTTCCTTTTCTTCCTTTTCTTCCTTTTGTTGCAAGAGTTTTGATTCCAGCAAGGATAATGCCGCTTCCTTGTTTTTTTGCTGGGAGCGGGATGCTTGTGAGAACACCATGAAGCCCGAGGGAACATGGGTGAGCCGTACTGCGGTTTGCCTTTTGTTCACGTTTTGGCCGCCAGGTCCGGAAGAACCGGTAAACTCTATTTTTAAGTCTTGGGGATTAATCTGAAACTGGGTTTTCTTTGCTTTGGGAATGAGAGCTACGGTCGCAGTGGAGGTGTGAATGCGCCCCGCCTTTTCTGTTTCCGGGATTCTTTGAACCCGGTGTACCCCTCCCTCATATTGCAGGTTCAAGAATGCATCTTCCCCCTTTACCTCCAATGCTGCGTTCTTTATGCCCCCAATGTTGGTGCGGTCTTCTTCCAACAGAGTAGTTTTCCATCTCTTCTTTGCTGCATACTTTTGGTACATGCTGAGAAGATCTGCAGCAAACAGGGCTGCTTCTTCACCACCCGTTCCCGCGCGAAACTCCATGATAAGAGCTTCTGGCAGATCTTCTTGGCCTTTTGCCAAAAGTTCTTCCAGCTCCTTTTCTGCACCTCTAAACCTTTCTTGAAGTGTTTTCGTTTCAGCTTCTGCTAAAGTGAGCAACTCTGGTTGGTCTTCAGCACCCAACAGTTCTTGATTCTCTGTGAGCTGGGTCCTTAGGTCTTCTGTTTCTTTTGCCTTGTCTAAGATTTTCTCAAGCTTTGCTTTCTTCTTGGAGAGTTCTTGGAAACGCTGGTAATCAGAAATTAACTCCGGGTTCTGAAGCTCTTTTAAGAGGTTCTGGTATTCTTGCTTTAACTCCTCCAGGTTCATTTCTTCTTTAAGAGTCTGGCGCGGAACTTCTGGACCTGACCAACCTTGTCCATGATTTTCTCTTTGCCAGTGTAGAATGGATGGCAGGCAGAACATACCTCAATCTCAATGAGTTCTTGCGTTGCCCCGAGGGTAAAGGTATTGCCGCAAGCGCACGTCACCTTTGCCTTTGGGAAGTATTGTGGGTGAATATCTTTTTTCATAGATAGTATGAGGTACTTTAGCATACTTGCGAAAGGAAATCAATTGTGATATAAAGACGATTGCTATGGCAGTTGTTACGAAACCAACAGAACAAAAACTTGATCCTATCACGCAAGAGATGATGGCGGCTGGTTTGCATTTTGGGCACAAAACGTCAAAGACACATCCCAAGATGCGCCCTTTCATTACCGGAGTGCGAAACACCGTGCATATCATTGACTTGGAAAAGACCAAAGAAAAGCTCAAAGAAGTTACAGAGTATGTAAAGAAGTTAAAAGAGGAAGGGAAAATACTCTTGTTGGTGGGAACCAAGGTGCAGCAGCGTTCTTTGATTCAAGAGACAGCAAAGGCCTGTGGTCTGCCCTTTGTCACACAGCGATGGATTGGTGGGACCTTTACCAACTTTGGCATTATTTCAAAACGGATTGAACGGTTAAAGGAGTTGGAGGAGCAGCAGGCCTCAGGGGAGTGGGATGAGAAATATACCAAGAAGGAACAGCTGGATCTCAAAGAGGAAATCCGCACCTTAGAGACACGCTTTGGGGGTATAAAAGAACTTACCAAGGTTCCTGATGCCATATTTATTTGTGATTTAAAAGAGAATGTCTCGGCAGTGCGGGAAGCAAAGAAGAAGAGTATTCCCATCATTGCCATTTCAGATACCGATACAAACCCAGAAGAGGCAGATTACTTTGTTCCCGCAAACAACGACGCGGTTAGCTCGCTTAAATATATTCTTGATAAGATTCAGGAAGCATGGATAAAATAGGTATGGCAGGAATTGACGATATAAAAGAGTTGAGGTCAGATACGAGCATGTCGGTAACAGACGTGAAAAATGCTTTGGAAGAGGCAAAAGGAGATATGACAAGGGCAAAAGAGCTTCTGCGTTCTCGCGGAGCTGAAATTGCACAAAAGAAGCAAGAAAGGGAAGCTGGCGAGGGAATCGTTGAAACATATCTTCATGCCACAGGAAAGACGGGGGTTATCTTAGACCTACGCTCTGAAACCGACTTTGTTGCAAAATCTCCGGACTTCAAAGCATTGGCCCATGAACTGGTGCTGCAGATAGCTGCCATGGATCCAGAATCCGTAGAGGAGCTTTTAGCGCAAGACTATGTGAAAGATCCTTCAAAGAAGGTGCAGAATCTTTTGGAAGAATATATTGCGAAACTCGGAGAAAACATTGTTGTAAAGCGATTTTCGCGTTACCAGATATGATAGGAGTTATTGCGGCATCAGTCATTCTTATTTTCAGCACTGCTGGCCTTTTGTATTTTGCAGTAAAGAAAGCCCCGATGCTTTTAGCATATCCCGCAAGAGAGGAAGGCAACTTGCCAAAAGAGATTTTAAAGAAGATTGCAGACAAGGTACAGGATTTAAAAGTCCTGCATCAGGTTGCCTCCCCCGACATGCTCTTGCAGAATGTGCTTTCCAAGACCAGGATTGTGGCCCTCAAGACCGAGTCAAAGACCGGCAAGATCTTGGAAAATCTGAGAAAGAGATCCCAGGGAAAGAGTGGCAATTCCAAGTTTTCAGATGACTATTGGAAAAAGCTCAGGAAAAAGAGGGTGTGACCGTTATGCCGAGGTAGCTCAGTGGAAGAGCAACTGTTTTGTAAACAGTAGGTCGCGAGTTCGAATCTCGCCCTCGGCTCCAGGTCTTGACTAGGGGGTCAGGACATAGTATCCTTTCTATACAAGGCTTATGTAGATTCTTTGCCACATTAGTTTCTTTTAAAAGACAATTCCCGAAGGTGTTCTTATTGAATGCCTTCGGGAGTTGTTTTGACCCCGTTAGAGGCCCGATTTTCCCCACTGGAAAAATCGGCAGAAACCAAAGGTTTCTTGCCTCTAACGGGGTTGACCCAATTCCCGTTCTTTAAAAATTACATACGAAAGTAAGTTAAGTTGATTCTTGAGAGTTGTTCCGACTCTATTAGTACTCTTATAAGAGTACGTTTAGAGAGTTTGATCCTAGCTCAGGATGAACGCTGGCGGCGTGGATAAGGCATGCAAGTCGAGCGATCTGGCTTTTGCCAGGTAGCGGCGAACGAGTTAGTAACACGTGGATACGTACCCTGAAGACGGGCATAATCCGCCGAAAGGCGGACTAATTCCCGATAGTTCCCGTAAGGGTAAAGAAGCAATTCGCTTCAGGAGCGGTCCGCGGCCTATCAGCTTGTTGGTGAGGTAATGGCTCACCAAGGCTATGACGGGTAGGGGAGGTGAGAGCCTGTTCCCCAACGTGGGTACTGAGACACGGACCTGACACCTACGGGTGGCCGCAGTCGAGGATATTGGACAATGGGGGAAACCCTGATCCAGCGACGCCGCGTGCGGGATGAAGGCCTTCGGGTTGTAAACCGCTTTTATAGAGGAAGAAACTTTTAGTTGACGGTACTCTATGAATAAGGGGGTGCTAACTCTGTGCCAGCAGCAGCGGTAATACAGAGCCCCCGAGCGTTATCCGGATTTATTGGGCGTAAAGCGTCTGTAGCCGGTCTGGAAAGTCTTTTGTTAAATGCCAAGGGCTCAACCTTTGGAATGCAAGGGAAACTTCCAGACTCGAGGATGTTAGGGGCTGATGGAACTCTTGGTGGAGGGGTGGAATCCGTTGATATCAAGAGGAACACCAAAAGCGAAGGCATTCAGCTGGAACAGTCCTGACGGTGAGAGACGAAAGCGTGGGGAGCGAAAAGGATTAGATACCCTTGTAGTCCACGCCGTAAACGATGGATACTAGCTATGTGAAGTGTCGACCCTTCACGTGGCGAAGCTAACGCGTTAAGTATCCCGCCTGGGAAGTACGATCGCAAGATTAAAACTCAAAGGAATAGACGGGGGTCCACACAAGCGGTGGATCATGTGGCTTAATTCGTCAACAAACGAGGAACCTTACCAGGGTTTGACACCTATCGGAAAGCTTCCTGAAAGAGAAGCCTTCTCACAAGGACCGGTAGGCAGGTGTTGCACGGCCGTCGTCAGCATGTACCTTGAGGCGCTCCGTTAAATCGGGCAACATGCGCAACCCCTATCGCTTGTTTTACATGTCAAGCGAAACTGCCTGAGACAATCAGGAGGAAGGTGGGGATGACGCCAGGTCAGCGTGGCCCTTTGATATCCTGGGCTGCACACATGATACAATGGAGCCGACAGCGGGACGCAATGCAGTAATGCGGAGCAAATCCCTAAACGGCCCCCCAGTTCGGATTGAGGTCTGCAATTCGACCTCATGAAGTCGGAATCGCTAGTAATCGCGTATCAGCTATGGCGCGATGAATATGTTCCTGGACCTTGTACTCACCGCCCGTCAAGTCAAGCGAGCCGGGAATACCCGAAACTCCACCTTGCGTGGATCTAAGGTAGGCTCGGTGAGAGGGACTAAGTCGTAACAAGGCACCGGTAGGGGAACCTGTCGGTGGATCACATCATTTTTCGAAGTGTCGTCCAGATAGCCCAGCCCTTTCTACGTTTCTGCACTGTCAATCGACGAGTGTGGTAATGTGGAAAGGTATTCTTCACGAAATTGTATTTTTTGAGGAAAGCGCGGGGTGATCTGAGGTTTGACTGGAGCCATAGAATCTAGTTCCTGCCCACATCTGTAAAGTTGTGGCGGGTTGTGGAGTCGGAGCAACTCTCAGAGATCAACTTACAAGAGCAAGGTCTTCACAAAAGGCCTGTTTTTGTTTATGATAGAGAACGAACATTTCCTTAATCTCGTTAAGGAAATATGCGCGTGTAGTTCATTGGCAGAACGCTTCTCTGATAAAGAAGAGGTAGAAGGTTCGATTCCTTCCACGCGCACAATTTGGGCCTGTAGTTTAGTGGTAGAACACCTCATTTGCAATGAGGAGATCGTGGGTTCGATTCCCACCAGGTCCACAGATATAAACTTAATGAAATAACATGTTTGAATATAATTGGAAAAACAAAGAAGCAAGCTTCGGACCGCCAGTAGCAAAAGAAGTTCCAGGCGGTACACATATTTCCATTGAAAACATTTTAACGTTCCAAGGGAAGTTCGTTGCGTTGAGACGACCAGAGGCAAACCCACAGCACGAGATACCAGAAAAAGCACAGAAAGCTAAAAAAGCGCTCCTGTATTTTGTGCATAACCTTCCACGTTGGGGCGAGACCCTGGATCAGTACGTCAACCGTGTCGTGATGGATTACGCAGGGGTAAAAGTGAGAAGCTACAAGGTTGTTGGACTCGACATAGAACTGTACGAAGACACTCAGCAGTGGGCGTGGACACCCTATACCTTTGTAGAACTTGAGTCTCTGCCTACCTCGGGAGTGTATGGCAATGAAATTACCGAGGTGGTAACGTTTAACATAAATACTATTCCAGACGAGTTTGGCTGGTGGGAGAAAGGTGAGTTGGAGCAATTTCTTCGTAAATCTCAGTAATCTGTCTGAGTTCTGAGAGAAGTTGGTTTCCCGCCTACGCTAAAGCTACGGACGGGCAAGGCAACTGAGCCCGCAGTTTAAGACAAAGTCGAAAAATAATCTCAGTTAAGCATTTTATTTACTATGCAAAGTTTCATTAACTTTATCAGAGAGCAAGGTGTAATGGGTCTGGCGATTGGTTTTATTTTAGGAGGTGCGGTATCAAAAGTTGTTGCGTCGTTCGTAGAAGACATCATTAATCCTATACTCGGGATTATATTGGGAGCCGCAGGAGCGCTTGATGCTGCAGTACTTAAAGTTGGTCCTGTTGAGATTTTGTGGGGAAGTTTTGCGGCCACGATAATTGACTTTGTAATTATAGCTCTTGTTATTTTTTACGGTTTTAAATTCTTAAAACTGGAAAAATTGGACAAGAAGAAAGGTAGCTAGAAACAAAACAGTTGTTTTCCACAGGCAGGGTATATTGACAGCCTGTTTTTTGGTATAATATTTCAATATCTCAAAAGGTCGTTTTTTGTTGTTTTGAAACTAAATACATAATATTTAAAATGGTGCAAAAAGGTACAATAAGTTTAGCTGTCGGCATCCTCTTGGTTGTTGGTGGTTTAAACTGGGGATTGGTTGGACTTTTCAACCTGGATGTTGTTGCCACCGTCTTTGGAGGAACCGCAGCATTGGGATCTAAAGTGGTCTATGTGCTTGTGGGTCTCGCAGCTTTGTATAAGCTGGCCAAGATGGTGGGAGTAGTGAAGTAATTGATACTTCTTTCCGCCCCCCACCGTACGGTGGGGGATCAAAGAGGCATTTATTCTCATGCTGTACTCATTTTTTACTCTTTTAAGCCGCATTATTCCTGCAAGGGAGGTGTTTGCGCATTGCGACATTCCTTGTGGTATATACACACCACAGCCAGCTCAAACTGCGGCTAGAACCGTGGTAAAGATGGTAGAAAAGCTTCAGGAAATAAGTCCTACTGACATTCACGGGATTTCACGACTTACTGCGGTGAAAGAAGAACATGCCCAGATTGCAAAGGAGCAGCTCCTTATTTTGTGGACTGATTACTTTGCAGAGGAGCATCTCAAAGCATTTCCCGATCTCCATGAAACCTTTTGGAAGGCAACAAAGCTTTGCAGTAAGGTAAAACAGGAGGTGAATATGCAGGCGGCGCAGGACTTGCAAAAGGCGGTAGATGAGATAGCAGAGATGTTCCAAGAGGCAGAGAGGGCAAAGAAGCAATGATTTCCTACTTCAAAGTGAGAGAACAAAGCATGGAACCCTGGGCTAGGGAAGGAGACTTTGTGGTAGTAGATAGGATGTCCTATCTTTTTTTAAAACCCAAGATAGGACATGTTGTAGTAGCAAGGCACCCCAAAAAACCTAGCATACTGCTCTTAAAACGTATTGTTAGAGAACAGAAGGATAGGTACTGGATAGAGGGAGATTGCACCTCAAAAAGCACAGATAGTAGGCATTTTGGGTGGCTCAAAAGAGATTTTTTGGTAGGAAAAGTTATCCACAAGACAAGCTCCCTTGCTTGTAGTATAATGGCACAATGCATAAATAGGCATATTAAGGTAGTGCCATTTGTGCGAGCACGCACATAATGTCATAATCCTTTAAAGGTCGGGAAAAGTACTTTGCATAACTAAAATAAACATACACACAATATGGTTCTCAATTTGTACGAGGTTACTATCACCGGCCTCCTGGATTTGTGGCAAGGATTCATTGGCTTTTTGCCGGCTTTGGTAGGAGCCTTGGTAATCTTTAGCATTGGATGGTTCATTTCAGTTGGAGTGGGCCGCTTGGTAACTGACATTTTAAAGAGAATTAAATTCAATCAGGTTTTTGAGCGGGGGAATTGGAAGCACGCCTTAGAAAAGGCGGACATGAAGGTGGATCCTGCAGGATTCATCGGCAGCATCTTCAAGTGGGTGTTAGTTATCGTATTCCTCTTGGCCGCAGTTGAGGTCCTTGGATTGAATCAGCTGGCTGTTTTCATTACGAGTGTTCTGGCATATTTGCCTAATGTTTTGGTTGCTTCGTTGATTTTCGTGGTAGCCGTGATTATCGCAGATATTGCAGGGAAAGTGTTGAGGGCAGCCGTAGAATCCACCCAGATCGGGTACGGGCATCTGGTTGGCGTGATTGTGCGATGGTCCATCTGGGTCTTTGCGATCGTGGCAATCCTGCAACAACTTGACATCGCAGCCGGGTTTTCTCAGGATGTCGTACGCGCTATCCTCGCGTTCCTGGTCATTACCGGAGGTTTGGCCTTTGGCTTGGGAGGAAGGGAAGTAGCAACTCAGTTGCTGCAGGACCTGAACCGAAAACTGAGAGGGTAAAAACTCAACTGCTTGAGTTTTTATATCCTGAATTTGAACCACCCCGCCTCCTCGGCGGGGTGGTTTTTATTGATCTCAAGTATTTCTTGGCAAAACCAAGGAATCCTTAATTTCATTTAGGAGATATGCGGGTTTTCAAAGGAGCGGGGTCTTTTCTTGACATTCTATCTTGGCTCAGCTATACTCTTTTAAGACATGAGAAATACGCAAAAACATTGCAAACTACAAAGCGGCTGGCAAACCTGATGGGTTTTTGTGTCAGTTATGAAGCCGCTTTAAAAAGCGGTTTTTCGTTGCTCGTGTCAGTACGTTAATAATTGAATAATGGGTATAATCTGCTAGCAACAGGAATCAATTGTGGGGTACCCGTAAGGGTACCTAAATTACAGGCAGATAGTGGATGCCTTGGGATGCAAAGGCGATGAAGGACGTGGCGTGACTGCGATAAGCCTCGGGGAGTAGTTTAGCATGCTTTGATCCGGGGATGTCCGAATGGGGAAACCTGGTTTGTGGAAACACAGATCGTCCCGACGTAACGTCGGGAAGCGAACCCGCTGAAGTGAAACATCTCAGTAAGCGGAGGAACAGAGAACGCAAGTTTATTCCCTTAGTAGCGGCGAGCGAACAGGGAGGAGCCTAAACCCCATACTTTTTGTATGGGGGGTTGTAAGACTATAGTGTCGGGAGTTAAGCACTCAACCGAGTGCTTAATTTCGGAGGGAGAACATTTAGATAAAGTGGTTAGAAGAACGCCCCTGGAACGGGCGGCCAAAGAGGGTAAAAGCCCCGTATTCGAAAACTACCTTTATGCTCCTTGCTATTTTTCTTGAGTACCTCGGGACACGAATATCCCGTGGGAAGCTTCCGGGACTGTCCGGAAAGGCTAAATACTTTGCATCACCGATAGTGAACTAGTACCGTGAGGGAAAGGTGAAAAGCAGCCCGGTGAGGGCGATGAAATAGAACCTGAAACTATCTTGCCTACAAAGAATCGGAGCCCCGCACATAATGTGTAGTATCCAACATGATACAACGATAGTACATATTATGTGCGGGGTGACGGTGTGCTTTTTGCAGAACGAGCCAACGAGTGTTCCTAACAGCTTTGTCGAAACGCTTCTGGCGTGAAGGCATAGCGAAAGCGAGTGTGAATAGCGCGACCAATTAAGCTGTTGGGAACGACCCGAAGCCAAGCGAGCTTGCCATGAGCAGGGTGAAGTCAGCCGAAGGGCTGATGGAGGCCCGAACCCGTAGATCGTTCAACGTCTTGGGATGACTTGTGGTAAGAAGTGAAAAGCTAATCGAGCTTGGTAATAGCTGGTTCTCCCCGAAATAGCTTTAGGGCTAGCGTCGAGAAGCAAGTCTTGGAGGTAGAGCTCTGGAAAGAACGTTCTTGGGGCAACCCAGATGTTTTTACCAAACTTCGAATGCCAGGATCCTAGACTCGGCAGTCAGAACGTGGGGGCTAAGCTCCGCGCTCAAAAGGGAAACAGCCCAGATCTTCATCTAAGGTCCCTAAATCAAGCTAAGTGCAAAACAAGGAAGTGAAACTCCCAAGATAGCTAGGAGGTTCGCTTAGAAGCAGCTATCCTTTAAAAAAAGCGTAACAGCTTACTAGCTAAGGAGTTTTGCGCCGTAAATTCATAGGGGCTAAGCTTGATACCGAAGATAAGGACCTCGTACCATACGGTGCGGGGTGGTAGGGGAGCGTCCTTACTGCAGTGAAGTCGAGTCGTGAGGCTCGGTGGAGCGGTGAGGAGTGAGAATGTTGGCATGAGTAACCACAATGCAGGTGAAATCCCTGCACACCGAAAACCTAAGGTTTCCTTGGCAATGACAATCATCCAAGGGTTAGGCGGCCCTAAGTGCTGCACCGAACGGTGTAGTGCGATGGACAGAAGGTTAATATTCCTTCCCCTTGTCATATGCTTTCTCAGATGACGGAGGGTAGTAACTCTTGCAAGTTAATGGATTCTTGTCCTTGGCGTGATTGGGTAACCAAAAGCGCAGAGGCGACCTGCCGTTATGGCGGGGAGAAGAGTGAGCGCCCTTCCCGGAAAAGCTCTGGGAATATGAATATGATGAGTCCGTACCGAAAACCGACACAGGTGGGTTGGTATCAACGTACCAAGGTGAACGGGTGAAAGCTCCTGAAGGAACTCGGCAAATCAGTGGTCGTAACTTCGGGATAAGACCTCCCGCCGCAAGGCGGGCGCAGCAAACGTATTCCTGGCGACTGTTTACCAAAAACACAGGTCCCTGCTCAACTCGAAAGAGGATGTATAGGGGCTGACGCCTGACCAGTGCTGGAGTGTTAATCCTGCAGGTGGCTTTGAGCAATCAGAGCTGCTTAGTGGGTGAAGCCCCAGTGAACGTCCGCGGTAACTATAACCGTGTTAAAGTAGCGTAATCCCTTGCCTGGTAAGTTCAGGCCCGCATGAAAGGCGTAACGACTGGGAAACTGTCTCCAGGAGCTGCCCGGTGAAAATGCAATACCGGTGAAGATGCCGGTTACCTGCGGCTAGACGGAAAGACCCCGGGAGCTTTACTATAGCTTCTTATTGTCTTGTCATTTTACCTGCGTAGAATAACAGGGAGGCTTTGAAGCCTGTCTTTTGGGATGGGTGGAGCCGTCAGTGAAATACCTGTCTGGTGAAAAGATAAGACTAATTCAGCTTTTTGCTGATGACAGTGGGAGGTGGGTAGTTTTAGTGGGGCGCTAGCCTCCTAAAGAGTAGCGGAGGCGTTTATAAGGTCGGCTAACGAGGGATGGAAATCCTCGCAGTCGTGTAAAGGCACAAGCTGGCTTTACTGCGAGACGGATATGTCGAGCAGTTGCGAAAGCAGAACTTAGTGAACCGATACGTCATAGTAGAAGGCGTAAAGATCATCAACCAAAAGTTACCCCGGGGATAACAGGCTGGTAGTGCCCGCGAGTCCATATCTACGGCACTGTTCGGCACCTCGATGTCGGCTCATCACATCCTGGGGGTGGAGAAGCTCCCAAGGGTTTGGCTGTTCGCCAATTAAAGTGGTACGCGAGCTGGGTTCAGACCGTCGTGAGACAGGTTGGTCCCTATCTACCGCAGGCGTCGAGTCTTGAGGAGAGTTGTTCCTAGTACGAGAGGACCGGAATGAACTAACCTCTGGTGTACCAGTTGTCCTGCCAAGGGCACCGCTGGGTAGCTATGTTGGGAAAGGATAAGCGCTGAAAGCATATAAGCGCGAAGCCTACTCCAAGATGAGGACTCATGAATCCCTCGAAGATCACGAGGTTGATAGGCTCTAGGTGAAAGTGCAGCGATGCATTGAGCCGAGGAGTACTAATGATTCGAACATTGATTTCTGTGCTTGCAGATTATGCCCATTATTTTTAAAAGAACGTTCAAGTGGGCCAAAACTCAACTGCTTGAGTTTTGGCGGGAGGCCCACTTTAGTTGCCATGTGCGAAAGCACGGCATACCGAGGGTCTCCCCGGTACATTAAATTAGCGAGTGCAAAAGTGGGGATTATACTGCGGTTGTCCCACCTGTTCCCATACCGAACACAGAAGTGAAATACCGCAAGGCCGATGATAGTGCTCTGCGCGAAAGTAGGTAGTCCCCACTTTTGCACTTCTCATAACGCTCGGAAGACAAGCAGTTGGCTTCAACCCTGAGCGTTTTTTTGTTTGTCAGTTTGTTTGGGGTCCCCGAATACTATCCTCATGTTTTCATTTGGTTAAACCTTTCTCAGTCAGCTTTGAGGCCGGAGATCGCCGGATTTGCAATGGCATTTAGTTCTGTTTCGGTAGTGCTGAACTCTTTGCTCTTGCGTTTATATAAAAAGCCCAAGTTCGCAAGAGTATGAAGAGATGGTATAATACGAATATATAAAATTTATATTACTATTATGACCAAAAAAGTTCAATTTTCTATAGAAGGCATGCATTGCGGTTCATGTGCTGCAGGAATTAAAATGGTCTTGGACAATACAGGCGGAGTCTTAAACGCTACTGCAGACTGGGACAGCAAAAGTGGTGGGGTGGAGTATGATGATGAAAAAATCAAACTGGAGGATATTTTGAAGGTGATTGAGGAGCTTGGATATAAAGCAACTCCCAAAAGTTAATAATATGGATTTTCTTTAGAAAGAAATAGCTATATTATGAGTGATGAAATTCTTCAGGAGCAGAGGAATGAATTAAACAATGAAGAAGTGCCACAAAAAAAAGGTATAGGGCGCTTTATTTTTGCCTTTTTCACGTTCTCCCTTCTTGCTGTTGTCGCAGGAGGACTTTTTTGGATTTTTGCGTTAAGCCCGAGTTCCCCTGTAGGGTTTGGATGGTATCTTTTTGCGTTTGCTGCGGGGCTCTCTATGATTGTTTTGCCCTGCACTCTACCATTGGCATTTGTCATTGTTCCTTTGGTGATGGGAAAAAGTTATGCAAAAGGGTTAGCTACCGCATTAAGTTTTAGTATTGGGGTCGTGATAACCCTTAGTATGTATGGCATACTTGCCGCCCTACTGGGCAAGGCAGTGTTTGGTTTTTCTGGTGGAAGTGGGGAGATGATTAAAAATGTTTTCTATGCTCTTGCGGGAATCTTTGCAATTACTTTTGCTCTTGGAGAGCTCGGATTTTTAAAGGTGAGAATACCAAGTTATTCGGGGGCAGTACCCGGATTTATTCAGAAACGTAAAGATATATTAAAGCCACTGCTTCTCGGACTATTTTTGGGCAATATTGGTGTTGGTTGTCCCCACCCCGCAACCCCTATGATTTTAGGGCAAATTGGCATTATAGGAGACGTGTTCTACGGCTGGCTTTTGTTCTTTGTTCATGCCATTGGAAGGGTAATTCCACTTTTGGTTTTCGCAATGTTTGGAATAATTGGAATTAATGCGACAAAAGCATTGGTTCGTCATAGAGTAACTATCGCAAAAACAACTGCGTGGGGAATGGTATTTGTTGGTGGTTTTCTCTTTACTCTCGGGTTTTTCGGCCATAATTGGTGGGTGTATTCGGGGCAGCATACTCTCTTTGAAGAAGTGGTGCAGGAGGAGAGGTTTACAGATATTTTATCGCAAAGACTTAAAATAGCTCCTCCCCACAGGCACGGTCCAGAGGAGTTAGAGGGGAAAGCAGGTATGTTTGGAGCACCTCTTTGGCTCGGGAACTGGGTTTTAGTGGCCTTGTGGGTCTTGCCCATGTGGTGGTATTGGTTTAGATCGGGGCGCAGAAGAAAAATGGGAGTATTTTTTGTGGTGATTACTATTTTGTTAGGTTTAATCTTTATTCGCATCTTGCCTAATTGGTTTTTTGGCTTATGATAAATATTCAATTCCCATGAGCAAAGTAATAATTCAAGAGGTTACCTCTTCTGGGTGCAGTCATTGTGCCGTTACAAAAGAAGTATTAGAAAACGAAATTAAACCGCAATTTCCCGATGTAGAGGTTGAATATATTGATATGATGACCGAGCAAGGCCAGAAAATGGTGCAGGACTACGGCATTATGTCCTCACCCGGGGTTATTGTGAATGGAGAGTTATTCTCGATGGGCGGCCTTGATAAAAACAAGCTCATCGAGAAAATTAAATCCCTCAACTGACTTAATAAGCCAAATCAGGGATATAAACCTCTTGTGCTTCTATAATCTTGGTTCTAACGTTGTCCGACAGGGGGGGGAGCCATTCTTGAAAATTCAATACTGCCTAAACGAAACTTAAGCAAACTCACCCAAAGCAAGTAGTTCCTTAATTTCATTAAGGAGATAATCAATAGAATCAATCATGCTTAAATGAGATTTAAGCAGCATGGAGAGAAAGAATCGCAGAGCTAAGCTCAGCTTTGCATGCGGAGCCTGGTATTGACATTCTAGACTCCATATGGTAGTATTATTTTGTTTAAATCAAAGCTGCAAGAGAAACAGAGTCGAGTTTTAGTCTTCAGCATTCTGTATTTAAGCGTCTAATTAAGCTATTTCTTTTTACAGCAATGCCAGAAGGAACTATTGCTCGATTGACTGACCGAGGATTTGGATTCATTAGTGTTGAGGGAGAGGAAAAAGATCTTTTTTTCCACTCCAACGAACTCAAGAATGTAGAGTTCAAAGATCTTCGGGAAGGAGATAAAGTAACGTTTGAGATAGGAGAAAGTCCAAAGGGACCTAACGCCACCAACGTTAACCGAGTTGAAGCTGAAGCTCAAGCTGAAGCTGCATAACAAAACAAAAGCACCCCCAATATTGGGGGTGCTTTTGTGTCTAAGCTTTCAATCGTCAAGAAGGCGGTTTTTTTGGTATAGTTAATTACTACATAGACTACAATCTATCGCTACATCACCGGAAAGCTCGTAGCCTACTTGTTGCATGAACAGAAAAGTAGCAGCCGCACTCATAACTATAAGAACTATAACTATACTCATTGGTATTTTTGCGCCCATGGTTTGTTGTTTGTTTTAACCTTATTTAAGAATCTTTCGACCCTCTTTATTATCAATTCTAGACTCCTCGCCGATTTTAATGGTTATTATATTTACTCGGATTTTGTCGGCTAGTTCTTGGGTGGTATAAAACTCTTTGTTCACGTTCTTTTATTATACTTTACAATGGCTTGCAAAGTAAAGAGTCTGTTTTGCACAGAACAGGTTCTAACATCGTCTTGTAGGAGGGAACCGTTTACTGCCTAAGCGAGACTTAGGAAGTATGGCTAAAGAGAATCGCCAAGAAGGCGGTTTTTTGGTAATATATATGCATGGATCCATTTTTTCTTACGCTGCTTGCAACCTTTGGCATTGCTGCGCTTGCGCTTTCAGGGAGTTTTCTCTTGTTTGTAAAGGACCATTTCTTAAAGCGTATTTCGTTGTATCTTCTTGCTATGGCAGCCGGTGCCTTGCTGGGAACCGCATTCTTGCATATTCTTCCCGAAGTAGTAGATAAGGGAGTTCCGGAGCAGGGATTCTTGATTCTGCTTGGCGGATTTCTCTTTTTCTACATTGGTGAAAAGCTTCTCCATTTGCACCATGGGCCCCAAGGAGCAGACGAGCACAGTCCTCGTGTTCTGGGTGTGCTGAGCCTTTCGGCTGATGCCGTGCACAACTTTGTTGACGGTATTATCTTGGCCGTGGCCTTTTTGGTGGATGTAAGGCTTGGCATGGTGACGGCAGCTGCCGTTGCTCTGCATGAGATACCCCAAGAGATAGCCGAATTCGGGGTGCTCTTGTATGCCGGGTTCTCAAAGCGGCGGGCTCTATTCTTAAACTTTCTTTCTGCAACAACCGTTATCCTTGGAGGAGTTGTGGGATTTTTATTCCAAGAAACTTTCATCTCCTTTATTCCTTTTGTGCTGCTGTTTGCGGCAGGAAGCTTTTTATACATTGGAGCTTCAGACTTTGTGCCGGAGTTTAAGAAAGAGCGCAATCCAAAGAGAGCTCTTGCTCTTTCTTTCACCTTCTTTTCTGGAATCTTTTTAATGTGGATATTTACCTTTGTGGAGTAAAAAAAGGCCAAAACTAGATTGCTTTTATATGAACCAAAAGTCGCCTTCGGGCGATTTTCTGTTAGAACAAACAAGAGGACGGCATAGAAGAGGAGATTGACTGGATGATCCTGGCCGGGTTTGTGCGGAGTGGAGCTGTGGAAAACCGCTCTTGAGGTGCTTTTTTGTTTCCCAGGGTTTGTGGTAGCATACAAGAAGAAAGGGCGAAGCTACATAAAGTATAATTTTAACAGACACGTTCGTATGAACAAAATAATTCTTGTGACAGGGGCCATTCTTGTTCTTGGGGGGGCGCTGTTCCTCTGGCAGATAGGGCTTCCCGGGTACACGGGCAGCGTTCCTTATGTAGAGGAGGTAGAGGAGGCAAGCATCTTTGAGAGGATTCTTTCTGGGAACGGCACGCAGAAAGCCGTGCTTGAGCCGGTTGACGAGAGCAACAGCCGGGGGTTGGGGTACCGCTTCGTTCAGGACGGCACGATGCTCCACGCGGTTGCAGCGAGAATGGAAGACCCCTTGGAGGGAACCGTGTACGAGGGCTGGCTGGTGCAGCCCGAACCCCTCCGGTTTTTCTCCACGGGAGTCCTGGAGAAGAACGAGCAGGGAGAATGGGTGCTGGAGTTTGAGTCCCAGGAGGAGTACCCTTCCTACACGCGCGTCATGATTACGCGAGAGTTCATGGTGGACGAGACCCCGGAGGCGCACATCCTGGAAGGAGACCTCTTTTAGGAGGCCCCATTCTTCTCTTGACGCGAAAGAGGGAGCATGCTATACTCATTGTTGTACTAGAGTCGGAGTACAGTTTCCACCCCACGAAGATTATGTGGGTTGGTAGTAGAAGTCACATCAAGATTCTTTTGAAATCAAGTTGTACTTCGAAAATAGAGTGGAACAAGAAAACCAAGGAAGGTTTCAGAGACCTATGGTAGAAGGAAACTGGACTTGTGCCGATTGCGGCACAGCCATTACCCAGCTTCCTTTCCAACCTCGTGCTGGAACGGAGAACAATGTTCGCTGCACTGATTGCTGGCGAAAGAATCGTCCTCCTCGAAGAGACTTCCAGAATTAAAACCACAGCCCTGCACCATACGGTGCAGGGTTTTGGTTTACCTTTTCTTTATATGTTTGTCTGGGGAAAACTTTTTTGCCTTGATTCTTTGCTCTATGGTATGGTGGTGAAACGATATCACGTGGTGTACTCAAAGAAAAGCTGGAAAGAAGGGAGTACCATGCCAGAAGTGCAAGAGTTGTGGCACGAATGCGTGCGGTGTGGGAGCATCTTTGATGCAGATACTCCCGCCTGTCCTCCGTGCGGAGCGGAAGAGCCACGAGAGCTGGACCTTACGCTCAGGGAAGTTCTGGAACATGTTGATCCAACCAAGGTTTGGACCAAGACCCCCAAGAGGTTCTACGAACTTCTCGAGGAAAGAAAGCAAGTCCTTGCTCAAAGAGAGCTGGATGCCCAAGCTGTGTCGGTGTAGCTGACACAGCTTTTCTCTTTGTCGTGAGTGTGATACGAAAGTGGTATGAACCAAAGGAGATTTTTCAAGGAAGCAAGATGGTTGCTTCAAGAAAAGTATCAAAGCAAACTTACAAAAGCTGCAAAAAAAGATATTGCACGACTCAAAGCAGGGGAGCCGGTGGATTACCTTATTGGATTTGTAGAGTTTGCGGATTGCCGCATTGATCTTTCCTTAAAACCTCTCATTCCTCGCCCGGAAACAGAGCATTGGACCCAAAAAGCCATACAAGATATCCGCATGTCTCCTAAACGAAATTTAAGCACTCACTGTTTAGATGTATTTTCCGGATCAGGATGTATTGGCATTGCAGTTTTAAAGCACATTCCCCATGTTTGTGTTGACTTTGCAGAAAACGAGAAAAAGTTTTTACAGCAAATTCATCTTAATCTTAAAAAGAACAGAATTTCAAAGAAGCGCTTTCGAGTATTTCAGTCAAATATCTTTTCTGAAGTATCTTTGCGGTATGACTACATTTTTGCCAACCCACCATATGTCGCAAAATCAAAGAAACATAGTGTACATGCATCAGTTCTTAGGCACGAACCTCGTGAAGCTTTGTTTGCGGGGAAAGATGGGCTTTTGTACATCAGAAGGTTTTTGAAAGAAGCAAAAACACATCTCAAACCAAAGGGATCAATATACCTGGAGTTTGACTCTCCTCAGAAAAAAGAGATAGACAAACTTCTCCAGCGGTTTGACTATAGTTCTTGGCAATTCCATAAAGACCAATACGGGAAATGGCGTTTTGTCGTTGTGGAAAACTAAATCTCGTTTAGTTATCCACACCTAAACGAGATTTAAGCAGACGAAGTTGTTCTAAAGAAATACTATCTTTGATTGTGAAATCTCCGACACGGGTGCGTTCAAGCTCGGTGAGATAGGCGCCGGTGCCCAATGTTTCTCCAATGTCTTTTGCTAAAGAGCGGATATATGTGCCGGCGGAACATACAACTCGAATCTTGAGCGAGGGCGGAGAATATTTGAGCACCCCAATCTCGTGAATCTGCACTTTCCGACTGGGGAGCACCACATTCACGCCTCTTCTTGCAAGCTTGTACGCGGGAACCCCTTTTACCTTTATCGCAGAATAGGGCGGGGGAGTCTGCTTTATCTCTCCCACAAATGACCTTA
This sequence comes from Patescibacteria group bacterium, assembly GCA_022563395.1. Classification (NCBI taxonomy): domain Bacteria; species Patescibacteria group bacterium. The sequence goes on from JADFNM010000001.1 coordinate 40,559, forward strand.
GCGTATCCTTAATCTCGCTTAAGTGTGGATAACTTAGTGAGACCAAGGATATTTGGCCTTCGGGGTCGCCTGTAGTGCTGGTTTTGCCAAGTTCTAGGGTAGCAACATATTCTTTTTTGGTGTTTTTGGTGATTTCAGTGAGTTTTTTGGTATCCTCTCTTCCCACGGCAACAACAAGAACACCTGTTGCAAAGGGGTCTAAGGTACCTGCATGCCCTACCCGCCTTTCTCCTGTTTGTCTTCTGACTTCATCCACCACGTCGTGGGAGGTTATGCCTTTTGGCTTGTTGATGTTGAGTACCATTAAGGGTAAACTTAACTAAACTAAGTTTAGCAGAAATGAATCTAAAAGAAGAACTCAAAACAGTACTCAAGGGTGAAGTGGAGGACTCGCCAGATATTCTCCAAGAGTACAGCAGAGATGCTTCTCTCTTTGAGCTAAAGCCCCGGTTAGTTGTATTTCCCAGAGATACAGAGGATGTAAAATCTTTGGTGAGGTTTACCAAAGAACATCCGGAGGAAAACTTGTCTTTAACCGCAAGAGCCGGGGGAACGGACATGACAGGAGGGCCTTTGACCCAAAGCATTGTGGTGGATATGGCGCGCCACTTTAACAACATTCTTGAGATTAAAAATAATAGAGCAAGGGTGCAGCCGGGGGTTTGGTACCGGGACTTTGAAAAGAAAGCTGCAAAGCAAAACCTTTTGCTTCCTTGCTATCCTGCTTCAAAGGACATTTGCACCTTAGGGGGCATGGTAGCGAATAATGCAGGAGGAGAAAAGACCTTGCGTTATGGCAAGACCGAAGATTACGTTATAGAGCTTAAGATAGTTCTTTTAGACGGAGAAGAACATACCGTAAAACCCCTCTCATTTCAGGAACTTAAAGAGAAGATGGCAGTTGAAGGATTTGAGGGAGGGTTTTACCAAAAGATATTTAAGCTGGTTCAAGAACACAAATCCCTTCTTGCATCGGTAAAACCCAAGGTTTCCAAAAACTCTGCCGGATACTACCTTTGGAATGTATGGGACGGAGCAACTTTTGACTTAACAAAACTCTTTGTTGGCTCTCAAGGCACGTTGGGGATTATTACTGAGATAACCTTTACATTGGTAACGCCAAAAAAGCATTCTACCCTGCTTGTACTCTTTTTGTATAATTTTGCACCGCTGGCAAAGCTTACACAAAAGCTTCTGAAACATAAGCCAGAGAGCCTGGAATCGTATGATGACCATACATTGCAATTTGCAATCATGCACATTCCGGATTTTATTAAGCTCTTGAAGGGGAACATCATCACCTTAGCTTTTCAGTTTATCCCCGAGTTTATCATGTTTTTGAAAGGAGGACTAAAACTTCCAAAACTGGTGGTGTTAGCTGAGTTTACCGGAGACTCAGAAGAAGAAGTCTACAAAAAAGCCGCAGCTGCAAAAAAGGATCTTGCTGGTTTCAAAGCGCTGATGAGAATTACACGTTCTGACAAAGAGGAATTAAAGTATATGACAGTGAGAAGGCAGAGCTTCAATCTGTTGCGACACCACGTGAAAGGCAAGCGCACCGCTCCCTTTATTGACGATATCATTGTTCCGCCAGAAACATTGCCTGAGTTTTTGCCAAAGCTTCAGTACATCCTGGCACAGCACCCAAAGCTCGTCTATACCATTGTGGGCCATGTAGGGGACGGCAACTTTCACATAATCCCCTTGATGGACTTAAGAAAGGAAGAGAACAGAATTCTTATTCCCTCTTTAATGGAGCAAGTGTACAAGTTGGTGTTTGAGTACGGGGGAAGCATGACTGCAGAACATAATGACGGCATTATTCGCACCCCCTTTTTAGAAGATATGTTTGGCAAAGAAGTGGTAGAGTTGTTTTCTAAAACCAAACAAGTGTTTGATTCTCAGGGTATCTTTAACCCGGGCAAAAAAACAAAAGGTGATGTGGATTTTGCCCTTTCGCACATAAGTCTCAAAAACAAGTAATCCACAGGAAGCTATGGGTTGTATGACTTGACGTACTTTTGTTGCCCAAGGTAGAATGCTTGCAGAACACAAGTGAAATGACAGGAATTCAGAGGAAGTGGGTGTAATTCCCATGCCACAGCCCTGTACCATATGGTACTGGGCGTGGCCGTGCATCAAATGATGCATGGCTCCCCCGGAACGGTTAGAGCCCGGTCGACTGAATTCCCCTCTATAAGTTTTGGTCACGTCCACTCGAGGGAGGGGGAAAGCGTCCATGAAAGGAAAAGCTTCTTTCAGGTGACCTTAAAACTCCCTCAGGAGTATTTTTTTGGCTTGAAATATGAACAAAGGAACGCTTTTCTTGCTTTTTTCCGTAGTTCTTTTAGGAGGTGGAGTTGCTGGCAGTGCTTTTCTGCAGGGTGGGACAGAGAGTATTGTCCCAGCCCCTAGGACACCAGAGCAACTCATCCCTGTCATCCTTGAGGTTGAAGGGACTATGTATAAAGTGAGCGTAAAACCTGGCAGCAATGCGTATGATGCCATGGTGCAAGCTCATGAAACCTCTGACCTGAGTTTTGAGGGCACTGAGTTTTCTGGACTAGGGTTTTTTATAGAAGAGATCAACGGATTACGGCAGAATCCCAGGGTTGGGAAGTACTGGATATATTACATAAACGGCAAGATGGCAAAGGTTGGAATATCAATATACAAAGTACAGACAAATGATGTTATCTCGTGGAAGTATGAAAAAGAACATGAATAAACTTACCATTCTCGTTGTTTTCTTTGGGTTGGCTTTTGCCGCTTCTGTTCAGGCCAGCAATGTTTCTGTGTCTTTGAGGTATCAGGATACGCTTGTGCTTGACGCCGTATCTTTTGAGCTTCCTTTGCCGGGAACCGTCACCATTATGGATACCGAGGGAGAAGAAAGATTGGTCAATGTGCAAAGCGTGCTTGGCGTGCTGATTGCACTTGATGAAGCTGACGCATCCTTTGAGATGTCAAAGATACAATACTTTGTCGCTTTTGAATCTTTGTATCTCCAATGTATTACCGTAACTTTATTGGGAAGCGAACCGTGCGACAACTGGTTGTATGCGGTTAATGGAACGTCTCCTGGCTTAGGAATGGACGCTTTTATTCTTACTGGTGGAGAGCAGATTTATGTATACTTTGGCCCTTCCCATCAAGTTGTTTTGAGCGCAACTACCATAAGCCAGGGAGCATCCTTTCAGGCTACGGCGCAGAATTATCAATATCAAGATAATACCTGGGTTCCGCTTACCGGGATAACTATTGGTTTTACGCAACCCGACCTTAAAAACCCATTTTCTCCTATTGAGGTATTGCTTTTAGCCGTAGATGAGCAGGGGCAAATATCATTAAACCTGGATATTCCGCCAGGGGATTATAACGTGGGCATTAAAGAAGATTTTTACTTTCCAAGCGTTCAGCTTACGGTAGTTGCGCCCACCCCTACAAGGCAAAGCGGGGGAGGACTGCCCCAGCACGTGCATCGGAATTTGGATGTCAAGAAGGCAATGCAATTTCTTGCCCTTAACCAAAATGAAGATGGATCGTTTGGCCAAGGAACATTATTCACCGACTGGGCAGCAATTGCTTTTGGCGCATATGGCGAGGAAAGTCCTATAAAAGAAAAGGTAAAGGATTATTTGCTTGACGATCCCGATCCAGGCGGTTTTCTCACCGATTACGAAAGAAGAGCTATGGCGCTGATGTCTCTCTCAATAGACCCGTATTCTGGCACCAAAACCGATTACATTCAAAAGATTAGTGATGGTTTTGACGGCACGCAGTTTGGAAATCCTAACCTGGTGAACGACGATATCTTTGCTCTTCTTGTTTTGCTTAATGCTGGATACGAGGCGTCTGAAGGTATTATTGCAAAGACACTGGAGTTTATCCTTTCCTATCAACTGGAGAACGGCTCTTTTGTGGGTGTGGATATGACAGCAGCTGCGGTGCAGGCATTGGCTCTGGTGTCTTCAGAGAAAGGCGTAAGCGATTCTCTTTTGAACGCGAAAGAATATCTTAAGAGCCAGCAGGAGAATTCTGGCGGGTTCAAAAACGTGTATTCTACAAGCTGGGTAATGCAGGCAATGGCAGCTCTTGGAGAGCCGGAAACATCTTTCGCGGGCAACCAAAACACACCCGGAGACTATTTGTACATGCAGCAGGCAGAAGACGGGGGAGTGGAAGAGTCAGATACCAATACGGACAACCGTATTTGGGCAACGTCATATGCTATCCCAGCTGGCCTTTCAAAGCCATGGGGCGACATACTCCAGGATTTTGAGAAACCTGCCATGCAGCCAGTTGAGCCAGTTGCTCAATCCTTAAAAGAGGAGTTGATCCAAGGAGAGATTGCTGCTTTGGAAGTGTCTATAGATGTACTTTCTCAGCACATTGCATCCCTTGCTGAAACTACAAGGAAACTGGGGGTGATTGAACTTAAGGTTTTACGCATTGCACAAGAAGTAGAGGCATTAAGACCTCAGGTTGCGGCGCTATATGTTGCTTACCTTGCAAAGCTAGAGCGGCCGCAGTCCAAAGCATTGGCCCAGCAGTCGAGTACTGAGGTCGCAAAGTCCAACGTGTTAGAAGACGGAACCATTACCTTTGAATCTGAGGCCACGACCCTTAAGCAAGAAGACGGTGAACAATTCACGGCAGAAGCTGCCTTGACAGCACAAAACTTTTTCCGTTCTTCTGCCGGACAGGCGGTCTTGGCCCTTTTGGTAGGTGTTATTCTCTTTCTTGTTCTTGGAGGATGGAGAGTCATTCTTTCTTTGGTTCGGCGCCCAAGAACTGTGGTTTGACCCCCACACCATAACAAGGTGTGACCCCGTCCTATTTGCGCAAAGCGCGCACCTTGTTTAGTGTGGGGGTTTGAACTCAGGCAGCAGAGAAGATATACTAAGGACATGAAACAAGATGTCTTGCTCCGTGTTGTACGGACATTAAACCTAAACCCAAAACCTGAATACAGAGGGTTTCGCTGCGCAAACTGCCAGCGCTACTTGCACAAGGCATGGCATCACTGGCTAACTTCTGGTGGATATAGGATTTCAGTGCATCTTTGCCAATCTTGCGAGGGTTTGTTTAAGCAAGACAAGTTGAAAGCTCGTGGCTTGAGCCGCCCTGTTTTAAAATCAAGATTCTATACGAATTTTTCTTCTAAGATTCGGAGCCAACTCCGCAATTTTCTTGGTAGAACATCAGCAAAACCGGTCTATAAAAGTTTTGCCTGCGACAAATGCAGAACCAGTTTGCTGAAAGCCTACCATGTGTGGTCGTTTTTGCGCGGTTCTTTACGTGAACTCCATTTGTGCAAGCGATGTGGAGACACGGTCTTTTTGGTATAATCTATACTATGAAAATCTATCTTGCAGCAGATCATGCTGGCTTCGATTTAAAAGAAGTCATCAAGAAATATTTAAAAGAACAGAGAAGAGAGGTTGAGGATATGGGGGCTTTTACTTTAAATAAACAGGATGACTACCCCGACTTTATCCTGCCTGCTGCCATAAAGGTGGCAGAGAATCCTCAAGAGAACTTTGGTTTGTTTTTTGGCGCTTCAGGACAGGGAGAGGCCATAGCGGCAAACAAGGTAAAGGGTATTCGGGCAGCAGTGTACTATGGGGGGTCTTTGGAATTGGTGAAGCGTTCTCGCTCTCACAACAATGCCAACGTTCTTTCTTTGGGCGCAAGGTTTCTAACCGTAGAAGAAGCAATTGACGCCGTTGAGATGTGGCTCAGAACAGAGTTTGTAGGCGGGAGACACGAACGTCGTATTGAGAAAGTGAAGAAGTTTGAACAACGCAGACAATAACTTAATGAAATTAAGGAATCCTTAGTCTAGCTAAGGAGAAAGAAACTGTGCAAAAAGTTGTACCAGCTATTCTCACTCAAGACCCATCTTCACTAAAGGACCAGCTTGAGATATTGAAAAACCACACGAAGTGGGTGCAAATTGACATTATGGACGGTAAGTTCGTCCCTGCAGTTTCTGTGAACATTTCACAACTGCAGGAGGCTTACCAGTTTTTTAACCTTGAAATTCACTTAATGGTCAAAGACCCAGAAAACTATTTGGAGGACTGCAATGCAGTAGGCGCAAAACGCGTGTACTTTCACCTGGAAGGGGCGCGGAATCCAGAACAGGTGCTTTCTGCCATGGAGAAGTATCCCTTTCAAAGAGGAATTGCGCTTAATCCAGAAACGACAGAAAACCAGCTCGCCCCCTATGCCAAGAATGCGGATGCAGTTTTGCTTCTCAGCGTGGTGCCGGGAGCGCAGGGACATGAGTTTATTCCTTCTACGACAGAAAAGGTGCAGCAGATTCGGTCTTTCAACCCAGACGTGGTTATCGGCATGGACGGAGGAATTGCAAAAGACAACATAAAACAGGTGTTTAAAGCGGGAGTGGATTACGTTGCTGTGGGAAGTTCAATCTGGAAAACAGAAGACCCCGTTGCTTCTTTGAGAGAGCTTCAAGAAATGGTAAGCTAGAGTAACTATATGAAAGAATACTCTATTAAGGATCTTAAAAAGAAGGCAAACCAGATACGCCAAGACATCATTAAACTCTTGGTTCAGGCCGGATCTGGGCATTCAGCAGGTCCTTTAGGTATGGCAGACATTTTTACTGCCCTGTATTTTCGCGTTTTAAAGCACAACCCAAAGAACCCAAGATGGAAAGACCGGGACCGCCTCATTCTTTCTAACGGGCATATTTGTCCGGTGAGATACACTGCCATGGCTCATGCAGGGTATTTCCCGAAGAGTTGGCTTAAAACCTTTCGTAAAATCAACTCAAAGCTGGAAGGACATCCGTCTTTCAAGAAACTTCCTGCAGTGGAGACTTCTTCTGGCCCCCTGGGTGAAGGGTTGTCGCAGGCCTGCGGGTTTGCCCTGGCTGCCAAGATGGACAACGCAAGCTACCACGTGTGGTGTTTGATGTCAGATGGCGAACACCAAGAAGGCATGACCTGGGAGGCAGCAATGCTGGCCTCCAAGTATCGTTTAAACAACCTCACGGTGGTGGTGGACAGAAACAACATTCAGATTGACGGCGTGACAGAAGATATCATGCCTTTGGAACCCTTCAGGGCAAAGTATGAAGCGTTTGGCTGGCATGTGATAGACATGAACGCGCATGATATGAGAGAAATCATTTCTACTTTAGAGGAGGCAAAGGCAATCCAAGAAAAACCCGTGTGCATTATTGCTCATACCATTCCCGGTAAGGGAGTTTCTTTCATGGAAAAAGACTATAAATGGCACGGGGTCCCGCCGGGAACTGCGATTGCAGGAGAGCCAGAAAAGGAAAAGCAAGTAAAGATTGCCCTGAGAGAACTTCGTACCCTAAGGGAAAAGATTGAAGCTGCCGACATTGACTAGCTGCTTAAATCTCGTTTAGGTGTGGATAACTAAACGAGATTTAGGCAAACAAAATGAATTGGTATTTTGCAAAAAACTACTTGGACGAAAAAAAGGTAAAGCAGGAACCCATGCGAAATGGGGCAGGGAAAGGATTGGCTGAATTGGGAGAGAAATACAAAGATGTTGTGGTGCTTGCGGCCGATACTGCAGGTTCTTCAAGGGCCAATTACTTTGCAGAAAAGTTTCCCAAAAGGTTTATTCAGGTTGGGGTTGCGGAACAAAACCTTATTGGCGTTGCAACAGGATTGGCATACCAGGGAAAGGTGCCGTATGCAGTAACCTATGCTGCGTTCTTAATTGGAAGGGCATGGGAACCCATACGCACTACGGTAGCGTATCCTGAAAATCACGTGGTATTTGTTTCATCTCACGCAGGTCTGGCTACGGGACCTGACGGCCCCACGCACCAGATGACAGAAGATATTGCTCTTACAAGATGCCTTCCCGGCTTTACCGTGATAGCTCCTTGTGATGCAGAGCAGGCAAAAAAAGCAGTGTTTGCCTCATATTCTTTGAAGGGTCCTGTGTATATTAGAAACTGCAGGGAAAAGACCCCGGTGCTTACAACAAACAAGACTCCATTTGAGGTTGGCAGGGCACAGGTGCTGCGCGAGGGAACCGATGCAACAGTGATTGGTCATGGATACATGGTGTACTGGCTCTTACAGATTGCAGAGGAACTCAAGAGGAAAATTTCTCTTGAGGTTATCAATCTTCACACCATAAAGCCGTTAGATGAGAAAACCATAGTGCAGTCAGCAAAGAAAACAGGGAAAGTATTTTGCGCAGAAGATCATAACGTGATAGGAGGCATGGGTTCTGCAGTTGCTGAGCTGTTGGCAGAAAAACTCCCGGTTTCTGTGTTTCGCCATGGGGTGTATGATACATTCGCAGAATCTGGTTCTGTAGGAGATTTGTGGAAGAAATATGGTCTGGACAAGGAAGGAACAAAAAAAGCATTACTCAAGTTTTTGAAATGAACCCTCGCTTTGACTTAATTTCTATAGGAGATACCACCTTAGACGTATTCTTGGAACTGGAGCAGGAGGTGAAGGTGGTGCGCGAAAAGAATGGAACAAAGTATCTTGGTTTAGCGTATGCAGAAAAGATTCCCGTAAAAAAGCTCACCAATGTGCTTGCAGTGGGGAATTCAGCCAACGTTGCGGTGGGAGGTTCTCGTCTTGGTCTAAAAACTGCCCTGTATACAGTATTGGGGAATGACGAAATTGGAGAAGAAATGGCAAAGGTGCTTAAAAAAGAAGGAGTTTTTAAAGACTACATTGTTTTTGATAAAAAGAAAAAGAGCAACTTTTCTGCGGTTTTAAACTACAAAGCAGAGCGGACTATTTTGGTATATCATGAACACCGAAACTACAATCTTCCCAACCTGGGTTCTACAAAGTGGTTGTACTATAGTTCTTTAGCTGAGGGCCATAGCAAACTTCATTCTCAGATTCCACAATATATAAAGAAGAGTAAGGCAAAGCTGGGATTCAACCCGGGTTCCCATCAGCTCAATGAAGGATTGCGGAAACTACGCCCCATTCTTAAGGCGTGCACGGTATTGTTTGTGAACCGAGAGGAAGCACAGACACTGGTAGGAAGAGAGAAGAATATTAAGAAGTTAATGGAGAAACTCCACAAAGAAGGGCCCAAGATAGTTGTTATCACAGAGGGTCCCAAGGGTTCCTATGCCTCTGATGGAAAGAATTTGTACCATCTTAAGATTTTCCCTGCACCCTTGGTAGAACGCACAGGGGCTGGAGATAGTTTTTCCACTGGCTTTCTTTCAGCTTTAGCTTACGGGAAAAAGATTCCAGATGCCATGCGCTGGGGCACGGTGAACTCAGCTTCTGTGATTCAAAAGATAGGGGCCAGGGAAGGCCTTTTGCACAAGAATGAGATGCAGAAGATTCTTAAGCGGCACCCTGGGTTTAGGCCAAAAAAACTCTCATGAAGTATCGTGTGTTTGCGGCAGAAGAAGTGCCCGAGGTAGCCCTCAGACTTTTGAGGAAACAAGGGTACAGTGTTCAGGTTGGAGGAAATCTAAAAAGGAAAGCTAAGGGAGTAGAGGCCGTGCTCTGTCTCTTGACCGATAATGTTAACGGAAAGCTTATGGATGCCATAGGACCTCAACTTAAGGTTATCTCAAACTGTGCAGTAGGGTTAGATAATATTAATCTCAAGGCCGCAAAAAAAAGGGGGATTGTGGTAACCAATACTCCAGACGTACTGACTGTGGCAGTGGCAGAACACACCATAGCCCTGCTGTTTTCAAGGGCCCGCCGTGTGGCAGAGGCCGACAGGTTCATGCGCCAAGGAAAATTCAAGGGCTGGGAACCCTTACTCTTTTTGGGCTCTGAAATCTCGCAAAAGACCTTAGGGATTGTGGGCCTGGGAAGGATTGGCGTAGAAGTGGCAAAAAGAATGCATGATGGTTTTGGCTTAAAGATTTTGTACTATGACGTAAAGAGAAACCAGAAACTGGAGAAGGAATTCGGTCTCCAGTATAGGGGTTTGCAGAAGCTTTTGCGGGAATCGGACTTTGTGAGTTTGCACGTGCCCATGCTTTCTTCCACCCGTCATCTGATAGGAAAGAAGGAGTTAGAAGCAATGAAGAAAACCGCCTATCTTATTAACACCGCACGAGGGCCAGTGGTAGACGAGAAGGCTTTGGTGCTTGCCCTAAAAACAAACAGGATTAGGGGAGCTGCCTTGGATGTGTTTGAAAACGAGCCAAAGCTTGCCCCGGGATTGATAAAACTCAAGAACGTGGTGCTGACCCCGCACATTGCCTCTGCCACAGAAGAAACAAGGGATGCCATGGCAGAGCTTGCTGCAAAGAATATTATCATGGTGTTAGAAAACCTATGATTAAGGAAGCGATTGAGAACTTTGCCAGCCAGTTTGCATATAATCCTGTCATTGAAAACCAAAAGAACTGGCAGAAGTTTGAAAAGTTTTTGCTGGTGGGCATGGGAGGCTCTCATCTACAGGGTGGCATTATGCGCATGCTAAAACCCTCTTTGGATTTTATGATTCACCAGGACTACGGCTTGCCGCCTTACGCCAGCAAGGATCGTCTGGTTATCGTTTCCTCATATTCTGGTAATACAGAAGAAACAGTTAGTGCATTCAAGGAAGCTGTAGAAAAGGGATTCCCTTTGGCTGTGAGTTCTGTGGGAGGAAAGCTCATTGAGTTGGCAAAAGAACATCAGGTACCATATGTGCAGATCCCGGATACAGGCATTCAGCCGCGCTCTGCCATTGGGTATACCCTAAGAGCGCTGCTCAAACTCACAGGGGAAGAAGAGTTGCTGCGGGAGTCCTCAGAGCTTGCGGCCCGTTTGCGCCCCAAGGAGTTTGAGGATGCAGGAAAAGCGTTGGCCAAGCGTCTTTTTGGAAAGATTCCTGTGGTATACAGCTCAAGACGCAACCAGCCTATTGCGTACAACTGGAAGATTAAGTTTAACGAATCAGCAAAGATTCCCGCCTTTTACAACGTCTTCCCAGAGCTCAACCACAACGAGATGGCAGGGTTTTCCGCCAAAGGCGGACCCGCCTCATTTAATCATCTCTTTTGTGTTATCCTTCTCAAAGACACAAAAGACCACCCAAGAATTCAAAAGAGAATGGAGGTGACAGAACAGCTATACCGCGAGCGCGGAGTTCAGGTGGAAACAAAAGAATTGGAAGGGAAGAGCTTGCCAGAGCGCATCTTCTCTTCCTTGCTGTTGGCAGACTGGACTGCTTGGTATACAGCAAAAGAGTACAGAACTGAGCCAGAGGAAGTTGTCATGATAGAGGAATTCAAAAAACAGATTGCAAAGTAAACTGGGGAAAACCCTCTTTGCAACTTTTCTTGTAAATCGTACAATTATATAATATGAACCAAGAGCTTCATTCTTTTGTAAAGGAATCCTTAGGGAGTAAGCAGAACAGGGCCGCAATAAAGGAAGCCCTGCTTTCAGCTGGGTGGCAAGAGCAAGAGATTACAAAAGCCTTAAACTCCTTTGCCGAGGTTGATTTTCCCATACCTGTCCCCAAAAAGAAGCCATATCTTGCAGCCAGGGAAGCGTTTCTTTACTTGGTTTCTTTTATTACTTTATATATTTCAGCTTTTAGCTTTGGTGCGCTCGTTTTTTCCTTTATCGACATCTGGTTTCCAGACCCGCTCCGCTTTGGGGGAGGTGTTCCAAGAACCGCAATTGCTTCTTTGATTGTTGCCTTCCCTATTTTCCTGGTTATTACCCGTGCATTGCACAAAGGCGCAGCCAAAGACCCGGAGCGAAAGGAGTCTAAGGTAAAGAAATGGCTGACCTACCTTACTTTAGTGATTGCAGCAGGGGTGCTTATCGGAGACCTTATCACCGTGCTTTCCAGTTTGTTGGGAGGAGAGCTTAGCATGCGATTTTTCCTCAAGGCTCTCACTGTCTTTATTGTTGCAGGGAGTATCTTTGGATATTATCTTTCTGATCTCCAGAAAGAAGAAAAAGAATCATGAAACAGCTCTTCTCTTCTAAAGTGTTTGTTCGAATAGTCATTGGTGTTGTGGTTTTGGCAGTGGGGTATGGCATTCTCCTTGCAGGTTCACCTCTAAAGCAGCGTGCCTTGCAGTTTGACCAAAGACGAATTTCAGACCTGCAGAATATTTCCTCTGCTATAGATATGTATTGGCGAAACAATGAAAAGCTTCCTTTGACCTTTGACGATTTGAAGAATCAGTATTCCTATATCCGTTCTGTAGTAGATCCTGTTACTCAAGAATCCTATGAATACAATATACGTTCTGAGACGGAGTACGAACTTTGTGCGGTGTTTGAGATGGATTCTTTAGATTATGGTGTAGGAATAGCCAGAAAACCTTTTCAAGAGCCTTGGACGCATGGAATAGGGAAGACATGCTTTGAGAGAGAAGTTCAAGACGCAAGAGGTCGCGCGTTAGAACCAGCATTTCCTTAACGAAATTAAGTTTTTATGGAACAAATCTTAGCAAATCCGTTTTTTCTTATTGCAGTAGCCCTGTGGACTCTTCCTTGGAAAGGAGTTGCCTTATGGAGAGCGGCAAAAAGAGGAGAGAAGAAATGGTTCGTAGCACTCTTGGTTTTCAACACCCTTGCAGTTCTTGAAATCATCTATATTCTCTTTTTCAGCAAAAGGCCAAACAATCTTAAGTGAAACGCAAACAAAGGTGTGGTATACTGCAAAGGAGATTATTACTAACCAAGTTTCCTTAATTTCATTAAGGAACTATGCACATCATGTATAGTCTAACAAAATATGTTGTAGCAGGAGTCATTCTTTCTCTTGCATTGCAGGGAGGCGCTGCCCTAGCTCAAGAGACCAACGAGGCAGAGCTTGAGGCAATAGAGCTTGCAGAATCAGTCACGTTGGCAGATTTGGAGATTGAGGATCCAGGTCTTTTGCCCACATCTCCTTTCTACTTTTTTAAGGAATGGGGAAGAGGTATTCAGAGCTTCTTTACCTTTAACTCCATTGCAAAGGCGGAGCTTGAAGCCCGTTTTACCAACGAAAAAGCAGCGGAATTAAAAGTAGTGCAAGAGCAGCGCCCGGATGACGAGCAAGCAATTACCCGTGCCCTTTCAAATTTTGAGCGTTCCCAAGAACGCCTTAAGGAGCGTTTGGAGCGTGTGCAGGAAACCTCAGAGAATCCCAACGTGGAGCGCTTACTCAACAGGATTGTAGAAAAGAGTATTGTCCACACAAAGCTGTTGGAGGAGATAGGGGCGAAAGATAGCGGCTTTCAAGTTACAGTAGCAGCAGCGATAGAACGCATAAATGAGAAGGCTGCGGGAGCTTTGGGAGAATTGGCAGAGCTTGATACTCCAGAAAAGTTTGCGGAGCGTATAAAGTTTGCCTTGGAAAACTCGCCGGGATCTGCGTTTAAGCATATCCGTTCCGTTGAGTTTATCGACAAAATTGAAGAATATCTCCCAGATGAGGTGAAGACGCGCTTGCAAAGAGTGCGTGAGGAGTTCAAGGATCGCGTGAGAGAAAGAATTGAGCTTGAAGGAGAAGATGGAGAAAAGCTGCGTGCCATCTTTGAACGCATTCCCGGAGATGACAGCAGGAGAGCTGTGGTGTTAGAGGAGATTCGCCTGAAGCTTTCTGACCGGGCAGCCAGCGCGTTAGAAGGGGTTCAGAGCTTCATTGAGAGAAAGATTTCTAGTGCAGTAGACTACAAGGAGAGGACAGCAGAACAAATACACCGTGCAGGGTTAGTTCTTGCTCGGGCGCAAGAAAAAATGAGGGAGGCAGACACGGTGCGCCAGGCAGCGAGAGATTTACTTTCGCAGGCAGAGCGCCATCTTGTTTCAGCAAAAGAGGCGTTTGAACAGGAACAGTACGGCGAAGCATTTGGGCAGGCAAGAGCAGCCGAGGTTGCAGCGCGCAATGCTTTGCAAGCTCTTGAGGGGGGCGTGGATTCACCTTCCGTTCTTGAACTCCAGCGGGTGCAAGACAGATTGCAAGACCGTGTGCGACTCCTAGAACCTACTACGCCAAGACCAAGCGATTTGAGCGATACTGCTTTGTGTACGCTGGAGTTTAAGCCCGTATGCGGTGTAGATGGCAAAACTTACTCTAATCGCTGTATTGCAGAAAAACAAAATGAGGTATCTGTTGTACATGAAGGAAGATGCCAAGGGGAGAGCGCACTTCAGCCGAGTGACATTCTCCAAAAGCTTACTCCAACTTTAAGTGAAACGTTCCAACAGTTTCTTCCCGTTCTTGGAGAACCGAAAGATGAGTCTTCTTCAGGAACCACGCTGCAAGCAGAACAAGTACAGGTGGTAAGAACGATAGAGGCAGATGATAATGGGTTTTACCCATCTTCTGAAGTCAGGGTAAAGAAAGGAGCAGAGGTGAAGCTGACCTTTACTGTACGTACTACTAATGTATATTTTGGAGGTTTGGATTTTCGAAGTTCGAAATTCAAAACAGCATCGGTAAAACCCGGGCAATCAACCACTGTAGAATTTGTTGCAGATGAATCCTTTGAATTCACCTCTTGGTGGCCAGCCTCAGAACGTTTGAAGGCCCGGGGCAACGTGGTGGTGGAATAGGATGAATGAAAACTTGGCAGCGCGAAAGAAAAGGTCAGTTCAGGTTGTACAAAAGCTCAAGAAACTATTTCCCAACGCCAGGATTGTCTTAAAATACAAAAACAACTGGGAGCTTTTGGTTGCGGTTATCCTTTCTGCTCAATGCACCGACAAGAAAGTAAATGAGGTTACACAGAAGATTTTTAAGAAATACAAGAATCTGGGTGATTATATACAGGCAGACCAAAAAGAGTTTGAGCAGGATATTAAGCCAACAGGATTTTTTCGCAACAAGGCAAAGAATATCTTGGCTGCAGCTAAGATGATAAAAGGGAAGTTTGGGGGAAAAGTTCCAAGAACTATGCAAGAAATGCTTAAGCTTCCTGGTGTTGCAAGAAAGACCGCAAACGTGGTTCTGGGGAATGCATACGGAATAGTAGAAGGCATCGCGGTAGATACCCATGTAAGGCGATTGTCTCTTAAATTTCGTTTAAGCAACCACGCAGATCCCAATAAGATAGAGCAGGATTTAATGAAGCTTGTTCCAAAGAAAGATTGGTTTTTCCTCACCTATGGCCTCATTGAATACGGAAGACACATTTGCCCCAGAAGAAAACATGAGTGCAAAGATCATCCTTTAACTAAAATATATCAAAAAGCAGCAACGATCTGGCCATAATGGAGAAGTTAACTGAGAAAAAATGCGTGCCGTGTGAAGGAGGAACTCCTCCTTTGAACGAGGAAGAAATCCAAGCATACGCAGGTCAGCTTCAGGGTGAATGGGAGGCTATAGATGAGAAAAAAATACAAAAGCAGTTTTCTTTCAAGAACTTTAAAGAGGCCTTGGCGTTTGTAAACAAGGTAGGCGAGATTGCAGAATCTGAAGGGCACCACCCTGATATTCGCCTGTTTGGATACAAGAATGTGGAAATTGAGCTTTCTACGCATGCCATTGGCGGTCTCTCCGAGAATGACTTTATTGTAGCCGCAAAAATAGAGCAGCTTTCTGCTTAAATCTCGTTTAGGTGTGGATAACTAAACGAGATTTAAGCAGACGGGGGGATACTGCAAATGAAACGTATACTGCAAGATAAGAATACGTATGTGCTTTCTCTCAAGCGGGGGGAGGAGTTGATGGAGGGAATCAAGGAGTTTTGCAAAGAACACCATATTGAGGCCGCCTTCTTTCATGCCATTGGGGCTGCAAACGAGGTAGAACTTGCCTGGTATGACCTTGGGGTAAAGCAGTATGTGACGGCCTTGTTTCAAGAAGATCTGGAGCTTGTTTCTTTAACTGGGAATGTGAGCACAATGGGAAACGAATTGGTGGTACACAGCCATGGAGTATTCTCTGGCAAAGACATGAAAACAAAAGGAGGTCATGTTAACAAGGCAGTGGTTTCGGGTGCCTGCGAGATTATCCTGTGGCGTCTTGAAGGAACGATTGACCGCGCCTTTGACGAGAATACGGGGCTAAATTTGATGACATGAAGGAATCAAATTTCAGTTTCCCCCGTGTAGGAAATTATTCAAAACCGAGGGTTTTGAAAAGAAGGGGGGTCGGGGGAAACTGTGTGAGCGTAAATTTCATGAGATGAGGAGGATTCTCTTTTTGCTTGCGGGACTGGCTACCTTGGCCGGTTTTTCGTTTCTTGTTTTTCCTTCTGAAAAGATGGGAGACGATGAGGAAGAGCTCTCCTTGGAACGGGCCGTGGGGCAGGTTCTCTTGATGGGGTTTGAAGGGACCATTCTTACCCCAAAACTGGAGGCCCTAATGCGAAAGATCCAGCCCGGGGGCGTCTTGCTTCTGGAAAGGAACATTGAGAACGCAGAGCAGCTATCTCGTCTTACTACGGCTTTGCAGGAACTCTCCTCTGTTTCTCTGTTTATCGCAGTAGATCAGGAGGGAGGGGAGATAGCAAGGATTCCATGGGTAGAGGATACTGCGCAGGCGGAATTAAAAGATGCAGAACATGCGCTCATCGTGGGCGGAAAAAGAGCACAGGAGTTAAAGAGATTAGGAATTACCATGAATTTAGCCCCGGTGTTAGATAGCAGAGATAAGAATGATTTTTTATTTGAGCGATCCTTTCGAGGTGATGCACAAACGGTAGTTGAGCTGGCAGAAGCTTTATATACAAGTCATGAAAGAGAGGGAATCACTTCTGTGCCAAAACATTATCCTGGATATGATGATGTTGTTTTCAATCCAGAGATTGGAACGATTCCCCGTGCTGCGACATTCCCAGAGAGTATGGTCTTTAAAGAGTTTTTGCACAACGTTATGCCGTCTTTTCTGATGCTGTCTCATCTCTTTTATGATGAACTTGATGGTGAAAATCCACTACCTCTTTCCTCAATTGGTATTATAGCTATTCGAGAGCGTGTTGGAGATAGAATTCTTTTAATCTCAGATGATTTGTTGAGTAAGTCTCTTCTGACATTTTATCCTCCAGAAGAGATTGGAGCTTTGGCGATGATGGCTGGAATAGACGTTTTGTTGGTAGCTGGGTACCCAGATATTGATATGGTAGAAAGATTTTATGAGGGTTTTTTGGAGCGAGCAAAAGAGGATGCAAGATTGCGAGAGCGAATATTTAAAAGTGCAGCGAGGGTTCTTGAAATAAAAGGGGAATTTGCCCTTCCATAGGGACAATAGTATGCTAGAAACACCATGGAAGAACTTATCATCCATAGCAAAAAGGAAAAGGAGGTTTTAGACATTACCGATGAACTAAAAGAGCTCGTCAGGGAAAAGGGGGCGAAAGAGGGGGTGTGCAACCTTTTTTTGACCCATACCTCGGCTGCCTTAACCACGGCAGATTTAGATAACGGAACGGATTTGGACATGCTGGATGCTTTTGAAGAAGTGGTGCCCCAGTTAGCATACCGTCACCCCCACAATCCAGGGCATGTGAAATATCACATTCTCTCTTCTATTATTGGTTCTTCTCTTACCATTCCCATTGAAAAAGGGGAGTTGGTGCTGGGGCCATGGCAGAAAATCGTGTTAATTGAGTTTGGAGGCCCGAGAGAAAGAACCGTTGCAGTGAACTTTATTTCCTGAATATGTCTCAGTTCTATTCCGGAAAACGAAGTAGAAACTTGTATGAACCCTCAACAAAGGAGTCTTTTCGTTTAAGCCGCTCCAAGATCGAAAACTTTTTGAAGTGTCCCCGCTGCTTTTATCTTGACCGGCGCCTTGGCGTGGACCAGCCGCCTGGGTATCCATTTAGCCTCAATGCTGCCGTAGACACCTTGCTCAAAAAGGAGTTTAATCTTTTGAGAACAAAGCGAGAACCCCATCCTTTATTTAAAGAATACGGCATTGACGCTGTTCCTTTTCAGCACCCAAAAATGGATGAATGGAGAGAAACCCTAAAAGGCCTTCAGTATTACCATGAGCCCTCAGGATTTTTAGTGACCGGCGCGGTAGACGACATTTGGCAGAACTCAGAGGGAGAATTACACGTAGTGGATTATAAGGCAACGGCAAAGAATGGGGAGGTGAACTTGGATGCTGACTGGCAGCGCTCCTACAAAAACCAAATGGAAATCTACCAGTGGCTCCTGCGTCATCAACCAGACGGGTTCAAGGTTTCTCCTTTGGGATATTTTGTGTATGTGAACGGTAAGATGAACCGGGAAGCGTTTGACGCTCGCCTTGAGTTTGACATGAAGATTATTCTCTATAAAGGAGATGATTCCTGGATAGAAAAGGCCTTGATGGATGCAAAGAAAGTGCTGGATTCAGACAAGCTGCCGCAAGCAAACGAGGGGTGCGATTATTGTTTGTACCGAAAGTCGGTGCAGGACGTTTTGCAGCCCTTTCAGAAAAGCGAATAGTTCCTTAACGAAATTAAGGATTCCTTAGTTTAGTTAAGAGACAACCAAGAGAACCATTCGTGCTTAAATGAGATTTAAGCAGGAATGCAGAATAAAGAGTCGCCAAACAGGCGATTCTTTGTTAAACTATGCAGGAGATATGAAACAGGTGAGTTATAGTCAGTTAATGACGTATGTGAGATGTCCTGAGCACTGGCTGTTCCGTTACAAGCTGGGCTTAAAGCGCTCTCCCAAAAAGATTTTAAAACACGGTTTTGCCTTACATGAGACCTTTGCCTATCACTTTGACCAAAAAAAGAAAGATGGGAAAGGACTAAATGTTGGGGATGCAAAGGAGTTTTTTGCAGATGTTTTTCTGGAAGCATTAGATGACTATAAGCAAGAACTGGAGTCTGTGCGTCCCCATCTAACAAGGGAATATCTGAAAAAAGAACGAGAGGTTGATGTGACAAATTTGCTTGATCTTGGCATGCGGGGCATTGAGGTCTACTACAAAAAACTTAATCAATATATTAAACCTGACTTAGTGGAAGAGGCATTTGAGTTCCCAGCTAGCAGGGAACTCAAGGTTATAGGAAGAATTGACCTTACCGACAAGAGCAGTGTTATTCATGAGTTAAAAACCACCAGAAAATCACCCAATATGCAGGATATTCGTTCTGACCCCCAGCTTGCGATCTATCAGTTGGGATACCATAGCATCAAAAAGAAATATCCAAAGGCCATTAGCAAAGACTACATTGTGCTTTCAAAGAGAGATTCTAGGATTGTACGATTTAAGGTTGCTCGTCCCTTTGTAAATCGCTTAACGATTCTTAGAAACATTAACACCATTATGGATGCGGCCCGCCACAACATCTTTTACTGCATGCATCCAGCAGAAAGTTGGTTATGCTCTAAAGAATGGTGCGGGTACTATACTTTGCACCAGGAATTGAAAAAACTGGGATTACAAAAGTTTATGGCAAAGTATTTAAAGAAATGATGGCATCATATACCATAATACATCTTGGGGGGTCGGTGGTGGTCCCCCATATTTCAGATACAGGAGGCATCAATATTACCTATCTTAAAAAGCTGCGAACCTTTCTTTTGCCTCAGTTAAAAAAGGGCAGAAAGTTTATCATTGTCATTGGAGGTGGAAAGACCGCACGAGTGTATCAAAAGTCAGCAGAAAAGATTGTGAACATCCATGAATATGATTTGGACTGGATTGGCATTCATGCCACCCGTCTCAACGCGCATCTCTTGCGTACCATTTTTGAAAAAGAAGCATATCCCGTGGTTATTGATCACGACCCCACGCGAGAGGAAGTAGAAATGCTAAAAAGTTCAAACAGGAATCTATTTTTTGCTTCAGGCTGGAAACCCGGATGGTCTACTGACTATGTTGCAGTGGAACTTGCAAGAAAGTTTGGCGCAAAGGAGATAATCATTGCAAAGGACACCCCATATGTGTATGACTCAGATCCCAAGAAGAACAAAAACGCAAAACCACTCAAGAAAATATCCTGGAAATTGTATAAGCAGATTATCCCACAAAAATGGACCCCCGGTCTCTCTGCCCCAGTTGATCCTGTAGCAACCAAACTGGCAGAAAAGTTGGGACTTGAGGCAAAGATTCTCAAAGGGACCGATTTGAAGAATATGAAGAAGGCTGTAGAAGGAAAGCAATTTCGCGGCACCCTTATTCATCCTTAATGAAATTAAGGAGATAATTGATAGAATCAGCCATTCTTAAATAAGATTTAAGCAGCATGGAGAGAAAGAATCGCCACAAAGGCGATTTTTTGGTAAAATAGATTCATAAGTAGTATTCATGTAGTATGCCAAATTTCTTGAAACGTCCCTTCGGAGTCATCTCTATCTTCGTTCTTATTGGTGTTATTGGAATGTTCTTTGTTTTGAGGGATCCTGGAGAACTGCGTATTGAAACAGCAGAAGTTGTAAGGCGCGATATTGTGCAGGAAGTGGCAGTGACCGGGAGAGTTAAGGCAGCTACATCCGTAGAGCTTGCCTTTGAGAAGGCGGGCAGGGTATCTCAGGTTCACGTAAGAGTCGGAGACAGGGTTGTTCCCGGGACTTTGCTTGTGAGTTTGGATAGCTCAGAATTGCTTGCCAACTTAACTGAAGCAAAAGCCGATGTGAAAGTACAAGAGTCAAAACTAAAGGAGCTTAAGCGCGGCACAAGAGTAGAGGAACTGGAGATTCAGCGGGTGAAGGTGCAAAATGCGGAGTTTGCACTACAAGATACCAGGCAGCAGATTCTTGATACATTGCAAGACAGCTACACCAGGTCAGATGATGCGGTGCGAAACAAGATAGACCAGGTGTTCTTAAATCCACGAGGTTCATCTCCACAGATTCTATTCATTGCAACGAATTTTCAATTGGAGTACACGATTAAAACGAAACGCATCGTCGTGGAGGCAACACTCACTTTCTGGAAGGCTTCATTGGAATCCCTTTCCTTAAAGAGCGACCTGAAGGGAGCCCTTGAAACAACAAAGCAGAACCTAGGGGAGATTCAATCCTTTCTGGACGACTTGGCTCTTGCAATCAATGGGGCGACTCCCGCGGGTTCCATAACCCAGAGCACCCTAAACTCCTGGCAATCTGACGTTTCCACGGCAAGAACGAATGTGAATACGGCAGCTTCCAACACCAGCTCGGTAGAAGAAAGTCTGCAAGTAGCGCAATCGAGCTTGGCTTTGCAGCAACAGAACCTTGTCTTAAAAGAGGCTGGGGCTGCTCCAGAAGAGATTGCAGCCCAACAAGCAAAGCTGGAACAGTCAGGAGCTGCAGTCACAAAGATTGAGACGCAAATAGACAAAAACAAGCTATTCTCTCCCATTTTTGGCGTTGTTACCAAGCAGACGGCTAAGGTGGGAGAATTGGTGGTTTCAGCTGTCATCATCGTTTCTCTTATCTCAGAGAATGACTTTGAAATTAAAACCAATGTTCCAGAAGCCGACATTGCAAAGATACAGACTGGAAACACAGCTGAGGTAACCTTAGATGCCTATGGCAGGGATGTGATGTTTGGAGCTAAGGTTGTGAGTATTGACCCCGCAGAAACCATTATTGAAGGAGTGGCAACGTATAAGGTAACCTTGCTATTTGAAAAAGAGGATGAGCGCATCAAGTCTGGCATGACTGCAAACATTAATATTGTAGGAGCAAGCAAGCAAGGAGTACTTGCAATTCCCCAAAGAGCAGTTATTCGAAAAGATGGTGAGAAGTTCGTTCGGGTATTCAGAGGAAAGGAGATAGAGGAAATGAATGTAAAAACAGGACTGCGGGGTTCGGACGGCTTCATTGAGATTACAGAGGGCCTTAAAGAGGGAGACGTTGTCATCACCTTTCTTGAAGGTGAGTAACTTCATGGCCTTCCTTTTAGTAGAGAATGTAGAGAAAAGCTATAGTGACGGAACCCAGGCACTCCGGGGAGTGTCTTTTACAATTGAGAAAGGAGAGTTTGTTGCCATCATGGGACCTTCCGGCTCTGGTAAGTCTACCTTGCTGCATGTTCTTGGATTTTTAGATAGGCAAACAAAAGGAGAGTATCGCTTTGATGGGAAAACGATTGATGACTATACATCAGAGGAGTTGGCCCATGTTCGCAACAAAAGGATGGGATTTGTGTTTCAGGCATTTAACCTCTTGGCGAGAACCACAGTACAGGAGAATGTAAAGCTGCCCTTGTTGTATTCTGATGTGAAGAAATCAGAGCAAGAAGAATTGGCAAGAAAAGCGGTTGCAGCGGTGGGTTTGACAGAGCATAGCAATCATCTTTCCTCCCAACTCTCTGGGGGCGAGAAACAAAGGGTTGCCATAGCTCGTGCGTTAGTGAACAACCCCGATGTTATCTTTGCAGATGAGCCTACTGGGAATCTTGATTCAACTTCCGGCAAGATAGTCATGAAAATCATCCAGAAGTTAAACGAGGAAGGACACACGGTTATTCTCATTACACATGAAGCCTATACCGCAGAGCACGCCCAGCGCATCATTTACATGCTAGACGGCAAGATTGAGGGCGACAGCAAATAGTATGACGTTACAAGATAGCTTTAAGACCGCATTCAAGGGGTTGGAAACCAATCGTTCCCGCTCCCTTCTCACTATTTTAGGTATTGTTATTGGCATTACCGCCATTATTTTAATGATGTCCATTGGCCAAGGTGCAGAATCCTTGATTCTTCAGCAGCTCGGAGGATTGGGAGCCGAAACCATTGTTATTCGCCCCGGCAAGCAGCCCACTGGTCCGAGTGACATTGGCGAAACCCTACTGACCAATTCTTTGAAAACAAGGGATGTGGAATCCTTAAAGAGAAGAGAAAACGTGCCCGGTCTGGTTGAAATAACACCCATTCTTTTGGTGCCAGGGTCAGTATCATTTGAGGGGGAAACGTTTCGACCCACCATCATTGGAAGTTCGGGTAGCTTTTTCCCCGACGTGTTTAATGTCTATCCTAAAGAGGGCGTTTTGTTTGATGAGTCAGACATTACCCAGAATGCAAGCGTTGCAGTAATTGGCTCCAGGGTTGCTGAAGAGCTTTTTTTGAGCTCTGATGCCCTTGGAGAGTATATCACTATTAAAGACCGAAAGTTCCGCGTTATTGGAGTGTTTCCTCCAAAAGGCCAAGTTGCCTTCTTTAACATTAACGAGTTGGTTATTGTACCTTACACCACAGCCCAGCTGTACCTCTTGGGCGTTGATTACTTCCATGAAATCATCGTGAAGGCAGAAAGTCAGGAAGCGGTTTTGCGAACAGTACGAGACATTGAACTTACCTTGCGTGAAAACCATGGCATTGCAGATCCTAAGGACGATGACTTTTTTGTGACCACACAAGAAGGTATTGTAGAGCAGGTTCAGATTATCATTGGAGCCTTAACCGCGTTTCTGTCTTCGGTAGTTGCTATTGCTTTGGTAGTGGGAGGCATTGGAGTCATGAATATCATGTTAGTGTCGGTAACAGAACGAACACAAGAGATCGGACTCAGAAAGGCCGTGGGAGCAACAGAAGGGGATATTCTCTTTCAGTTCTTATTTGAAGCAATCATTCTCACTGGGGTGGGAGGTGTCATTGGCATTGCATTAGGCACAGGTCTCTCCTTTTTGGCTTCCCTTGTTTTAACAGCTACTCTAGGCGTTACTTGGATCTTTGTTTTTCCCATAACCGCAGCTCTCTTGGGGTTCTTTGTGTCAGGGTTGGTTGGACTCATCTTTGGCTTGTATCCTGCAAGACAGGCCGCAAAGAAATCTCCGATTGAAGCTTTGCGCTATGAATAACCAATAGTGCCCTAATGCATTAAGGAGATAATCACTAGAATCATTCATGCTTAAATGAGATTTAAGCAGCATGGAGAAGAAGAATCGCCAAACAGGTGGCTTTTTGATAGAGTTGGAGTATGGCATTATCACTCGGAATTGTGGGGCTGCCTAATGTGGGGAAATCTACCCTGTTTCAGGCGCTAACAAAAAAGGAGGTGGAGATTGCAAACTATCCCTTTACCACCATTGATCCTAACGTAGGGGTTGTTCAGGTTCCAGATGAAAGGCTGGAGAAGCTTGCCCACCTTTTTCATTCAGAAAAGGTGATACCTTCCATTATAGAGTTTGTAGATATTGCAGGGTTGGTAAAGGGTGCGAACAAAGGAGAGGGGCTGGGGAATCAGTTTTTGGCACGTATCAGAGAGGTTGATGCCATCTGCCAGGTGGTGCGCTGTTTCCCCAGCGCAGACATTATCAACGTTGAGAAGACCGTGGACCCGTTGCGCGATATTGATACTATTAACACAGAGCTTGAGTTAAAAGACATTGAAACAGACAAAAAAGGGAGTTCTATCCCAGAGTCTGAGCTGTTAAGCAAAAAACCCGTTCTGTACCTGCTTAACTGCAATCCCGGTGATGCTTCAGAAGAGCTTTTAAAGCAAGTCAAAAAATCTGGCGCTGCTTATGTTACTGCAAATCTGAAAGACGAACTTGAAATGCAGGAGCTTGCCGAAGTGGAAAGAAAAGAGCTTGGTTTTGTATCCCAACTCCCAGAGCTCATCAAGAAATCTTACGAACTCCTAGACCTTATTACGTTCTTTACCGTGGTAGGAGAAAAAGAGGCGAGGGCATGGGCTGTCAAAAAGGGAACAAAAGCCCCCCAAGCGGGGGGAGTGGTTCATGGCGACTTTCAAGAGAAGTTTATTAAAGCCATGGTAATACCCTGGGATAAGTTGCTGGAAGTTGGAACTTATGCTGCGGCCGCAGCTAAGGGCTGGCTGAGGACAGAAGGCAAAGACTATGTGGTGCAAGATGGTGACGTGATTGAAATCAAACACGGTTAGTACACTTTTCTATCTACAAAAAGGCCGTTTTCGTCCAGAAGTTGGATTGTGTCGTGGGTGGGATGTCCAAAGCTTCGGTTCGCGAAAACCTGCCACTCATTTTTCAGAAAGTTGGAGTCGCCAGAATGTTTGGTAACGCAAGCCCCATAGTTTAGGTTATCGTTGATATAGGTGATGCAGGGAGCATTGGCGGCAACAGCTGCGTTCTGAGAATACGAAGGGACTTCGCACCGGGAAAAGTTCACCTCTTTTAATATGAAATCCTGGCAGGCAGGAGTGAGGAATGACACATCCTGAAGGCTTGGCCTGTCTGGGCAAGAGGATGGGACGGAGAGGGGAAAAGAATAGTATTGGGCGAGCCAGCCAAAGCATATGTTCGGCCTGAAGTTGCCGCCGGCTCCGAACGGGGAAGCGGCCCCGGAAACGAGCACCTTATCACCCCTATTGAGCACTATTCGTTTTTGAAAGGCCGTGCCTACAGGAGAGATCCGTTCTGCGCCAAAGCCAATAGAAAAGCTCCCCGTGTTGCTCTTTAGGGTCCAGTTGGAGATGGAAAGGGTTTCCCCGGATTTAAGGTGCGAGGAAAGAGTGAACATAAAGGGAGAGGAAGAAGTTGCCCGCCGGAAGCTTCCAATGGTTATCTTCCCAAAGGAAGGGGAGACGTTGACGCGAAAGGCTCTTGTGGCGGGAGTCGTGTCCACCTCATTCTTGAGCTTTGCTCGGACTAAAAAAGTGTATTCGGCCGGTCCCCCGGGAAGTGTAATCTTTCGTTGCCTGCTTGAGGTTGCTTTCCAGTCAGGGTCAACACCCTCAATCTTGGTTTCAAAGGTGATACGTCCTGCTGTATCTGTTGGATTTACAGATCCCTCAAACTCAAAGGTCACCACATTGGTATCGCTGATTTTTGTATCCTCTGTTGGGCCTTTTGTAATAACGGTGTTAAGCACAAACGGGAGAGAGGTTTTTAAAGGGGCTTGTCTAATGGTGCTTGGTCGCGGAGTAGCAGCTTTTGGCGTTACTTTTTCAACGCTTTTTTGCGAGAATAGCTGGAGGCTGGGTAAAGGAATATCTATGTTTTTAAGAATATCGCCACCAGCAGAAAAGGCAAAGATTCCAATTAAGATAAGAATGGGAATAAGAAAGATTGGCATAGATTCCTTTATTCTATGATATAATCCATGGATATGAAAGTAACAGCTCTAAAGACAAAAAAGATTACCCCAAAGGATACCGATATCTTGGAGATTCTTGACAGGTATCTTCTGCGCTTAAAAGACAGGAGTGTGGTTGCTGTCACCTCAAAGATTGTAGCTATTTGTGAAGGAAGGGTGGTGCCAGAAAAATCAGGAGGCAAGGACAAACTTATCATCAGGGAAGCAGAGTATTACCTTCCCCGTACTTCTAGCAGGTATAACATTATGCTCACGGTGAAGGGAAACGCTATCAATTTCTCTTCTGGCATAGATGAGTCCAATACCGGGGGGTACTTTGTCTTGTGGCCCAAAGATCCCCAAAAGTCTGCAAATACAATTCGGGAATACCTTATTAAAAAACACAAGAAAAAGAACATTGGTGTTGTTATTTGTGACACCGCTTCCGTGCCCTTGCGTTGGGGGCAGCGAGGAGTGTTTGTCTTGGCGCACAGTGGGTTTGCCGCTTTAAACTCCTACATTGGAAAACTGGATATCTTTGGCAGACCCTTGAAGATGACGTCTGCTGCAGTAGCCGATGCTTTGGGAGCCGCTGCCGTGTTGGTGATGGGAGAGGGAGCAGAGCAGACTCCTTTGGTTGTTATTGAAGATGTTCCTTTTGTAAAGTTTAAACAGAGAAACCCGACCAAAAAAGAGCTTGAGAAGTTACAAATGCCGTTGGAAGATGACCTTTATGCCCCGTTATTGAAAGCAGTAAAATGGCGCAAAGGGGGTTCTGCCTAAATCTCGTTTAGGTGTGGATAACTAAACGAGATTTAGGCAAAATCGCTTATTCCTTAAAAGAGATTAACTTTCAGATGAAAAAGAGAGTTGTGGTATTTGGGATATTTGATGGTATCCATGATGGTCATAGAAGTCTCTTCCGTCAGGCAAAGAGGTATGGAGACGAGCTTGTTGTCGTTATCGGAAGAGATTCTGCTTCTTTAAAATGGAAGGGGAAGAACCCAAAGTATAACCAAGAAACGAGGCGAGCCCTCGTTTTGAAAGAAGAGCAGGTAGACCAAGCAGTATTGGGAGATGAGGAGCAGTCTTCCTATAAAGTGTTAGAAAATCTAAATCCCGATGGTATTTGCTTAGGATATGACCAGGATGATTTAGCTCAGGATTTGAGGCTATGGCTCAAGAAGATGGGTCGAGAAACACCCATCTACATTCTTAAACTTCACCACCCTCATATTAACCACACTTCTTTCCTTTCCTAATTCCTGCCTTCGTGAATTTTAAGGTATTTACAAAAGCGTTTTAAGGTGGTATCCTATCTTGACCGCATTGTTTTGATATATGCATATTAGTCTACAAGCTGAAACCTTAGGTATATTATTTGGTATCCCCATTACCAATAGTTTAATTCTTTCTGTAGTAACCGCCCTTCTTTTGGTTGGAGGCGGTCTTTTTGTGGCCTATTCTTTAAAAGTCATTCCAAACAGGGTCCAGGGAGCAGCCGAGGTTGTATTAGACGGCATTCTTTCTTTCATGGCACAAACCTTAGGAAGCATGGACCAGGCAAAGAAGTTCTTTCCCTTGGTGACCACCATCTTTTTGTTTATCCTGCTGAACAACTGGATTGGGGTATTGCCGGGAACAGGTTCTATTGGGTTTTTTGAGATGCATGATGGCAAAGAGGTATTTATCCCGTTCTTTCGTTCTGCAAACAGCGACTTAAACACCACCTTTGCCTTGGCTTTAATAAGCATGATTGCAATTCAGTTGTACGGCGTAAAGAAACTCGGGGTGTGGGGTCATGTTTCAAAGTTTTTGGTGTTGACGAAGGGTCCTATAAACTTCTTTGTTGGTATCCTTGAATTGGTAGGAGAGTTTGCCAAGGTGCTTTCCTTCTCCTTTAGGCTCTTTGGAAACATCTTTGCAGGAGAGGTCTTGCTTTTGATTGTGATGATGCTTGTTCCATTTTTGGCCCCATTTCCCTTTTTACTGCTGGAGTTTTTCGTGGGCTTTATTCAGGCCCTTGTTTTTGCTATGCTAACCATGATTTTCCTGAAGATGGCAGCCCTAAAAGTTCAACATTAAAAGGTCAGAGAAGATAACAGAAAAAAGACAATTACTATGGAATTGGAAGTATTAAAATCTATTGGAGCGGCTCTGGCCATTGGCTTGGGTGCCTTGGGACCTGGCATTGGTATTGGGATCTTGGCTGGAAAAGCAATGGAGGCAATTGGACGTAACCCCGAGGCTTCACAAAAGATACAGACCTCAATGATCTTGGCCATTGCGTTTGCAGAAGCCATTGCCATTTATGCTTTGGTCGTCGCCCTTATTATCCTGTTCGTGTAATGTCAGAGCTTCTTTCTAATCTTGGTATTGATATGAGGCTGCTGCTGGCGCAGGCAGTGAACTTTTTGTTGGTGCTGTGGCTTTTACATCGCTTCGTATTCAAGAGAGTCTTAAAGTTCTTGGACGAAAGAAAGCAGGGTATTGAAAAAGGAGTGGAGCTGACAAAAAAAGCCAAGCTTGAAATGGAGAGGATTGGAGAGGCAAGAAAAGTGGCCATGGGAAAGGCACGGGAGCTTGCAGAAAGCATGGTGGTGGAAGCCAAGAGCAAGGGGCAAGCTGCGCAAAAGGAGATTGTGGAGGAGGCCAGGACAACAGCAGAAGTTCTTTTGGAGAAGGCAAAGCAGGAGTCAGAACGAAAAAAGCAAGACGCTTTGCGGGAAGCTGAGGCAGAGATGCAAAAAAGAGCGTTCTTCCTTGCAGAAAAGGTCCTTTCCCGTTCTTTGACCAAGGAAGACGAAGCTATCATGGGGCAAGATTTGTTAAGGGAAGTTAAAGGACATGACAAAGAAAGCTAGCATATATGCAAAGGTTTTAGTGCAATCTTTTAAGGGAGCTCCAGAGAAAGAGCAAAAAATGATTGCAGCAAGATTTAAGAGTCTTTTAAAAAAGCGGGGCGATCTGCGTTATGTAAGTTCGATACTCCAGGAGTTCGCAAAGCTCTGGGAAGAAAGGAATGGAAAGATTGCCCATGTCCTAACAGCTCACGAACTTCCCGTATTGTATGCTCATTTAATAAAAAGTGCATTGAAAAAACAGGGATATCAAGTAAAGACAGAACTCAATGAGAGTCTCATTGGAGGAACTGCCATATTTTTGGGGCAAGAATATCTTTTTGACAATACCGTGAAAGGAAAACTACAAAAACTGAGAGCTGTATTACAGTCATAGCAATGGCAAGAGATCACGTTTTTGAAATTTTGCAAAAGGAACTGGAAGGAAAATCTTTGAGCCCTCAAAAAGAGGAGATTGGAAGAGTTGTATCTGTGGGGGACGGCGTGGTTTTAATTGAAGGGCTTCCCAATGTTATGTTTTCTGAAATGGTAGAAATTACGAGGTGGCCCCAGGAGGAGAACCAAAAGAGTATTCCGGCTTTGGTTTTGAGCTTAGAAGAATATACTCTTGGAGCCGTGATACTTGGAGAGGACAAAGATATTCAAGAAGGGGATTTGGTGAAGAGAACTGAAAAAGTTCTTTCCGTACCCGTAGGAGAGGCTTTGCTGGGAAGAGTGGTAAATCCCTTGGGCAAGCCCATTGACGGGAAAGGAAGCATTGCTACAGAAAAACAGCTTCCCATTGAGAGACCGGCCCCTGCGGTGCTAGACAGGCAGGCCGTGAACACATCTTTGGCTACCGGCATTAAGGTGGTGGATGCTGCCATTCCCATTGGAAGAGGCCAAAGAGAACTGATTATCGGAGACAGGCAAATAGGGAAGACCGCTTTGATTCAAGATACCATTTTGAATCAATTAAACGAACCAGAGGAAACAAGACCCATTTGTATTTACGTTGCCATTGGGCAAAGGGCTTCAAAGGTAGCGCAGTTGGTAGGTGAGTTAGAAAAGAGGGGGGCAATGGAGTACACCATTGTGGTTGCGGCAACCGCTTCAGACCCTGCTTCTTTGTGGTATGTTGCCCCGTATGCCGGATGCAGCATGGGAGAGTATTTTCGCGACAAAGGTAAGGATGTTCTAATAATCTATGACGATCTTTCAAAGCATGCTTGGGCATGGCGTCAAATTGCATTGCTGTTGCGCCGGCCTCCGGGAAGAGAAGCATACCCTGGTGATGTTTTCTATCTTCATTCAAGACTTTTGGAAAGAGCAGCATGTTTGTCTGAAGAAAAGGGTGGAGGTTCTTTGACTGCGCTTCCCATTGTTGAAACTCAGCTGGGGGACGTTTCCTCATATATTCCAACCAACATCATTTCCATTACCGATGGGCAAATCTATCTTGAAACCGATTTGTTTGCAAAGGGACAGAGGCCTGCGGTAAATATTGGTTTATCCGTGTCTCGTGTAGGCTCTGCTGCACAGGCAAAAGCAATGAAAAAGGTGGCTTCTCAGTTAAAGCTGGATTTGGCGCAGTATCAAGAGTTGGCTGCGTTTGTGCAGTTCGCCCAGGATTTGGATGAGACAACAAGAAAGAGAATTGATAGGGGAGCACGGCTCGTTGAGACATTAAAGCAAGGGCAGTTTGAAGTTTTGCCCATGGAAGAACAGGTATGCTTGCTGTTTGCAGTAAACAAAGGGTACTTTGATGAGGTTGCAGTGGAAAATGTGCGCGTGGGCGAGAAAAGGCTCTTGGAGCACTTGCGAAACAATGAGACAGGATTGCTGCAGACGATCCGAGACAGTAAGGATCTGGACAATGAAACCCAAGGGGCACTACAAACAGTATTAGGAGAATTCAAGATATCCTAAACGAGATTTAAGCAATATGCCTTTTTCTTCACGACAACTCAAAGGAAAGATCCGTACGATAGGGAATATCAAGCAGATTACCAAGGCAATGCAGATGGTATCTGCAACCAAAATGCGTCGTTCACAAGAAGTCGCCCTGCGCGCCCGTCCTTTTGCAAAGGAGGCACTTTCCTTGCTGCGAAATTTGGTACGCCATGAAGAGGTTTTAGAGCAAGAAAGCATCTATTTTAGAGAACCAAGCAACAAAAAGACTTGCCTTATCGTCGTAACCTCAGATAAAGGGCTGTGCGGAAGCTTCAATAGTCAGATTACAAGGATGGCATTCCAGTGGCTTTTAGGCAACGACAATGTGGACATTGTTGCCGTGGGAAGAAAGGGCAGAGATTTCTTTAAGGCGAGAGGAATAGCGCCTGTGGCAGAGTTTCTTTTATTCTCAGATATTGTTTCTTTGCATGATGTAGCCCCGCTTTCAGAATGGGTGCTTAAGGCTTTTGAAAAAGGCAGATATACAAGAATAGTGATTGTTTCCACGCAGTTTTTCTCAGCATTGCTGCAAAAACCCAATATCCGACAGCTTCTTCCTTTAGACATGAAAGAATTAAAAGATGCGGTGGAAAACATTGCACCCAAAACGGGAAAATATGCAGATTGGAATAGTAAGGAGAATGAAAAGGAAGAACTCCCGCATCTTTTAGAACCTTCCCCAGAGGCAATCACACAGTCTTTGGTGAGAGACCTATTGCGAGTGCAGATTCTTCACTACATCTTTGAGTCCAATGCTTCAGAACATTCAGCGAGAATGGTTGCAATGAAGAATGCCACAGAAAACGCAACGTCTCTTGAAGATGAGCTGCAGCTTGCATTGAATAAGGCAAGACAAGCTGCGATTACGCAAGAGTTAACTGAGATTTCAACAGCAAAAGAAGCATTAAGTAACGAGTAATGCCTAAACGAGATTTAAGCAACAAGCCATGAATACAGGACATATAGTACAGATTATGGGTCCGGTGGTAGACGTGGAGTTTGAAAAGCAGCTCCCGTCCATAAACACCGCTTTGGAAGTGAAGCTGGAAGAAGCCGCCGAAGGCGAGCCTCGCCCTGCTGGGCGGGGCACTCTCGTTCTTGAGGTAGCGCAGCATTTAGGTGGAAACAGGGTTCGAACCATTGCAATGAGCTCCACAGATGGGCTTAAAAGAAAGGCTGAAGTTCAAGATACTGGCAAGACCATTTCAGTTCCTGTGGGAGAGGAAGTGCTGGGTAGAATGTTTAATGTGTTAGGTCAACCCATTGATGGAAAAGGAGAAGTTAAGGGAACACGTTCTTCTATCTATCAGGCACCTCCAAAATTGGAAGACCAAAAGACAGAACCTGAATTATTTGAAACCGGAATTAAGGTGGTGGACTTGTTGGCCCCTTTCTTGAAAGGAGGAAAGGTTGGTTTGTTTGGAGGAGCTGGAGTTGGAAAGACCGTGCTGCTCCAAGAGTTAATTCACAACACCGCAAAGGAGCACGGTGGATATTCCGTGTTTGCCGGGGTTGGGGAGAGAACAAGAGAGGGAAACGATTTGTACCGCGAAATGGAAGAGTCTGGGGTGCTTAAGAACACCGCCTTGGTGTTTGGGCAAATGAATGAGGTTCCAGGGGCGCGGTTTCGCACTGCCTTGACGGGACTAAGAATGGCAGAGTATTTCAGAGACGAGAAAGGAAAAGACGTTCTCTTGTTCATAGACAACATCTTTCGTTTTGTGCAGGCGGGTTCTGAGGTTTCTGTGCTTTTGGGGCGAATGCCCTCGGCCGTGGGATATCAGCCCACCTTGGCTACAGATATGGGAAACCTGCAAGAGCGGATTACGTCTACCAAAAACGGGTCCATTACCTCGGTGCAAGCAATCTATGTGCCGGCAGACGACATTACTGATCCCGCCCCAGCAACCACCTTTTCTCACTTAGATTCCACCGTGGTATTGTCTCGTGAGTTGGCTTCTTTGGGTATTTATCCTGCGGTAGATCCTCTGGATTCCCGTTCTTCTGCCTTAGATCCAAGAATTGTGGGGCAAGAGCATTATGATGTAGCCCGTGATGTGCAGAGAATCCTGCAGCGCTACAAAGAACTGCAAGACATTATTGCAATTCTTGGCATGGAAGAACTCTCTGACGAAGATAAGCTTACCGTTGCAAGAGCGAGAAGAATCCAGAGATTTCTTTCCCAGCCCTTCTTTGTTGCGTCGCAGTTTACGGGAAGAGAAGGAAAGTATGTGCCGAGAGAAGAAACCATTAGAGGATTTAAAGAAATCATTGAGGGGAAGCACGACGCAAAAGATGAGTCTGCCTTCTACTTGAAAGGCAGCATAGATGAAGTATGACATTTCCACTTTTGGTGTTTGCGATAGATAGGGAGATTTTTGTGGGTAAAGCCGAATCCGTGAGCGTTCCCGGGGCAGACGGTGACCTGCAAATTTTAGCTGACCATACCCCTTTAATCTCCCAATTGAAGGAAGGGGATATGATTATCCGGGGAGAAAACGGAACGGAAAAGAAGCTCCCCATTTCAGGCGGAGTTCTGGAAGTGAAAGAAAAAGAAGTGGTGGTATTGGTGAACTTTTAGAAGAATACAACATTGTTAAGGCAGACCAACTGCCTCGGTTTTTATTGGAAAGTGTATACTCCCTTAATGAAATTATGGGTTCCTTAATTTCATTTAGGAGACATGCGATCTTTGGAGTGGGAGGGGACTTGACAAGGTTGTATGGCGCATGATATCGTTTAGATAGTTATAGAAACGTTTAATTAATAGTATGGAGCGAAAGTTGTTTCTCCCCATTATTTTGGCCACAAACCGACAGGGTAGGCAGTCTGAGAACGTTGCCAAGTTGTTGCTGGAAACTATGAAAGGCCGAGAAGGTGTTGAAACGCAGCTCTTTGATGTTCGGGATTTTAAGTTTCCCCAAGATGACTATGGGCAGGATATAAAGGGGCAATTCCCTGAATGGCGGGATGCTATTATTAAAGCAGACGGTCTCGTGATTGTAACCCCTGAGTATAACCATGGGTATCCTGGTCCTCTAAAATCTGCACTTGATCTTTTACTGCCAGAATATATACATAAGGTAGTAGGTTTGGCGGGAGTATCCATGGGTCCTTGGGGCGGCACAAGGGTCATTGAGAACTTGCTCCCCACGATGCGAGAGCTGGGACTCGTGGCAATTTCTGCCAATCTGAATTTTCCCCGAGTACAGGAGTTGTTTGACGAAAAAGGGAACTTAAAAGACAAGACGTATGAAAAGCGTATTGCAGGATTTCTCGATGAGCTAGAATGGATGGCTCAGACTCTGAGATGGGGAAGAGAGAATCTGTAAGTTAAAGAATAATATGCTCAAAGAAAAGGAATTACAGAAAGTACAAAAATCCTTTACTGAGGCCAAAGACCGCATGGCCTTTATATTTGAGGCACTGGGAGATTCAACTCGCTTAAAAATCTTTCGGTTGCTTTGTCAAAAGAAAGGATTGTGCGTGACGGATGTTGCGAATGTATGCGGGATATCGGTTCCCGCCGCCTCCTACCAGCTAAAGATTCTTGAGATTGTGGGGTTAGTACAGCGAGAACGGGAAGGGAAGATGGTTTGTTATGAGCTGCGAGAGGAAGACCCCATGGTGAAAAATATTATGATGATTATTAAATAAAAGAAGAGAAGGTCGAAGCATAAGCAGTTTAAATTCAATCAAATGTATGGCAGATGTAACCATTTACACTACTCCAACGTGCGTATACTGCAGGGCAGCAAAGGAGTTCTTCAAGGAGAACAATGTTGAGTATGAAGAAAAGAATGTTGCCGAAGACGAGCAGGCCAGAGATGCCATGGTAGAGAAGTCAGGTCAGCTTGGCGTTCCCGTCATTGATGTGAAAGGGAATATTGTTGTTGGCTTTGACGAAAAGAAGCTCTCAGAACTTTTAGGAGTCAAATAAGGAAGCATGAAGCGTGGCATTATCATTCTTTTACTGCTGGCTGCCGGCGTAATCCTGGGAACAGTTCTTCTGCGCCAGCAATCCTCTTCTTTTGACTTGCCAAAGGGAGGAGATACCGTCGTTGAAACTATAACGGTGGAAGATGTTGACCAGAAAACCATGGTAGAAAAAGAGATTTTCGTAACCGACGGGGTAAGGCACAGCGTACCCTTAGAGGAGATTTTGAGCGGGGGGCCACCTAAAGACGGCATTCCTTCTATTGATAACCCAAAGTTTATCTCTTCAAAAGAAGCAGATGCTTGGTTGAAAGATGAGGAACCTGGCATTGCATTTTCTCAAGGAGACACGCATCGCTTTTACCCCTACCAGATTATTGTGTGGCATGAGATTGTGAACGATACCATAGAAGGGGAAAGGGTTTTAGTAACCTATTGTCCTCTCTGCCTTACAGGTTTTGTGCTTGATCCCGTGGTACAAGGAGAACGGGTGGAGTTTGGAACATCGGGGAAATTATGGAAGTCTAATCTTGTAATGTATGATAGAAAGACAGACAGCTTGTGGTCTCAGGTGTTGGCTGAAGCCATTGTGGGTGAAATGACAGGAACGAAACTTGCTATCCTTCCCTCAGATCAGATGCGGTACGGCAACTGGAAAAAGAAATTTCCCCAGGGAGAAGTTCTTTCTCAAGACACGGGCGCGCGCAGATTCTACGGACAAAACCCGTACGGCGACTACTTTACTGCAACAGGCCTTGCGCTTTCTTTGGCAAACCCAAAAGATACGAGACTCTCAAACGATGCATTTGTATTTGGAATCGTAATCAACGGAAAGGCAAAAGCGTATTCTACAGAGTCAGTAAAGCAACAGGGAACAGTGGAAGATTCTTTTGAAGGAACAGATCTTGTCCTGCGCCACGATACAGAACTTGATGTGGTGCGAATGTACAAAAAGGGCCCCGGAGGAGAGGAAGAACGAATAAACCCAATCAGTGGATTCTGGTTTTCCTGGGCTGCTGCTCATCCCGATACAGAGTTGTATAAGTGATAAAGAAAAGGTCATAGAGAATATAAGTTAACCATAGCAACACAATATGTTTTACAACGAAGATACTCCTAAAACGTGCGAGGGCTGCGGACATGCGCATGGAGAAGATGGAAAGTGTACTGATAGTACGTGTGGTTGCTAATAAGTAATTCCTGGGGGATGCCTTAGCGAGACCAAGGAATCCTTGGTCTCGCTAAGAGCCTCCTAACACTTTTTATGTCTAAGTTTGTTATTTTTGGCATCATCGTTGTAGTCGGTATTGGAGGGGGAATCCTGCTCTTGACACAGGGAGGAACTCCTGGAGAACAGCAGGAGGTTACGTCTCAGGGAGCTGGACGTGAGCTTGCCGATCTTACGCTCATTGACTACGAGGGAAACAACGTAGCGTTAACTGATTTTGTTGGCAAGCCTTTGGTGGTCAATGCCTGGGCTGTGTGGTGTCCTTTTTGCGTAAAAGAGCTCTCTGAGTTTTCTCTACTCCAAAAAGAGTTCCCCGAAGTGGTAGTTATTGCCATTGACCGGGCCGAATCCTTGAATACCGCAAAATCGTATACCGATGACATCGGCATCACCCAGGATTTGGTGTTCTTGCTCGACCCCAAAGATTCCTTCTACAAGTCCATTGGAGGATTTTCCATGCCCGAGACCTTGTTTGTTGATAAAGATGGTGTGATTCAAGACCACAAGCGAGGGCCAATGGATTTAGATGAGATGAAGCGTAGAGTGGAGAAGATATTATAATTATGGTGAAAGAAATCAAACAAGATGAATATGTCTGTGAGGCGTGCGGGTATCGCTATAGAGCGAGAGAACTAGCTGAGCGGTGCGAAGCATGGTGCACAGAGCACCACAGCTGCAACCTGGAAATTACCGCACAGGGCATGCCCCCAGAAGAACTATGAATATTGAATTTGTTGGTTTTACCCTAGACGTCATCGGCAAAATCATGGTGGCCTTCACAGCCATCATGGTGCACTATCGCTTTCGCAAAGAACACAAGATTGATGAGAGGGTGTTCCGCACGATGAGGAGAGAACAGTTGCTTGGGATCATTGGTATCTTCTTCATTATCCTCGGATTCCTTTTGCAGGCGCCCTTTAAGCTTTAAACTATGGAACCCATCAGTCTCACCTTTATCCTCGCAGCCTTTGTTGCCGGCATCATTACTTTTTTAGCGCCCTGCACGTTACCTTTGGTGCCAGGGTATTTGAGCTTTATTAGCGGCTCTTCGGTTGCCGATTTACAAGACCCGACAAAGGCAAAAAAAGCACGGCTCAAGATTTTTCTGAACGGGGTCTTTTATGTGATAGGATTTAGTGCGGTGTTTATTCTGCTGGGAAGTTTGTTTGGTCTTGGGGGAGCAGTATTTTTCCAGTATCGTTCTCTCATAACCAGGATAGGGGGCGTGCTCATTATTTTCTTTGGGCTATTTCTCTTGGCTCCTGCAATTACCAGCTTGAGCAAAGGGAAAATCAATCTTCTTCATTTTCCGCTATTCCGTTTTCTGGTTCCAGAGCGCCAGATGCGGGTACTGGGAAAACTTAAACCAGGAACCCCATTCAGTTCTCTTATGTTTGGAGGTACGTTTGCGGTTGGGTGGACTCCTTGTGTTGGGCCGATTTTAGGGGCAATTCTAACGTTTGCTGCCTCTTCTGCCACGGTGGCGAAGGGCGCTTTTCTCCTGTTTGTGTTCTCTTTGGGACTGGCAGTGCCTTTTTTGCTTACCGCCCTTGCCATTGGTTGGGCTTCAAAGCATTTCGCCAAGCTGGGCAGATATCTCAACTGGGTAGCTATTGTGGGAGGAGTCTTTCTTATTATCCTTGGAATCTTTATGGTAACCGACAGTTTTGTCATTTGGATTGCATATGTGTATAATGCGCTGCAGTTTCTGAATTATGAAGAGCAGTTATTAGATCTCTTGTAATATATGCAGCAAAAGCACGCTTCCTCGCATGGCGAGTACGATCAATGGGGGCCAGAAATTGTGCTCAAGGTCTATGACCCAGCCCTTCACATGACTGGGTTTTTGGTGGTTGACAATACCGTGTTGGGTCCAGGAAAGGGAGGCATTCGAATGACCCCCAATGTGACAGAAGAGGAAATCAGGAGGCTGGCCCGGGCCATGACCTTTAAGAACTCCTTGGCAGAGTTGCCTTTTGGTGGTGCAAAAGGAGGAATTGTGTGGCCAGGAGGTTCAGATAAGCTAAAAAAGCAGTACGTACAGTCGTTTGCAAGAGCAATTTCATTGCTGACTCCAAAAAAGTACGTTGCAGGACCCGACGTGAATACCGGAGATCAAGAAATGCAGTGGTTTGTGGAGGCAACAGGAAATTGGAGAAGTGCCACGGGCAAACCGGCATCTCTTTGCATGCTGGTATTTGGGGAAGGGGGATCGGTAGAACAATGTGGCATTCCCCATGAATTTGGCAGCACTGGGTTCGGGGTAGCTCACTCTGCCAAGATTGCTTCTGAGTTTTTGGGATTGGATATTCGCGGCCTCAAGGTTGCAATTCATGGCTTTGGAAACGTGGGAAGCTTTACCTATAGTGTGTTAACTGATATGGGTGCAAAGGTTGTTGCCATAGCCGACGCAAGGGGTGCGGTGCATGTTGAGAGTGGATTCAAAAAAACCCAGATGAGACCCTTAATACAGCACAAAGCTTCTATTATGGAGTACAAAGGAGGGGAAAAGATTTCCTCAGAGGAGTTCTGGGGCTTGCCAGTAGACATCCTGATTCCAGCTTCCGTGACCGACGTCATTCACAAGGGCAACAAAGATCAGATTAA
The DNA here is from genome assembly GCA_022563395.1 of Patescibacteria group bacterium. NCBI lineage: Bacteria > Patescibacteria group bacterium. The sequence continues at coordinate 78,960 of JADFNM010000001.1, forward strand.
AGCAAAGATCATTGTGGAGGGAGCCAACATTCCCATGCGAGAAAATGTTGAAGAAGAACTGCACAAAAGAGGTATTCTTATTGTCCCTGATATTGTCGCAAACGCAGGTGGAGTTATCAGCTCATATGCTGAGTTTCGCGGATACAACCCAAAGCGCATGTTTGATACCGTGGAGCGAAAGATAAAGGAAAGTACAAGAAAGGTACTTCAAAAGAGTTTGAGGACCAAAGAGAATCCGAGAACGGTTGCGCTTAAGCTGGCAGCAGCCAGAATTGATGAGGCGCAAAGATAATACTACAATAGACGAATGAATAATAAAGAAACTCTCCCCACCATATTTGTTATCTTGGGCGCAACCGGAGATTTGATGCGCAGGAAACTCATCCCGGCGCTCTTTCATCTATACAAGGAAGGAAATCTTCCCAAGCTTTTTCAGGTGGTCGGTTTTTCCAAGGACAGCTTAGATAAGGAAAGATTCCAGCAGATGGTGGCAGAGATGACGAAAGCTAAGGTTGCGGCAGCCGCAGAAGAGATAGCTTCTTTTTCCAAATTCTTTGTATACCAGCAAGGAACCTTTGGGGAAAGAGAAGGATACAAGAAGTTAGCTGAGTTTCTTGGAATGAGAGACCAAGAGTGGCAGGTCTGCTCCAACAAACTCTTTTACCTGGCGGTCCCCCCAGAACACTACAAAACTATTTTCCAAAACCTTCATGCAACTGGACTTACGAAACCCTGCAGTCCAGAGGAGGGATGGACTCGTGTTATCGTTGAAAAACCCTTTGGCAAAGACTTAAAAACAGCACAAGAGTTAGACCGCATGCTGGGAAAGTTGTTTAAAGAAGAACAGATTTACCGCATGGACCATTACCTGGGAAAGGAAACCGTGCAGAACATCTTGGCGTTTCGTTTCTCCAATTCCTTCTTGGAGCCCGCCTGGAACAAGGATTGGGTGGAAAGCGTTTCCATACGGCTTCTGGAAAAAGAAGGAATCGGAGAGCGAGGCATCTTCTATGATGGTATGGGCGCATTGCGCGATGTTGGCCAAAACCACATGCTTCAGCTTCTGGCGCTTTTTCTCATGGAGAGCCCGGCATCCTTTCAAGCGGACGCTGTTCGGCATGCACGCTCGCAAGTATTCAAGGCGCTGCAAGTTCCTATGGGGAAAGCGCTGCTGGAAACGACGATACGGGGACAGTACAAAGGATATGCGCAAGAAAAAAACGTTGCAAAAGATTCAAAGACCGAGACCTACTTTCGCATTGTGACGTCTTTGAGCAATGCTCGATGGAAAGGCGTGCCCATTATCTTAGAAAGCGGCAAAGCAATGGAAAAAGACCTGGTGGAAGTGCAAGTAGTGTTCCGGCATCCGGGCTTCTGTCTATGTCCCGACAAGAACGAGCATTACAAGAATGTGCTGCATTACACGATACAGCCAGACGAGGGGGTGCGTCTGAAGTTCTGGGTGAAAAAACCTGGAACAAAGATGCAGATTGAAGAAAAGGACTTCGTGTTTGATTACAAAGAGGCCTTTGAGGGAGAAGAATTCCAAGATGCATATGAGCGGTTGCTCTTGAGTGTTATTGAGGGAGATCAGACCCTGTTTGTGAGTACCGAGGAGATTATGGCAAGCTGGAAGTTTGTCGATTCTATCTTGCGAGGTTGGGAGAAAGCAAACGCCCCTCTGGTAATGTATCCTCAAGGAGCTTTTGTTATAGAAACTTAGTTAAACTAAGTTTACAAAAGTATGAAAAAAGAAATCGGATTTATAGGGTTAGGTAAGATGGGTATGGCAATGGTGCAAAGGCTTTTGAGAAAGAGATGGCGTGTTGTGGTGTATGATATTAATGGAAGAGTACTGAGAGTTGCAGTAAGAAAAGGCGCTGTGGCAGCTTCAAGCCCAAAGGAGTTAGCGCAAAAGCTCTCTATGCCGAGAACCGTGTTCTTGATGGTTCCGGCAGGTAGGCCCGTGGACAAGGCTTTGTTTGGAAAGCAAGGATTAATAGGCGCTCTCAAAAGAGGGGATGTGGTGATTGACGGAGGCAATTCTTTCTTTAAGGATTCTGTGAGAAGAGCTGCTCGATTGAAAAAGAAGGGGATTCACTACTTGGACACAGGGATTTCAGGGGGACCTGTATCAGTTAAACAGGGAAAGTTTGCCATTATGGCAGGTGGGGAAAAGAGGGTATATGAAAAGACCAAACCCTTGTTTCGCGCTCTTTCAGATACCGCCTCTGGTTACATGGGGAAATCCGGAGCAGGCCACTTTGCCAAGATGGTGCACAACGGCATTGAATACGGCATGATGCAGGCTCTGGCCGAGGGGTTTTTTGTATTGAAGAAATCTCCTTTCCGTTTTCGCTTAGAAGAAGTCGCTAACATATACAGCCAAAACAGCATCATTACTTCAAGATTGGTGAGCTGGTTGAAAGAGGGGTTCGAAGAATACGGGGAAGATTTAAAAAAGGCTTCCGGCAGTGTAGCCCATACTGGTGAGGGGGAGTGGACCGTGAAAACCGCAAAAGAGTTGAGGGTTTCAGTCCCCATTATTAAGGGAGCTTTTGATTTCAGGGTACGCTCTGCAAAGAATCCAAGCTTCACAGGAAAGATTCTTTCTACGTTGAGAGCGGTATTTGGTGGACACAAAATATGATGGAGATTACGCGCACAAAGAATAAGGAAGAAGCTATAAAAAAAGCCTCATCGCGCTTGAACCAAATTTTGGACGCACATTCTCACGTGCCCACACTGTTTTTATCTTCTGGCGGTTCTTCCTCGGGACTATTAGAACGCATTGTCATTTTCCCGCCAAACTTTATAGTCGGAATGACTGACGAGCGGTTCTCAGAGGACCCCAAGGTGAATAACTTTGCCCAGTTGGCTGAAACTGGGTTTTTTGAGAAGGCCCAGGATCGTGGAGCATATTTTATTGATACAAGAGTGCAGCGGGGAGAAGACCTGGAGGTTTTTGCTAAGCGTTTTGAAGCAGCACTCACGAATTGGAAAGAAGAACACCCTGGAGGAAGAATTGTCATTACCCAGGGTGTGGGGGCTGACGGACATACTGCAGGCATCATGCCCTATCCCAAAGAGAAGAGCAGATTCCAGGAACTTTTTGAGGGTGATGCCTTGGTGCGGGGGTATGACGCACAAAAGAAGAACGAGTATCCTTTAAGAGCAACAATAACACTGCCTTTTTTGCGTATGGTAGACCATTCAGTACTGTACATGGTGGGCAAAGAGAAGAAAGAAGCACTCAAACGAGCGCTCAAGGTCGAAGGAACATTGTGGGAAACGCCAGCTCGCATTATTCATGAAATGAAAGAGGTTCATATATTCACCGATATTCAAATTTCCTAAATTTCATTTAAGACACATTGATTATGTATTTATTGTTCGACATTGGAGGAACAAAGTGTCGCTACGCGCTTTCACGTGATGGTGAAACGATCGAGAAGTCCGTGGTTATCCCAACGCCCCCTTCGTATGAAGAGATACTTTTAAAGTTTAAAGAGATACAAGAGAGCCTGCCGCCTGGAGAACTGCAATCGATCGCAGCGGGATTGGCGGGTCCCCTGGATTCAGCGCGGAGCATGCTGGTGAACTCTCCGCATACGCCAGCCCTCATAGGAAAGCCGTTTAAACGAGACGTCGAGAATATATTCAAAGTTCCGGTCTCGCTTGAGAATGATGCTGTGGCGGCCGGTGTGGGGGAGGCTGTTCAAGGAGCAGGGAAGGGGAAATCTATTGTTGTGTATATGACCGTGAGTACGGGAGTTGGAGGAGCACGAATCATAGATGGAAGGGTTGATCGCAGTGCCATGGGTTTTGAGCCCGGGCACCAGATTATTGACCAGGGAAAAAGCCTAGAGCTAGAGCAGTTGGTTTCTGGGAGTGGAGTTGCAGCCCGCTACGGCAAAGACCCCAGAAAGATTGCAGACAAAACGATATGGGATGAGCTGGCGCGGCTGCTTGCGGTCGGGTTGAACAACACGATTCTTCATTGGTCCCCGGATATCGTTGTGCTTGGCGGCTCCATGATTCTCGGAGACCCTGCGATTTCTTTGGACATGACAAGGAAGTATCTGAAGGATATTCTAACCATATTCCCAGAACTTCCTCCTGTTGTGAAGGCAGAGCTTGGAGATGCGGCAGGGTTATATGGAGCCTTAGAACTGGCAAAGCAGCATGTATAAACCCATTCGTGACTACGCCATTATTGGGAACCTGAGATCCGCAGCCCTGGTTTCAAAGGAAGGTTCGGTTGATTGGGCTCCGGCTCCCTACTTAAACTCACCCTCGGTGTTTGCTGCCTTGCTGGACGAGCAAAAAGGGGGAAGTTGGAGTATAGCTCCCACGGAATCCTATAAGGTAAAGCAAGAATACCTTGGTTTTACCAATATTCTTGTGACCCGCTTTACTACCGACAATGGGGTGGTGGAAGTTGTAGATTATATCCCAGCTCAAGCCGGAAAAGCCATGGAAGAGCGAGAAAAAGCAGAGGTTCATAGAAAGATTACATGCACAAAGGGAACCTGTGAAGTTCAGGTTATCTTTGCTCCACGCTTTGACTATGCCAGAGGAGAAACCACACTTTCTTTCACTGAGCATGGCCTTGGAGTAGACCATGAAGGCACAAGAAAGGGAGAGCTGATTTCTCCTGGCGAGTATGCAATTTACGGCAACGTTGCAACCGGCACCCTTGCTTTAAAAGAAGGAGAGTCAGCATATCTTGCTTTTCACTACCATGAGACAACAAAGGAAGACTGGGCAGATGAGCATTACGAAGAGGAGCTTAAAGAAACCAAAAAATTCTGGGAGGATTGGGTCCATCGCTGCGATATTAAAAGCTGCCCGCTTTCGGGTCCCTGGCATGATTTGGTGGTGAGGTCTTCTCTGGTCTTAAAGATTCTCTTTTTTGAACCGCCTGGCTCCATTGCGGCAGCTCCTACTACCTCTTTGCCAGAGGCCATTGGGGGAGTAAGGAATTGGGATTATCGGTTTTCCTGGATTCGAGACTCCTCTTTTACCTTGCAAGCGCTTTTTCAAATGGGATATGTGAGGGAAGCACGAGCGTATGTGGATTGGCTGTTGGATGAATGCTGCAGCTTGAGAAACTTTGACCCAAAGGATGTTCAAATTATGTACGGATTGCAGGGCGAGGTGAATCTAAGAGAGGAGATTCTCCCGCATTTTGAGGGATATAGAGGTTCAAAGCCCGTGCGCATTGGCAACTCGGCACATCTTCAAAAGCAGTGGGACATTTACGGTTCCATGTTAGACACAGTCTGGCGCATCCATTTAATGGATGAGAGCTACAAGATAGAAGAGAGCACCTGGAACATTCTTCGCAAGTTTGCAAACTATGTGGTGGAGATTTGGCGTCAGCCAGATGAGGGTCTCTGGGAAGTTCGCGGAGGAAGGCAGCACTTTGTGTATTCCAAGGTTATGTGCTGGGTTGCCTTGGACCGTGCAATAAAGATCGCAAGAGAATACGGCTTTGAGGGAGAGGTTGAAGTGTGGGAAAAGGAGAAGGAAGCCATTTTTTCTGCAGTCATGAAACAAGGATGGTCAGAACAAAAGCAGTCCTTTGTACAGAGTTTTGGTTCTCAGGATTTAGACGCCTCTTTGCTTTTAATGCCCGTAGTTGGATTTATCAACGGGAAAGACAAGAGAATGATTTCTACCATCAAAGCTATTGAGAACGAACTTTCCGTGATGAATGGGCTTCTCTTGCGCTATACCGCCAAAGACGGTCTGCCAGGTAGAGAAGGCGCTTTTCTGCCAGCTTCCTTTTGGTTGATTGATGCCTTAATTTTTGCTGGTGAAAAGTCGAGGGCGAGAGTATATCTTGCAAGTTTAACAAAACTGGCAAACCATGTGGGGCTGTATTCAGAAGAGATCAACCCCAAAAGTCTGGAATTCTTGGGAAACTTTCCCCAGGCCTATACCCACATTGGCTTGATTAACAGTGCCTTTTACTTGTATAATATAAAGGATCTATGAAGTACGATCTCATCATTATTGGGTCTGGAGCGGCGGGTCTTTCTGCTGCGCTCTATGCGAGGCGCTACAAAATGGAAACCTTGGTGATTGAGGGGGAGTTTGGGGGTGAGACGGCCACTGCAGGAGCAATTGAAAACTACCCTGGCATTCTATTCATTGATGGGTTTGATCTGGTAAAGGCAATGCAAAAGCAGGCAAAGGACATTGGAGCTGTGTTTGAAAAAGGAAAGGCAGAAAAGATCAGTTCTGATGGGAATTGTTTTACCGTTAAGGTTGGCGAAAAGGAATTTCAAGGCAACACTGTTATTCTTGCCATTGGCTCTCAGCGGCGTCACCTTGGCCTTCCCAATGAAAAGGAGTTAACCGGAAAGGGAGTGCATTACTGCGTCACGTGCGACGGCCCGGTATACAGCGGCAAAACGGTTGCCATGGTTGGCGGGGGAGATTCTTCCGTGAAGGGAGTGAACTTTCTTTCTGAGTATGCTAAGAAAATCTATCTTATTGTCCGAGGGAAAGAAGTAATGGCAGAACCCGTGAACCTCGAGCGCATGAAAGCTCAGGGCAATAAGGTTGAGGTGTTGCTGGAAACTGAGGTTGCAGCGATTATGGGAGAAAAGTTCTTGGAGAAACTCGTTCTTTCCAAGGAATACAAAGGATCAAGGGACCTGAAGGTGGATGGTATGTTTGTGGAAGTTGGTTTTGATCCCGACAAGACCTTTGCAGAACAGCTTGGTATTGAGTTGGATGAAAAAGGATATATGAAGGTGGATAATTTGATGAAAACAAATGTGCCGGGCGTATTTGCAGCAGGAGATACAACGAACCACTTTGGGAGATTTAAGCAGGACATTACGGCCGCAGCTCTTGGGTCGGTTGCTGCAACCTCTGCTTACGAGTATCATCAAACCCATGGAGATATCTGCGAACTGCATGGAAAGGTTCCAGATACTAAATAGTTAAGGACACAGAGAATATATATGGTTAACAACCTTAAAGAATACAAAGAGCTGTTTTTGCCGGGTGCCATCGTGTTTGCGGCTTTGGTCATTGGAAGCTCCATTATTTACTTAGCTAATATGGGTGAAGGAAGTGTGCCAGAACGCGCAGGCTCGACCGCACAGCGAGAGACTTCCACCAATACGGTGGATAACAACGGATCCACAGTTAACTTTACCATCGGCGTAAACGACCATATTCGGGGTAATCCCAATGCGAAAGTAACCTTGGTGGAGTTTTCGGATTTTGAGTGTCCTTTCTGTCAGCGTTTCCATCCTACGGTTCTTAGGGCTTTGTCGGAGTATGACGGAGATCTTCGCTGGGTGTACAAGCATTTTCCCTTAGACAATATTCATCCACAGGCACGTCCTGCAGCAGAAGCATCGGAATGCGTATGGGAGCAAAAGGGGGACGAGGGATTTTGGGAATTTGCAGATGCCATGTTTGAAAGCCAGAGTCGTTTGGGAAATGCGTTTTATGAAGAAGTTGCCTTAGGAATTGGGGTTAATCTTTCGCAGTTTCAAACCTGTGTTTCAGAAAGAAAGTACCAAGACAAGGTGGAGCAGGACTATCAGCAGGGAATACAGGGCGGGGTTGCAGGAACTCCAGGTTCTTTTGTGAACGGAGTGCCGGTGCGCGGGGCCATACCCTATTCTCAGTTGCAATCAATCATTGAAGCGCAACTCTGATGGAAGAACAGCTATCAAAAAAAGAGAGGAAGGACTTAAGGCACCAGGAAAAGCGCGAAGGACAAATACACGAACGAAGAATGAGAAAGACCAAAAAACTTGTTATCTGGGCAATTTCTCTTGGTGTTATTGCGGTGGCAGGGTGGTTTGGCATTCAAGCTTTGACCCCAGAACCTTTGGGCGAGGATTACTCCCGTGTAATACCTCAGGAAGGCGGAACGCATGTTCAGGAAGGAACGCGCGTTTTGTATCAGTCAAATCCACCAACATCGGGGAATCACTGGGCTACTCCTTTGCGAGACGGCATCTACGATGTAGAGAAGCCGGACGAGGCTGTAATCCACAGCTTGGAGCATGGAAGGGTTTGGATTACCTACAAGCCCGACATTGGGCAGGAAGCCATTGCGGCTTTGAAGGACGCCGTAAAGGGGCAGTCTGGCACTATCATGAGCCCGCGTGTAGCTAACGAGACTGACATTGCGTTGGCTGTGTGGACGAGACTCGATACGTTTAATCTTCGTGAGGACGGTACGCTTGATGCAAAGCGCGTTCGTGAGTTTATTCAACGCTATCGCAATAAAGGCCCAGAATATGTGCCTCAAAATACCGGCAAAACCTACGAATAATGAGCAGAAAGACACTGTATGTGTTGGGTTATTGAGAAACTGCTTTTTGGGTACAATTGACAAAGGTCGTTTTGTATAAGAAATAATAGAAAGTATACATGATGAATAAATACATTCTTATCGTTGGGATTGTTGCTGTAGCTGGAATCGGGTGGTATGTGTGGAGTACAGGTGCGTTCACGCAGGCTCCTGCGGACAGGGAAAGAGAAGAAGGTCTAGCAGAGATGAGTGAGCCGGAGGTGGTGAATGAGATAACAGTGAATCTTGAGGAACAGAATGGATCTGGCGAGAGCGGAATAGCAATTATCACGGAAGTGGAAACAGGAATAAGGGTTGTTTTGCGCTTGACCGGTGCGCCAGAGGGCGTAACACAGCCAGTACATATCCATGTGAATTCATGCACCGATATTGGTGGGGTTCAGTATCCTTTAGAGTTTACAGGAGATGGTTATTCTGAAACCATGCTTGAGGTTTCCATGGCTACATTGCAGGCTGGTCTGCCTTTGTCGATAAACGTGCATAAGTCAGATGAAGAAGCAAGTGTGTATGTTGCTTGTGGAGATATTGTGCTGTAACTGTTAATGGAATGTATTGAAAACAGAACAAAGAGTCGTCCTTGAGGCGGCTTTTTGTAATGTTCAAGAATCGTCCCGGATTTGGATGGGGGGCTTGACTACTACTTTGGCTTTATTTAAGGTATAATAAGAACTTGAGGGGTAAACCCTCAAAACCTTGATGTTTCACTTCGTTCAACATTGAGAATGAGACGTAAAGAGAGGGAAAGGTCGTTTGGTATAACCTAACCATTATTCATAATATGGCTGATCCTACTGAGGGATACTGTGTAAAGTGTAAGGCAAAAAGAGAGATACAGGGTGCCAGAGAGGTTCCCATGAAGGGAAAGGGCGGAAAAACACGGAGAGCTATGACAGGCACCTGCCCAAAATGCGGCACGAAGATGTTCCGAATTTTGGGGAATAAGTAAACTATTAAGAAGGCTATTTTGCAACCCCGCCCTCTATGCTGTCGGAGTGATAAGTAGGTCATCCAAACAGCTTAGAGGGCGGGGTTTGTGTTGGCATGAAAGTTACTCTGATTGTTCTAGTGTTCCTGGGGGCAAGCTTTATCGCCCCAGTCCTTTGGAGCGAAGTTCTTTTTAGCCCCTCTTTGGAGCTTGCTTTCTTTGATGTTGGGCAAGGAGACGCCATATTCTTTGAAACGCCACAGGGCCACCAGGTTCTCATTGATGGAGGACCGGATGCGAAGGTTCTTTTAAGGCTTGGAGAGGTTATGCCCTTTTGGGATAAGACCATCGATCTTGTTGTTTTAACTCATCCCGATGCAGATCATGTTGCGGGATTGGTGAATGTGCTTTTGAGCTATGAGGTTAAGAATGTTCTCTGGACCGGCAAGAGAAAGGATACCAAGGTATTTAAGGCTTTTGAGAAGGCCTTGAAAAAAGAGGGCACGCAAGAGATTCTGGCTAAAGCAGGACAAAGAATTGTGTTTGAGGGATCTGAAGCCGTGCTTGAGATTCTGTATCCAGAGCAGGGAATTGATATTCAGAAAGAAAAGAGCAACGAAACCTCTATTATTGCAAGATTAGTATATGGAGAGCACGAAGTCCTTCTTTTGGGAGACACGACAAAGAAGATAGAGAAAAGGGTGGTTAAAGCAGAAAGTGAGCTTGTAGCTGATATTCTGAAGATTGCTCATCATGGTTCCAAAACCTCAACTGCCCGGGAGCTTTTGGGGGCGGTGGGACCTTCTACCGCGATCATTTCCGTTGGCAAGGATAATAGATTTGGACATCCACATCCAGAAGTTCTTGCGAATTTGGCGGAATATGGTATAAAAGTACGCAGAACAGACCAAGAGGGTACTATTCTATTTTATTTCCCCCTACCTAAATTCCATTCAGGTGGGGATAACTAAATAGAATTTAAGCAAATACGATTATATTTTTATTTGTGTGTTGCCTAAATGAGATTTAGGCAGAATGGATTATCATGGAGCAACCAAACGCAGGGAAAATTGAATTCCCGCTTTTTAAAACGAAAATCGTAGGGCTTGACCGAACATTTAATCTTACCAGCCCTCAAGAGCAAAAGGAGTATTTTGAAGCAAAAGCAGGAGAGGAGATTGCGAAGCTTCAAAAGTACCTTTCTTTAAATACCTTCATTGCGTATTTTCTTGGTAAAAAAAATGCCGGCAAAGGAACATATTCAAAAATGTTTGCTGAACTTGTTGGCCCAGAACGTATCTCTCACGTTGCCATAGGAGACATCGTACGAGATCTAGATAGCGTTATTCAGGATCCTGCGAGAAAGAAAGAACTCCTCACCTTTCTTGAAAAGTCTTATCGGGGATGGGTTTCTCTTGATGATATTATCTCAAGCCTTGAAAACCGGAGTACCCAATCCCTTCTTCCAACCGAACTTATTTTAGCTCTTGTAAAGAAGGAAATAGCAAAAAGAGAGAAGAAGGCGATTTTTCTTGACGGATTTCCACGTACGTTGGATCAAATTTCATATTCCTTGTTCTTTCGCGACCTGGTTGGGTACCGAGACGACCCAGACTTTTTCACCCTCATTGATGTGCCTACAAGCGTGATTGATGAGAGAATTAAATGGCGAAGAATATGCCCCGTGGACCAAACTTCAAGAAACCTAAAACTTCTTTCAACGCTTAAGGTAGGATACAAAGAAGATACAAAAGAATTTTATCTTATCTGTGATCATCCAAATCATGGCGGCAAGGAAATTGAAATGGTACCAAAGGAGGGGGACGAGCTCGGCACAGGGCCCATCAAAGCACGTTTAAAGATGGATGCAAAACTCATGGAGCAGGCATTCAACTTGCATGGAATTCCGAAAATCCTATTGCGAAATACCGTACCCGTAAATGCAGCACATGAATACATTGATGATTACGAAATTACTCCGGAGTATGTGTATGAGTGGCAAGAACAAGAGCAGAAAGTAAAAGTTCTTGAGAAGCCGTGGGTGGTTAAAGACGATAAAGGAGTTTCTTCATATAGTCTTCTGCCTCAAGCCGTAGTGGTTTCTCTCATCAAACAAATGGTTCGGGTATTGGGATTGTGAGGTTGATTTGACGAGGTCCCTTACCTCTGTGGTACAATACAAGAAGCCCCGTTCTTCTTTTAAATTTTCCGCTATATCTTTCTTAGGAAGCTGGGCAGAGTGTGACCCGTGGGTTACACCTCACCGTGGCATCCACTTAGACCTTTGTCGGAAATATTTATAGGAGAATAGGGCGTACAGCCCCGCCCTCTATGCTGCCGGAATGATGTCGTTGCGTTTATTGCAAAGATGAACCAGCGCAATGATAAGTAGGTCATTCAGACGGCTTAGAGGGCGGGGTTTTGCTTTCCGATAACTTTTTTTGTTACAATATACCAATGAACATTTTCCCCCACATCTTAAATAGGGGACTGGCCCACGTGGTAAGATTCAGCTCTATTCCCCAGCATTTTCCAGAGAGCGTGGCAGAGCATTCCTTTTACACCGCTTACTATGTTTCCCTGCTCTGTGATATTTTGGAAAAAGCAGACATTGAGATAAACCGAGAGAAAGCAGTCACCATGGCTTTGATTCACGACACAGAGGAGATGTTTTCAGGCGACATCCTCACTCCATTTAAGCATTATTCAAACGAGGTAAAAGAAACCATCCAAAAGGTGAACCGCGAGGTCATCCCTCAGGTGTATGAGGGATTGCCAAAAGACATGAAAGAGAAATACATTGCCCTCTGGAATGAAGATTCAAATGGGGAGAGTATGGAGGCAAAGATAGTAAAAGTTGCAGACAGACTATCTCTACTTTCAAAGTGTGCTGAAGAGGTAAAGGTGGGAAACGGATACTTTGAGAATATTTACGAGAGCCAGTTGAAACTACTTAAAGATTATGATGCTTCCTGGTGGCAGAAGATAAAAGAGCAGGTCCTCCCCAAGAGTGCTGCTTAAACGAGATTTAGGATGCGCTGAGCTTCTTGCTTCAGGAGTGGTCCTTCGTATTCTCCACTGTGGGCAGAGCTGCCTTGGTAGGAAGGTTGTTTTTGGTCTAAATGAAGTTTAATGATTGCCTCGTCATCCGTAGTTGTGGCGTAGAGGTGAAATCGTGGGTATCTTCTGCCCGTAAGAGACCGAAAAAACCGGAGTTCACCGGTTCTGCTGTCTTGTCCGTCTGGGGCATACCTACATTTCCTCATGATATTGAGAAGGTGTTCCTTTTTAAGAGAGATTGTGAATTTCATGTATAAACTGCTTGGCTTGATAAAATCACCCTTGTCGGGGAGCCGGGAATCGGACCCGGGCTGTACGCACCCCATGCGTACGTACTACCATTATACTACTCCCCGTCATTTTTTAAGGTATCCGCCTTCGGCGGACCCGGGGAAACCCTTCTTATGCCGTCGCCTCAGCGGCGACATGGCAAATTAAGGTAGGTTTCCCGCTAAAAACCACGCAGGTGGTTTTTAGCCCCCATGGACTTGTGCTGCCGTTGCACTATGCCCCGATTATGTTTTTGCCAATGCCTTCTTGCATTTAGCACAAAGTTTCACGCGTTCTCCCGAAGCCAACTTTGCCCACTGGAGATTGGGTTTCTGGATTCTCTTTACGGTAGGGTTGTACTTACCACGGAGCTTTACTAATCTCCAGGCAAGGTTTCTGCCTTTGCCGCACTGTGTACATCGCTGTGCCATATAACCACAATATAGTATTTTGAAAGCTAAATGTCAAAATCTCTCGCTTCGCAAGATATGGCGCAGCCAGACAAATTCCAAACAAACTCAAAATATTAAATACTAAATACTAGATACTAGATACAAAGTATGATAGAATAAGCCGTATGGAATTTATATTCCTCATTGCTATCTTAATATTCTCTGTGGTAATCCACGAAGTCTCCCACGGCGTTGTAGCCAATGCCCTAGGTGACCCCACGGCAAAGAATGCAGGAAGGCTAACCTTAAACCCCATTCCTCACTTAGATCCCATAGGTTCCATTCTCTTGCCGGGGTTTCTTATTTTAATGTCCCAGCTTGGAGGTGGGGGAATTATCTTTGGCTGGGCAAAACCGGTTCCGGTCAATCCCATGAATCTTAAGGGGAAATATGGTTCTGCTTTGGTAAGCATAGCAGGGCCTGGTTCCAATCTTGCTATTGCCCTGATTTTTGGCTTGGCTCTGCGTTTTTTGCCTTTAGTAGAGCTCAATCCAGCTCTGGTCTTAATCTTTTCTTATATTGTCTTCTTAAACATCCTGTTGGCAATATTTAACCTCTTGCCTATTCCTCCCCTCGACGGTTCCCACGTTTTGTTTACCTTTCTGCCCCGTTCGTTTGACGCTTTGAGAATCTTTCTCTCCCGGTTTGGTCTTTTTGTCTTACTCTTTGTTATTTTCTTTTTCTTTGGTTTTGTGTCTTATGTAGTGAACCTCATCTTTAGCCTTATTGTCGGTACCCCATTTTTCTAGGGAATGAGCCGTATCCTTAATTTCGTTAAGTTTTATTGACAAAACATGGGAGTTTTGATAAGCTTCTGTGTGAAAATTGTTTCATATGCCAACGATTCATCAACTTATAAAGAGACCAAGAAAGAAATCCAAGGGAAAGGACAAAACACCTGCTTTAAGTTTTGGTTTTAACACAAAAAAGAACCAGCCCGTGCGGTATGCAGCTCCATATAAAAGGGGAGTATGCCTGCGTGTGTTTACCACCACTCCAAAAAAGCCAAACTCTGCATTGCGCAAGGTTGCAAGGGTCCGTCTTTCCAACGGCATGGAGGTTACGGCCTACATCCCAGGCATAGGCCACAACCTTCAAGAGCACTCCGTGGTGCTGCTTCGAGGTGGAAGAGTAAAGGATCTTCCTGGAGTTCGTTACCATATTGTGCGGGGAGTCTTGGATGCAGGAAGCGTGGAAGGAAGAAAACAAGAGAGATCAAAGTACGGAACCAAGAGAGCAAAGTAAGAACCTTGCCAACGCAAGAACCTTGATTTCTAACGAAATTAGTATGCCAAGAGGAAAGTTTCAAAAAAGAGTTCCCAATCCTGACCTGAAATACAGCAATGCCACAGTGGCAAAGTTTGTGAACCACATTATGATGCGGGGCAAGAAGGCTGTTGCAAGAAAGATTGTGTACGGTGCTTTTGATATTGTAAAAGAGAAGACCAAGAAAGATCCCGTGGAGGTGTTTGAGCGTGCCCTAGAAAATGTTGCTCCCATGATTGAAGTTCGTTCAAAAAGAGTGGGGGGAGCGACCTACCAGGTTCCCGTTCAGGTAAAAGACCACCGTAAAGAATCTTTGGCCACAAGGTGGATTATTACTGCAGCCCGTTCCAAAAAAGGGAAACCCATGCAAGAGAAGTTAGCTGAAGAACTCATGGCAGCGTATAAGCGTGAAGGGGCGGCTTTCAAGAAAAAAGAAGATACGCATCGCATGGCAGAAGCAAACAGAGCATTTGCGCACTTCGCGTGGTGAGATATGGGCGCAAGAATCTCGCCTCGCTCCGCAGCGCCATACCCACGGCCTGCCCGATGCTACGCTCTGGCGAGACTCTTGCGCTTTTGTAATGCAAAAGCAGTATGCCGAGACAATACCCTATTGAGAGAGTGCGCGATATTGGAATAATCGCCCACATTGACGCCGGGAAAACCACCACGACCGAGCGTATTTTGTTTTACACGGGTATTTCCCACAAGATAGGGGAGGTGCATGAAGGGGCAGCTATCATGGACTGGATGGAGCAAGAGAGGGAACGCGGCATTACCATTACCGCAGCCGCCACCACGTGCTTTTGGACTCCAACCTATGTGAAAGAGAAGAACAAAGAAAAGGAGGTTCGAATCAACATTATTGATACTCCGGGCCACATTGACTTTACCGTAGAGGTACAGCGCTCCTTGCGGGTGCTGGACGGTGCCATTGTCGTGTTTGACGGAGTGGCGGGGGTGGAACCCCAGTCAGAAACGGTGTGGCGCCAAGCCGACAAATTTGAGGTTCCCCGTATGTGTTTTATCAACAAGTTAGATCGCATGGGAGCTTCTTTTGAGAAAAGCTTTGGCTCCATTGTAGAAAAACTTACGCCAAATGCTGTAGCGGTGCAGATTCCTAATGGAGAAGAGGACCAATTCTCAAAGATAATCGACTTAATTTCAATGAAGGCATACTCGTTTACGGGGGACTTTGGGGAAACGGTCAAAGAGGAGGAAATTCCAGCAGATTTAAAAGAGAAGGCAAAAGTGTGGCGAGAAAAACTCATGGAAAAGGTAGCAGGAGAGGACGAGTCTTTAATGAATAGGTATCTTGCGGGAGAAGAAATACCGGCTCTAGATATAAAGAGAGTATTGCGCAAAGCCGCTTTGGCAAATAAGTTGATTCCCGTGTTTGTGGGTTCTTCTTTAAAAAACAAAGGTGTGCAGTTAATGCTTGACGGAGTGGTGGACTATCTGCCTTCTCCTCAAGATGTTCCTCCCATTAAAGGGATTGACCCGCGTTCCGGCCAGGAGATTGAACGCCACGCAATAGATACGGAACCCTTCTCTGCTCTTGCCTTCAAGATTGCAACCGATCCCTTTGTAGGTACCCTAACGTATTTTCGCGTGTACTCCGGTACTTTAAAAAAGGGCTCGTATGTGTATAACGCTACGACGGGCGTCAAAGAGAGGATTTCTCGTATCTTGAGAATGCATGCGAATGAAAGAGAAGAGGTGGAGGAGCTCTATGCGGGGGACATTGCTGCCACTGTGGGGCTTAAAAACACTTCCACGGGGCACACCTTGTCGGACGAAGCAAACCCCATCTTGCTTGAACAGATTACCTTTCCAGAGCCTGTTATTTCGGTTCGCATTGAACCTGCCACCAAAGCTGACCAGGAGAAAATGGGCATGGCGTTAAAACGTTTGTCGGACGAAGACCCAACCTTTAGGGTTTTAACAGACCAGGAGACCAAAGAGATCATTATCTCTGGCATGGGAGAGCTGCACTTGGAAATCATCGTAGACCGAATGAAAAGAGAGTTTAATGTTACAGCCAATGTTGGAAGACCTCAGGTTGCCTACAAGGAAACCATTAAGCAAGAAGCAGAAGCAGAAGAGAAGTATGTCAGGCAGTCTGGCGGTCGTGGGCAGTATGGTCACGTCGTTTTGAGCGTTGAGGCCAAGGAGCGGGGAGAGGGCTTTGAGTTTGTAAATAAGATTAAGGGCGGCGCTATTCCTCAAGAATACATTCCAGCCGTAGAAAAAGGAGTAAAAGAAGCCATGGACAAGGGAGTGATAGCTGGGTATCCTGTTATTGACTTGAAAGCAACGCTGCTTGACGGGTCTTTTCATGAGGTGGACTCTTCTGAGTTTGCCTTTAAGATTGCCGCCTCCATTGCCTTTCAGGCTGCAGCAAAGAAAGCTCATGCAGTGTTGCTGGAACCCGTAATGTCGCTTGAGGTAATAATACCCTCTAATTTTCTTGGAGACGTAATTGGAGATTTGTCAGCAAGAAGAGGAAGGATTGAAGAGACAAAAGACCGGGGAAACCTCAAGGTGATAGATGTCAAGATTCCTTTATCTGAGATGTTTGGGTATGCCACCAACGTGAGGTCCTTGACCGAAGGAAGAGGAACCTTTACCATGGAGTTCAACACGTATGAGGAGGTGCCGGGGAATATAGCAAATGAAATTATTGAAGGCAAGCGCAGATAAAAGAACTATGGACTTGGAAGAATTAAAACGCATACTGCAAAAAGATAAGGGAAAGATTATCATTGTTGAAAACGGAAAGCCCGTGATGATAATTCTCCCCT
Organism: Patescibacteria group bacterium; assembly: GCA_022563395.1. Classification (NCBI taxonomy): domain Bacteria; species Patescibacteria group bacterium. Next base: position 96,090 of record JADFNM010000001.1, read on the forward strand.
ACGAAAATCAGGACTTGCATCATAGCCAAGAGGAGGCAGTTGAACCTCCTTTGGAGGAAGAAGAGATGGGGCCTGTTCCTGGGGAGTTGACAATTGACGATTTGCCGCTATAATTGGAACATTGTCAATTAACGAGCAGTAGCGAGTATAATTGGAACATTGTCAATTAACGAGCAGTAGCGAGTATAATTGGAACATTGTCAATTAACGAGCAGTAGCGAGTATAATTGATAATTGCAATACTTAAGTAATAAATAAGAATTGATCGAAGAATACACATATGGCAGAAAAGTTTGAGCGAACAAAGCCCCACGTCAATGTTGGTACCATTGGTCACGTTGACCACGGAAAAACCACGTTGTCAGCGGCCATCCTGCATAGTTTGAAGTTGGCAGGAAAGAACGTGACCGAGAAATCGATTGACCAGATTGACGCTGCTCCAGAAGAAAAACAGCGGGGTATTACCATTAACATCGCGCACTTGGAGTATGAGACCGACAAGCGCCACTATGCACACATTGACGCTCCAGGCCATGCAGACTATATCAAGAACATGATTACGGGAGCAGCCCAGATGGATGGCGCCATTTTGGTGGTTTCAGCTCCAGACGGCCCCATGCCTCAGACCAGAGAGCACATTCTTTTAGCCAGGCAAGTGGGAATTCCGTCTATTATTGTTTTTTTGAACAAGATTGATATGGTGGATGACCCAGAAATTGCAGATTTGGTAGAATCTGAGGTCAGAGAGCTTTTAAAAAAGTATAACTACCCAGGAGATGATGTTCCTGTAATTCGGGGTTCTGCTCTAAAGGCATTGGAGGCAACTTCCGTGGACGACGAAGCAATAAAACCCATCTTGGAACTCATGAACAAGGTGGATGAATACATTCCAGAGCCTGTTCGAGAGATAGACAAGCCATTTTTAATGGCAGTAGAAGATGTCTTTTCGATTGAAGGGCGAGGAACCGTAGCTACGGGAAGAATTGAGCGTGGCATTGTGAAGTCCAACGAAGAAGTTGAGCTGGTTGGCATTAAGCCCACCTCAAAAACCGTTGTTGTGTCTGTAGAAATGTTTAACAAGTCTTTAGATGAAGGACGAGCCGGTGATAACGTTGGTATTCTTTTGCGAGGAACCAAGAAAGAAGAGATTGAACGAGGTCAGGTGTTAGCAAAGCCAGGATCCGTAACACCCCACACCGAGTTTGAGGCCGAGGTGTATGTTTTGGCCAAAGAGGAAGGTGGAAGACACACCCCATTCTTTAAGGGGTACAAACCGCAGTTCTACTTTAGAACTACAGATGTAACCGGCGACGTTGAACTTCCAGAGGGGACCGAAATGGTAATGCCTGGAGATACCGTGAACTTTAAGGTAAAACTCTTGGTGCCAATTGCCATGGAAGAAAAGCAGAGATTTGCCATCAGGGAGGGTGGAAAGACCGTGGGAGCAGGAGTTGTGATCAAGATTCTCAACTAACCATCCCTCGTTCCTCACGCCCCGTACCTTTTATGCCTCCGACAAAGCAAAAAGCAGAAAAACTCTTGCCATTGCAGCAAAAGCTGAGAATAAAGATCTCAGCCTACGACCATAAGGTCATTGACGCTTCCTCAAAGCAGATCATTGATACTGTTCTCAGATATGGATGCGAGGCAGTAGGTCCTGTTCCCTTGCCAACGGAAATTAAGAAGTATACGGTGAATCGCTCTTCTTTTGTGCATAAGGACTCAAGGGAACAGTTTGAGATGAGGGTGCACAAGAGAATCATAGACATTCTCAACCCCAGCCAGAAGGTGATTGAGGCCTTAACCAGTCTCAACCTTCCTGCCGGCGTTGACATCGAAATCAAAATGTAGCTAGAGAATTGCACTCATCCTAAATGTAATTAAGGAATCCTTAGTTTCATTTAGGAGATATGTGCAAGAATCAGTACTGCTTAAACGAGATTTAAGCAAACCAAAGAATCGCCAAACAGGCGGTTTTTTGGTAGAATAAAAATATGAAGCTAGAGAACAAAACCGCATTAATAACTGGGGGTTCGCAAGGAATTGGTAAGGCTATTGCTGGGAGGTTTATTAGGGAAGGTGCAAAGGCCATAGTTTTTGATGTTAAAAAGCCAGACTACGAGGCAGAATTTTATCAAGTCGATATACGAGAAGAAGAACAAATCAAAGCAGCTTTTGAACAAATCAAAAGTCTAGATATTCTCGTCAATAATGCTGGCGTTTACTTTGAGGAGGCGGTAGAGAGCACAACAAAGAAGCAGTTGGATGACATTGTTGATACCAACATTAAGGGGACGTATTTGATGTGCACGTATGGGATTCCGCTGATTAAGAATAGTAAGGGTACTATCATTAACATCTCTTCTGGGCTTGGGTTAGTCCCCGACCCAGCTGCTCCTGCATATTGTGCAACGAAAGCCGCTATAACCATGCTCACAAAATGCATGGCACAGGAGTATGCTGCAGAAGGAGTAAGGATAAATGCAATTCTGCCTGGTCCAATTGATACACCGATGTTGAGGAGTGTCTTTGCTTCTGAGAAAGAATTTGATGACTATGCGAAATCGAATCCACTAGGGAAAATTGGGAAAGTAGAGGATGTTGCAAATGTTGCAGCTTTTTTGGCATCAGACGAAGCAAGCTACGTAACTGGAAGTTTGTATACGGTTGATGGAGGAGAGTCTTCATCAAGCCTGCACTCTAAATAAAACAGGTTCTAACGTCGTCCAGTAGGGGGGGGAGCCATTATTGCTTAAACGAGATTTAGGCAATATTCATTTAAATGAATGGTTCCTTAATGAAATTAAGGAGATATGCGGGAAGTCATTAGTTCTTAAACGAGATTTAAGCAAACCAGGAACCGCCCACTAAGAGCGGTTTTTGGTTGATGTGTTGACAGTCTTTGAGTATTGTCATATACTCTATTCTATGAACGCTAAGCCAGCCTTGTGAGCGGCGGAGAGGTTGTAGCCACACTACGTCTATGTTAGATGTGCCAGGGTTACACCCTGGCGTTTTGTTGTAAATATGAAGGCAATAGTAGGAAGAAAACTGGGTATGACCCAGATATTTAAAGAGGACAAAGTCATTCCGGTGACCGTTATTGAAGCTGGCCCTGTTTCTGTTTTGCGAAAACTGACCAAAGAAAAGGATGGGTATGACGCAGTGCAGGTTGGGTTTCAGCCAAAAAAGAAGGGATACAAGGCAGTGAAAGAGATTAAAGGAAGCCAACTTGAAGTTGGGGACCAAATGACCGTTTCTGTGTTTGAGGAAGGAGATAAGGTGAAAATCTCTGGTATTTCTAAGGGAAAGGGATTTCAAGGAGGTGTGAAGCGCCACGGATTTCACGGAAGAAAGGCCACCCACGGAGTAAAGCATGAGGAACGAACCATTGGGTCTGTTGGAAGCATGTTTCCCCAGAGAGTTATTAAAGGAAGACGCATGCCAGGGCGGATGGGAGCGGAAAAGATAACAACCAAAAACCTTCAGGTGGTGCAGGTTGATGCAGAAAAGAATCTGCTTTCTGTGAAAGGAGCTGTTCCCGGAAGACCGGGTACACTCCTTTTTATTCAAGGATAATATGAAACAGGCATTGCTAAACACAAAAGGAGAAAAAGCAGGTGAGCTGGAATTGTCAGACAAGATTTTTGGGGTTGCCTGGAATCCTGACTTGGTGCACCAGGTAGTCATCATTCAGCAGGGGAACAAAAGACAAGCTTCAGCTAAGGTAAAAGACCGGGGTGAAGTGCGAGGAGGCGGAAAGAAGCCTTGGCGACAAAAAGGTACAGGAAGAGCAAGACACGGGTCCACTCGTTCTCCCCTCTGGAGGGGGGGGGGAGTTACCCATGGCCCCACCAGCGAGCGCAACTACAAAAGAAAACTCAACACCAAGATGCGAAAGAAGGCCTTGTTTTCGGCCCTGTCAGAAAAGCTCCGAGAGAGCAAGGTTTTCTTACTCGATTCTTTCGGTATTGAGAACGCCAAGACCAAGGAGCTGATAGCGGCACTGCATAACCTTCCCCTAAACGAAAAAAGCACCTTGTTGGTGTTACCAGCAATGGAGCAAAAGGTGATTCTTGCTTCACGCAACATTCCGTACTTGAGTACGGTGCAGGCGCGAGAGTTAAACGTTTTGGACGTCATGAATGCAACGAATGTCATCTTGCCCAAGGAATCATTGAAAATACTAGAGGAAACGTTTGGGAATTAATTATGCCATTCAGCTTTTTAAAAAAGTTAAAAGAAATAAGGAAAGAATTAGACCCCAGGCGTTCTTCGACCTCTCAAAAAGGACTCCACGAGACACGTGCCCGCGCGAAACAAGCAGTTGACTCTCACCCAAAAGAACATGAAGCCGCTCCACAGTCAGCTCCTGTTATAAAAAAGAAGGTAAAGAGGGCACCTTCTTTCCCAAGTGTTTTGTTGAATCCACACATCACAGAAAAGGCAACCTTGCTGGGGGAGAAGGGGCAGTATGTGTTTCGGGTTCAACCACAGGCAACAAAAGACGCAGTGAAACAGTCGGTGGAAGCGCTGTATGGAGTTGCGGTTCGAAACGTTCGCTTGATAAAGAAGCCAGCAAAGAAGATTCGTATTGGCCGAAGAGAAGGCGTAAAACAAGGATTGAAAAAGGCAGTGGTTCAACTAAAAGCAGGAGAAAGCATTGAAGTTATTTCAAGATAGTATGCCAAAGGTTTCAAAGAAACGACCAGAAAAAGCATTGCTGAGGTATCTTAGTAAAAGTGGAGGGAGGAACAACAGGGGCAGGATCACCGTGTGGCACAGAGGAGGAGGGGTAAAACGTCTCTATCGTGTAGTTGACTTTGCACAGGGGCATCTTAACATGCCCGGCAAAGTTGTTGCCATTGAATACGATCCCAACCGCAATGCGCGACTTGCCTTGCTGGAGTATGAAAATGGGGAGCGCTCTTACGTCTTGGCTCCGCATGAGCTCAAAGAGGGTGACGAGATTGTGACAAAAGACAAGACTGAGATACGAACCGGAAATAGAATGCGCATTGGCAATATTCCCGTTGGAACCATGGTGTACAATGTGGAGTTAAGCCCTGACCGAGGCGGAAAGCTTGTGCGTGGAGCGGGGGCCGCAGCTCAGGTACTTTCGCATGATGCAGGGTATACCCACTTGGCACTGCCATCCACGGAAGTAAGGAGGATTCCTTCAAAAAGTTTTGCTTCAGTGGGTATGGTTTCCAATCCAGAATACCGATACCAAAAGGTAAAAAATGCAGGCTCAAACCGCCTGAAAGGAAAACGCCCCAAGGTTAGAGGAACCGCGATGAACCCTGTGGATCATCCCCACGGGGGAGGTGAGGGAAGGACCGGAAGGGGAATGAAGCATCCCAAAACCCCCTGGGGAAAGCCTGCCTTGGGAGTGAAAACCAGAAAGAAGAAATGGTCAGACAAGCTTATTGTACAGCGGAGGAAAAAGAAAAAGCGAAAGAAATAAAAACCATGGCACGATCACTCAAGAAGGGCCCATACATTGACGAAAATCTTCAAAATCGGTTAAAAAACCGAAAACTGGGAGACAAGACCGTTTTAAAAACCTGGTCTAGGAGAGCCACCATTACTCCAGAAATGGTTGGGTTCATCTTTGGCGTGCATACGGGAAAAGACTTTGTGCAAGTTGTGGTACATGAAGAGATGGTGGGCCATAAACTGGGTGAGTTTGCAGCAACCACGAAATTTTCCCGTCATGGTGGAAGGATGCAAAAAGAAATAGAGCAAAAGGCGGCAACGGGCGCTGCTCCGGCCGCAGCAGAGAAGAAGTAACATGAAAGCAACGGCAAAACTGAGGTATTTAAGAATGGCACCTCGCAAGGTTCGCATGGCGGTTGACCTCATTCGGGGAAAGAAGGTTGTGGAAGCGCAACGCCTGCTTCAATTTGCCGCAAAACATTCTGCATTGCCGGTGTTAAAAACGCTAAACTCAGCTATTGCTTCCGCAAAGAACAATTTTGAGGCGGACGTGGCCAATTTATATATCTCCCATATTGCGGTAAACGAGGGACCAAAGTTAAAGCGATACCGCCCAAGGGCGCGGGGACAGGCCTACGAGATCCAGAAGAAGACTTCCCATCTTACCATTGTGGTAGATGAGATTGAGCAGGGTAAGACAAAGAAAGCCCTGCCTAAATCTCGTTTAGGAACTCCTAACCGAGATTTAGGCAAAACTGCAAAGCCAAGTTTTCGGCCAGTGCAGGAAACCGCAAAGCAAAAGGAACCGAGAGGAATGCAGAGAATGTTTAGAAGAAAAAGTATCTAACCATGACACATAAAGTACATCCCAAAATCTTTCGCATCAGGGAAACCAAGGACTGGCTTTCTCGTTGGGTTGACAAGAGATTGTATGCTAAAACCCTAGAGGAGGATTTTCGCATTCGAGAGTTCTTGCAAAAGAAACTGAAAGATGCTTCTTTGGAATCCATTGAGATTGAGCGGGCGGCTTCGCGCATCACGGTCATTATCAATTCAGGGAGACCAGGATTGATCATTGGAAGGGGAGGGTCTGGTATTGAGATTGTGAAAAAGGCGCTGCAAAAGCTTGTTGGAGTAAAAGACATTCGCTTGGAGATTCGAGAAATCAAGAACCCCTTAGAGTCAGCTACTCTGATAGCCCAGAACATTGCCCAGCAGTTAGAAAAGAGAATGCCGCACCGCAGGGTCTTAAAGCAGATCATGCAAAAGATTATGGCAAACAAAGAAATTCAGGGAGCTAAATTGGAGGTGGCGGGACGTTTGGGTGGAGCGGATATTGCCAGGCGAGAAGGATTAAAAGAGGGTCGCTTGCCTTTGCAGACCATGCGTTCTGTAGTAGATTATGCCTTAGTGGAGGCTAGAACCACGTATGGCACTATTGGGGTGAAGGTATGGCTGTACAAAGGAGAAAAATTTGACTAATATGTTGACACCAAAGAAGGTAAAACACAGAAAGTGGATGAAAGGACGAAGCAAAGGGTTGGCAAACCGAGGTACCGAACTTTCCTTTGGCAGCTATGGTTTGAAATCCCAGGGAACCCAGTGGATACCCTCTCGTCAAATAGAGGCTGCACGGCGAGCAATCATTAGGTACCTGCGCAAGGGAGGAAAGATGTGGATTCGCATTTTCCCAGACAAGCCCATCACAAGAAAAGGAGCCGAAACCCCCATGGGAGGCGGCAAGGGAGGTGTGGATCACTATGTTTTTCCTATAAAGCCTGGCAGGATTATCTTTGAGATTGAAGGTATTACAGAAGACATGGCAAGGGAGGCGCTGCGCAAGGCCGCAGCAAAGCTGTCTGTTAAGACAAGTGTTGTCACAAGGGAGAAATCATGAAATTGGTTGAGCTGAGAAAAAAGACCGAAACGGAGCTGCTGGATATGAACAGGAACCTGAAAGAAAAGGGACGGGATCTTCGCTTTCAGTTGGCAGCAGGCAAGGTAAAGAATGTGCGGGAAATCCGTTTGACCAAAAAGAGCATAGCCCAGGTACAAACGATATTACAAGAAAAGAAACGCTAACATGCCAAAAAGACAATTAACCGGCATTGTGGTTTCAGACAAGATGCAAAAGACTCGCGTGGTTCAGGTTGAGAGGTTAAAAACCCACCCAAAATACAAGAGGAGATACCGTTCTCATGAGAAGTATAAAGCGCATGATGAACAAAGCGAGTACCACACAGGCGATAAAGTGATTATTGAGGAGATGCGACCAATGAGCAAGGACAAGAGATGGAACATCGTGAAACGTGTAGTGTGAAACCTGAAACGTGTAGTAATTTTTACGTTTCATGTTTCATGTTTTAGGAATAACATGATTCAACCGCAGACAAATTTAAAAGTAGCTGACAATACGGGAGCAAAGCTCATCCAGTGTTTTCGTGTGTTGGGTGGTACCAGGAGACGGTATGCTGAAATTGGCGATGTCATCGTGGCAGCGGTCAAGGAAGCTGAACCTCGGCGCCAGGTGAAAAAGCACGACGTGGTAAAGGCAGTTGTGGTGAGACAGAGAAAGCCCTATCGGAGAAGTGACGGCTCCTATATCTCTTTTGACGAGAACGCAGCAGTGATTTTGGAAAAAGACAAGGAACCAATGGGAGGAAGAATGTTTGGTCCTTTTCCCCGGGAGATTCGAGAAAGGGGATACACGAAGATAGCAGCATTAGCCCCAGAACTCATATAGCGCTGCGCGATATATTAATCGTATTTTCTCAGAATTTTATTCAACACATTGCTAAAATTTCTTAAAAATACTCTACTATGAAACTCAAGAAAGGTGATACCGTTCAGGTTATGTCGGGAAAAGAAAAGGGAAAGCGTGGCAAGATTTCACGGGTGTATCCAGAAGACTTTCTTTTGGTGGTAGAGGGAGTGAACATTAAGAAGCGGCACCGCAAGCCAACCAAATCAGGGGAAAAAGGACAAACCATAGAAAAGCAGAATCCCATTCCTTCAAGCAAGGTACAACTGGTGTGTTCAAAGTGCAGCAAGGCAGTACGCATTGGCTACAGGGTGGAAGGGAAGACCAAGATTAGGATATGTAAGAAATGTGGCGCAGAAGTCTAAACCATGGAAAACATGAAAAGGCGATACGAAAAAGTAGTAATTCCCGAAATGGTAAAACGCTTCGGATACAAAAATGTTATGGCAGCTCCGCGTATTGAAAAGGTGGTGCTCAATTCTTCTTTTGGGAAGCTGGCTTCTGCAAAGACCAGTGAGGAGGCAGGGAAGATTGGAAAAGCCATTGCAGAGGATATGGGCCAGATTGCAGGACAAAAGCCCGTACAGACCCGCGCCAAAAAATCCATTGCAACCTTCAAGCTGAGACAAGGAGCTCCCATTGGGGTGAAAGTAACTTTACGGGGGCAAAGGATGTATGATTTTCTAGGCCGGCTCGTTCACGTTGTACTGCCGCGCTCCCGCGACTTTCAGGGGTTAAAGACCTCCTTTGTCGATAACCATGGCAATTTGAGCATTGGCATTACAGAGCATTTGTTTTTTCCCGAGATTTCCCTGGAAAAGTCAAAGATTCCCTTTAGCCTGGAGGTTACAATCCCTACGACGGCAAAGACCAAAGAGGAAGGGCTGGAATTATTCAAGTTGTTAGGATTCCCAATGCAAACGGAATGATATATAATCGTCAAATTTCTGAAGGACACCTTAAAGTTTTTGGAGGTTGAACACCTTTTTACCAAAAAGGGGTCCACATGTATGGCAAAAAAGTCACAGATTGAAAGAGCAAAAAAGAAGCCAAAGTTTGCCTCGCGCGTTGTGAGAAGATGTTTTCGATGTGGAAGAAAGAGAGGATTCATGCGAGACTTTGGGCTTTGTCGAATTTGTTTTCGGGAAATGGCGAACAAAGGATTAATACCTGGTATAACGAAATCTTCATGGTAGACCCTATAGCAGACATGATTAATAGAATAAAGAATGCTCAAGCTGTCAAAAAGGAAACGGTTGAGGTTCCCTTTTCTAAGATCCGTTTTGAGATTGGAAAGATTTTGGAGCGCACAGGCTTTTTGAAAAAAGTGGAGTTAAAGACCAAAAGAAGCAAGCGGCCTATTGAACTGACCCTGCAATACAAAGAGGGGATGCCGGTAATCTCTGACGTGAAGCGTATATCAAAACCAGGGAAGCGCATGTATGCGACAGCGTCCCAACTCACAAAGATTGCACGCAGGAGAGGTATTGTTATCGTTTCTACCTCCAAGGGATTGATGACCGCGGGGGAAGCACGGGCGCAAGGTCTCGGAGGAGAATTACTTTGTGAAATATTATGAGCAGGATAGGAAAAAAACCAATTGAAATACCGTCTGGAGTTGAGGTTATTTTAGAAAACCACACAGCTAAGGTGAAAGGCGCTAAAGGAGAGCTTAACTATGCTTTGCATCCAGACGTTGCAGTGAAAATGGAGGATAGCCAGATTGTAGTTTCCCTGAATGCCGGGCTTTCAAAAAAGCGTGCAAACCAAGCAAAGAGCCTGTGGGGATTGACTCGGACACTTCTTTTTAACATGATATGGGGCGTATCTGAAGGATACCAAAAGAAACTTGAGATAGAAGGAACTGGATATAGGGCTGCTGTAGAGGGTGACTCTCTAAACCTTTCTCTTGGTTTTTCCCACGCGGTAAACTTAAAGATTCCAGAAGGGCTTTCTTGCGAAGTTCAAAAGAACGTCATTATTGTTTCTGGCATCAGCAAAGAACGGGTGGGTGAATTTGCCGCCCACATTCGAAGATTGCGTCCCGTGGAGCCATACAAGGGTAAGGGCATTAGATACGAAGGCGAGGTTGTGCGCAGAAAAGTAGGAAAGAAGGCAGCCGGTGTAACCGGAGCCGCATAAGGATTATGGTAAAGATTACAGCAAAGGAGCGGAGAAAAGCCCGGCATCGTCGCATCAGGACGAGGATACAGGGAACAAAAGAGCGTCCCCGGCTTGTGGTTTCTCGTTCCAATCAGCATCTGTATGCCCAGTTGGTGGATGATGAAACGGGAAATGTGCTCGCTGCGGTTTCTGATTTGAAAGCCAAGGGAAAAATGTCAGGAGTGAAGCTTGCCAAGTCAGTAGGAAAGGCCATAGCTAAGAAAGCTCAAGGCCAAGGAGTTTCAAAGGCGGTGTTTGATCGGGGAGGGTATAAGTATCACGGAAGCGTTAAAGCATTGGCGGAAGGTGCAAGAGAAGGAGGATTACAATTTTAGACCCCACGACTATTAATATGCCAGGAAAACAACGAAGACAGCCTCAGAGAAGGCAGCCGCGAGAGAAATCCGAGTTTGATTCAAAACTCGTGGATTTAGCTCGCGTTGTGCGTGTGTCAGCTGGCGGGAGGAGATTCCGTTTCCGTGCTGTGGTGGTGGCCGGAGACAAGAAATCTCGGGTTGGAGTTGGCGTTGCAAAGGGAGGTGATGTTGCCCAGGCAGTGGAAAAGGCAACCCGCAAAGCGACAAAGAACCTGGTGCATGTCCCAATTGTAGAGGAGACCATACCCCATGAGGTAGAAGGCCATTTTGGAGCTTCCCACATTCTGTTAAAGCCCCAGCGAAAGGGACGAGGACTAGTTGCAGGAGGGGTGACAAGAATTATTGCAGAGAAGGCCGGTATCAAGAACATTTCTGCAAAGACCATTTCAAAGAGCAGAAATAAGTTAAACAATGCTTTAGCAACCCTAGCTGCTATAAGAAAGCTTAAGGTAAGGGAAGTAAATGAACCCAAGGTTGCAGAGGAAGCTGAAAACGAGAAACCAGAACAAGAAACTGCAAAATAAGAACCTGCAAAGCAGAACCTTGCTGCAGGAGAACCTTAATTGTAAGCGAAATTAGTATGCAGATGCACACACTTACGCCAAAACACAAGAGACCTCAAAAAAGGCGCATTGGCAGGGGCGGCAAGCGCGGTACCTATTCTGGCAGGGGCATGAAAGGGCAGAAGGCAAGAGCGGGAAACCGGCCAGCACCCGTTGTCAGAGAACTATTAAAGCGCTATCCTAAACTCAAGGGATACCGCAGAGTAAAGCGGCAGAGAAAACCCCAGTCGGTTTCTTTGGCTGTTATTGAAAAGAAGTTTTCAAAAGATGAGGTGGTTTCCCCAAAGGCCCTGGTTGCAAAAGGGCTGATTAAGCAACAAAAGAGCGGTACCCCAAAAGTAAAGATTGTGGGATTGGGCAAACTCAAGAGCGTGCTCACAATCCAAGGCTGCATCCTTTCTGCTGGCGCAAAAAAAGCCATTGAAAAGAGTGGTGGGAAAATCACATGACCTGGTTTCGCAACATTATTCGTACATTCCAGATCCCAGACTTAAGAAAGAAAATCCTGTTTGTTCTGGGCGTGTTTGTCCTGTTCCGCCTCATGGCAAACATTCCTATGCCCGGCATTGAGACCGAGCGTATCCAGCAGTTCTTTGCAAACAACCAGCTGTTCGGGCTCTTAAACCTCTTTACCGGGGGAGCTTTAGACAGTTTATCTATTGTTATGCTGGGACTTGGCCCCTACATTACAGCTGTCATTATCATGCAGTTATTAACCATGATTGTTCCGGCTCTAGAGCGAATGTATAAGGAAGAAGGGGAGGCGGGAAGGCAGAGGTTTAACCAGTACGGACGATACTTGGCAATACCCTTTGCCTTGCTGCAGGGATACGGATTTTTGACCCTGCTGACCCAACAACAGGTCATTGACCGCCTGAGTCCGGAAATCTTGGTTACGTCGCTGGTAACGATTACGGCAGGGACAATACTTTTAATGTGGCTTGGAGAGCTCATTACAGAGAAAGGCATTGGGAACGGAGTGTCACTCCTCATTTTTGCGGGTATTATTACAGGATTTCCTGCCTCAATCAGGCAGCTGTCGCTTGCTTATGACCCAACCCGACTCCCAGCCTATATTGCCTTTTTCGTCATGGCGATTGTGATTATTGCAGGGGTAGTGTTTATCACGGAGGCGCGAAGAAACATTTCAGTTTCCTATGCAAAGCGGATTAGAGGAAACAAGATGTATGGCGGGGTTTCAACATATCTGCCCTTGCAGGTGAACCCGGCAGGAGTTATCCCTATCATCTTTGCCTTGTCTCTGTTGACTCTTCCTGGCATACTAGCCTCTTTTCTTGTGGGAATTGGAGGTGTCGTTGGAGGTATTGCAAACGCCATTCAGAATTTTTTGGTAAACCAATTGGCATATGGCATTCTTTTCTTTTCGCTTGTGGTGATGTTTACTTTTTTCTATACTGCAGTAACCTTTGATCCAAAATCAATTTCTACAAACTTGCAAAAGATGGGGGGTTTTATACCGGGAGTGCGCCCTGGCGCCTCCACTGCCCATTTTCTCTCTTTTATCTTAAACCGCATTTTGCTTATTGGCGCCGTGTTCTTGGGAACCATTGCGGTCTTGCCCTCTATTGTGCAATGGGTAACAGGCATTGGCGCGTTTCAATTCTTATTGGGAGGAACCGCCCTCCTCATTGTGGTTTCCGTGGTTTTAGAAACCATGCGCCAGATACGCGCCCAGCTTCAAATGAGAGAGTATGATACCTTCTAAACGTTTTCCCATAGTTATTATCTTAGGGAAATCGGGATCTGGAAAAGGAACTCAGGCAAAGCTTCTTTCTGATAAAACTGGATTCCACATTGTGAGCTCTGGCAAGCTGCTCCGCTCTCGGATAAAAAAGAAAGACTTTCTCGGCAAGAAACTACGCAAGATTATCTATGGTGGAGGCCTCGCTCCTTCGCCCCTTATCTTTCACCTATGGCTTCACGAGTTTGAGCGTTTGCTTCCACAGCGCAAGATCAAAGGCCTTATCTTTGAAGGAAGTCCGAGAAAGCTGTATGAGGCATTCCTTTTAGACGAAGTGCTGGAGTTCTACAGTGCCAACAAGAATATGCGTGTTGTGCACATTCAGCTTTCAAACAAGGAAGCGAGAAAAAGATTGCACAAGCGCGGGCGTGTCGATGATGAGCTCAACGAAGTTAATAAGCGTCTCCGTTGGTTCAAGATTGAGGTAACCCCGACTGTAAAACACTATCGCATGGAGAAAATACTTGTTGAAGTGAACGGTGAGCAGTCAGTCGAGAAAGTTCACCAGGAGATTATGCGAAAGCTGAAGACCTTTTTGATGTGATTGTCGTTAAATCAAAACAAGATATTCGAGAGATGCGGGATGGAGGTGCAATCCTCGCCCGCATTTTAGATAGGGTTGCCACTGCGGTGAATCCTGGAGTGACAACCAAGGAGCTGGATGCTGTAACCAGAAAGCTCATCTTGGGGGCTGAAGCTGAGACTGCGTTTTTAGGATATCAAGGGTTTCCTGGGGTTGTGTGCACTGCAGTGAATGAAGAAGGAGTGCATGTTCCGCCTTCTCAAAGAAAGCTCCGAGAGGGAGACATCCTTACCTTAGACATGGGCCTTAAATGGAAGGGGTGGTATTTGGATATGGCCCGCACCCTTCCTGTCGGAGAGGTTAATCAAGAAAAACAGCACTTGATTAAGGTTACCAAAAAGGCCTTGAATCTTGGTATTACAAAAGCGCGAGTGGGGGATCGCTTAGGTGATATTGCAAGCACCATCCAAGAGTATGTTGAAAGCAATGGGTATAATGTGGTGCGCGAGCTTTGCGGGCACGGCATTGGCAGGGAACTTCACGAAGATCCCAAGGTATTAAACTATGGTAAAGCTCATACCGGCAAAAAGCTAAAGGAAGGCATGGTTATTGCTATTGAGCCCATGGTAACGGTGGGAGATTGGAAGCTGGTCTTGGCAAAAGATGGCCATAGCTATAACACCAAAGATGGTTCTCTGTTTTGCCATTTTGAAGATACTATTGCCATTACCAGAAGAGGACCTGTGGTGCTCACAAGGTAGAATCTGGTACAATAGGGCAATATGCAAGAAGCCTTGTTCACCTTTCTTGTTGCAGCTTCTCCGGTTGTAGAACTACGGGGGGCTATTCCCTTGGCTTTACTCGTCTATGAATTGCCTCTTTGGCAGGCTTTTTTCTTGTCTGTTGCAGGGAATATGGTTCCGGTGCTTCTTTTGCCTTTTCTTGGAGCTTTGAGCGGTGAACTTTCGCGTCGCTTTTCCATCTTTGAGCGATATTTTACCTGGTTGTTCTCTAAAACAAGTAGGAACAAAAAGAGGATGTTTGAGATATTCCGGGATTTTGCCCTTGTGGTGTTTGTGGCAATTCCCTTGCCGTTCACCGGGGCTTGGACCGCCGTGGTGGCGGCGTTCGTGTTTGGGATTCCGTTTCGCCGGGCATTCCCTCTTATCCTGTTTGGGGTTATAATGGCCGCGATCATTGTGTCTCTACTGACAACGCTATGGTAGTATTAAAGGTAGCGGCCATTTTGTCCCCATAGTTAGTAAGGATTAGGGGACAATAATAGCTGGAGTTGTGGTAAGTATGATTACACTTGGTATACCAAAGCTATGAAACCCATCATCATTGCAAACTGGAAAATGAATCCAGGTACTCTCAGGCAGGCAAAAACCTTGTTTTCTGCTGCACAGAAGGCAGCAAGATCAGGAAAGGTAGAAGTTGTGGTGTGTCCTCCTTATCCCTATCTTGCGGCCCTGCGCCAGATGACAAAAAAAGTTGCCCTGGGGGCTCAGAATTGTTCCTGGGAGGACAAAGGTCCTCTCACGGGAGAGGTTTCCGCAAAGCAGCTCAAGGATATTGGATGCAGGTATGTCATTATAGGACATTCAGAACGAAAGAAGTACTTAGCTGAAACGTTGGGCATGACACGAGCGAAAGTCCAAGCTGCTTTAAGAGCGGGATTGAGTGTTATCTTGTGCGTTGAGAATGCGAGAGAGCTTCAGATGATAATGAAAAAAACCAAGAGTTTTAAAAACATTCTGGTGGTGTTTGAGCCGTCTTCTGCAATCAGCACGCAGGGAGGTACGCGTGTTACGCCAGAAGATATTGCAAACATGGTTCAGACAATGAAAAAGGTGGCAGGAAGAAACGTTCCCGTATTGTACGGAGGGAGCGTGGATGCAAAAACCATCCGGCATATTCTCTTGCTGGGAAAGGTGCAGGGAGCTTTGGTGGGAGCTGCTTCCTTGGAGCCAAAGGAATTTGCCACCCTTGTCAAAAATGCGCTTTAAGAGTATACTGGGTAGATTATGGATGTTATATCTCAAGGAACATTTTACAACCCCACAAAAGGCCAAATGGATTTACAAGGGGTTCTCAGAGAACTTATAGGGTATCTCAAGGAAAAACCAGAACGCTCCTATGAAATTATTGTAGGATGCGATTCTTCTGCTGTGGAAGAGCCCACCTTTCCCGTGGTTATTGTTGTCTTGCGCAAAAAGGAAGGAGGCAGGTTCTTTTTAACCAAAGTGAGATACCCCGCACCCCGCAAGTTCTACAACATCCATGACCGGATTTTAGAAGAGGTGCTCTTGTCTTGTCAGCTTGCTTTGTGGTTGAGAGAGAACTTTGCTCTTAAAGCAGAAAAAGAAGATCTTAAGGTGCCCTATGAGCTTCAGTACATTCATGCTGATGTGGGAGAAAACGGTGTAACCAGAGACATGATTAAGGAGGTGACAGGACTCATTCGGGGCAATGGATTTACTCCAATGATAAAGCCCCGATCCTTTGCTGCCTCTAGTGTAGCTGACCGCTTTTCCTAACATTGCCTAAATCTCATTTAAGCAATATCAATAGTGCCTAAATGAAATTAAGGATTCCTTAATTTCATTTAGGAGATATTCGCTTTCGCCATATGGCTTCGCTCAAGCGCAACAGCAGTATTCTTGATTACCAGGAGTTTGTACGGCAGGTGTACGGTTTAAACAACGACCGCTACTTTAGCACTACAGACATTCTTACCCAGGTGCAGCGCTTTTGCATGCGCGGCCTTAAGGGAATCCGCAAGGGCGAGAGACAAAAGACAACACTCAATTTTTTGATTGCCCTCTGCTGGTTTATGTCTTTAATGAATCAGTTGCATATTGATCTCGCAGCTGCAACTTGGCAAAGGTTTCCCAGCCTCTGTTCATACTGCGGGAGTTGTCCGTGTGTTTGCAAAAAACAGAAGGTAAAGAAACGAAAAAGGGTTATAGCAAGAAACGGCAAGAAGCCAAAAACCATTGCAGAGTTTCAGCGCATGTTCTCTGTTATTTATCCTAAAGAGAGTAGAACCCTTGAACATGCGGGTATCCATCTGGGAGAGGAAATGGGGGAGCTGGCCGAAGCAGTGTTGGCATACCGAGGGGGAAGGAATGAAGAGGACTTTGAAAAAGTAGCTGAAGAGGGCGCAGATTTTCTTTCCTGCCTGTTTGGTGTATGTAATTCATGGGATATTGAGGTTGCAAAGGAGCTTGCAGCAATGTTTCCTGAGAACTGCCATGTGTGCAAAAAGGCTCCATGCGAGTGTAGTTTTCAGTCCATCACCGATTTTAAGTCCTAAAAAGTTATTCACATTGACGAAAAATCTTAGCCAATAATTCCTTAATGAAATTAAGGATTCCTAAATTTCATTAAGGAGATATGCGAAGAACCATTAGCTCCTAAACGAGATTTAAGCAAGCCAAAGAATCGCTAGGAAGGCGGTTTTTTGATAGGATAGAGTGGATGAGTAAAGAGAATAAGAAAGTTGAGTTCCCATTATTAGTATATGACGGAGATTGCACATTTTGTCGCGCATGGGTTGATTACTGGAAAAGTTTAACAGGAGATAGAGTTGCATATGCTCCTTTTCAAGAGGTAGCAGAACAGTTTCCAACAATCCCCCTCAAGGAATTTAAAAATTCGGTTCAGCTCATTACTCCAAAAGGAAAGATATACAGTGGAGCTCATGGGGTATTTCGTACCTTGGCCTTGGGTAAGGCAGTAAAGTGGCTGCTTTTTATGTATCTTAGGGTTCCTGGTTTTGCATTCTTTTCTGAACTCTTTTACAGGATTATTGCACGTCACCGCGGTCTTGCCTATTTTTTAACGAAAGTTTTTTGGGGAAAGCAGCTTATCCGTCCCTCATACATTCTTGTTCGGTGGCTCTTTTTTAGACTCTTCGGAGTCGTTTACCTTACTGCATTTATCTCGCTCTTCCTGCAGTTGTCGGGTCTTGTGGGGAGCAATGGCATTTTGCCTGCCAGCAATTTTTTGGAGGTACTGATAGATAATCTGGGACCCAAAGCCTTTTGGTTTTTTCCTACGGTAGCCTGGTTGAATGTAAGCGATCTATTTTTGCACCTGGTAGCCCTTGTGGGCGCAGTTTTATCACTCCTTCTTATCTTTGGGATAACCCGTACTCGTCTGTTGGCTGCCCTCTGGTTTTTGTATTTATCTCTTTTTACAGTTGGGCAGGTCTTTTTGTCATTTCAGTGGGATATTTTACTTTTGGAGGTAGGGTTCTTGGCCATACTCTTGACCCTGTCTCAAAATGTTATCTGGCTGTTTCGTTGGCTGTTGTTTAAATTTATCCTGATGTCTGGCGCAGTCAAGCTCTTAAGCGGGGATATTATCTGGAGAAATTTTACTGCCCTCAATTTTCATTATCAAACACAACCCCTCCCAACTCCTTTTGCCTGGTATATGCACCAGCTCCCAGAATGGTTTCAAAAGTTTTCCGTTGGTTTTACGTTTTTTGTGGAACTTGGGATTGTGTTTTTGATTTTTGCACCCCGTCGCCTCAGACTCGTTGCAGCCTTTTTTATCGCAGGCAGCCAAGTCTTGATACTTTTGACCGGAAACTACACCTTCTTTAACTTCCTCACCATTATTCTTTGTGTGTTTTTACTTGACGACGCTTTTCTCAGCCGTATCTCTCCAAAGAAGTTTGCAGAAAGAATTGTCAAACGTTTTTCTCCACGAATCATACCGGGCCCCGGACAAGTTGCTTTAGCAACCATTGCCTTTGTCCTTGTGTTCTTCAGTATTCTTCAGATGACCCTCATGTTTTCTGGTTCCTTGCCAAGCTCAGCTCAAGGTATGTTGCGCATTATGCAACCTTTTCACATTGTGAATACCTATGGGCTGTTTGCAGTCATGACTACCTCAAGGCCAGAACTCATTATTGAGGGCTCCAATGATGGAGAGCACTGGCAAGAGTATGAATTCAAGTATAAACCAGGCGATCTGAGAAAACCACCTGGCTTCGTAGCTCCTCACCAGCCTCGTTTAGATTGGCAAATGTGGTTTGCGGCATTACATGCACAAAGAGCTTTGGAAAGTGGCATAGAAGAGGGGAGGTATAATCTATGGTTTGTAAACTTTATGGTTAGGCTACTGCAAGATTCTCCGCAGGTCTTAAAACTCTTGGCCAAAAACCCCTTTCCTGAATCTCCGCCACGCTATGTAAGAGCATTGTTGTATGAGTACCAATTCACTGATTTTGATACGAAGAAGCGAGAGGGTACGTGGTGGAAAAGGGAATTGAAAGAAATATATCTTCCTTCTTTATCATTGCAATGATTTTCTACAAGCATTTCATTAAGGTCTGCCTGCCGCAGGCAGGAAATATGCAAGGGAATCAGTAAAAAAAGTTATTCACATTGACGAGAAAGCTTGCAAGCATATGATGTAAAGAAGAGTACATGCCGGGGAGTGGTCGCCCCCTGCACCTTGATATTTCTCATCTTGAGAACATGCCAAAAAAGAAAAAAGGCAAGAAGAAAAAGAAATAATATTTTTCTTGGAACAAAAAGAGAGAGCTGCAAAGTTACTCTCTTTTTGTTATTATGGTGTATGAGCGGTAAACTTCGTCTTGCTCTTCTCATATCTGGGGGTGGGAGTACAACGCAAGCAATTATCCGGGCCTCAAAATCAGGACAACTTGCGGTGCAGCCCGTTTGTGTAATTGCGAGCACGAATGAAGCGGGGGGAATTAAGCTGGCTCTCAAAGAAGAGATTGCGCCAAAAGACGTTCTTGTTCTCAAACCCGAGGAGTATGTTTCCCCCGAAGCATTTGGGGAAGCAATCCTTGCTGCGTGCAGGGCACGAGGCGTAGATATCATTGGGCAATATGGCTGGATGCCAAGAACTCCAGCGAATGTGATTGCGGCTTTTTTGGGCAGGATGATAAACCAACATCCAGGGCCGCTTGATCCTGGAAGACCTGATTTCGGCGGGAGAGGAATGTTTGGAAGGCGTGTTCATGCAGCGCGTCTCTGGTTTGTGCGTAAAACCGGGCAAGACTTCTGGACGGAAGCAACAGCTCAATTGGTCGCAGAGCAGTTTGACAAGGGAGCGCTTCTAAAAACTCAACGACTTAAGATTCTGCCCGATGATGATCCTAAACTCCTGCAAAGGCGCCTTCTTTCAGTGGAGCATGAAGTACAGATAGCAACACTCCAGGATTTTGCTCTGGGGCAGGTCAAAGTACTCTTGCCCCGTAAGTATCCTCTTGTGCCTCCCGACAAGGAATCTCTTTTGAAAGAGGCAAAACAGATTGCATGCGCCCGCTTCCCGCATGGATAGTAGAAGAAGTGACAGCGGGTGCGTTTTATGGCATAATCAAAAACCATGAACAGAAAGAAAAAGAAAGTATTTGTTGCAATGTCGGGCGGTGTGGATAGTTCGGTCGCTGCGGCTCTCTTGAAAAGAGCCGGTTTTAATGTTGTTGGAATATATATGAAGTGCTGGGTAGAAGGCTTAGCCTGTACGACACAGGAAGACGAGCGCTCAGCAAGATTGGCTGCCCAGCATCTTGGTATTTCCTTTTATGTTTGGAACTTTATTGACCAATATAAAGAAAAAGTGGTGGAGTACATGCTCAAAGGATATGAGGCAGGAGTTACCCCCAACCCGGATATTATGTGCAACCGAGAAATCAAGTTTGGCCTGTTTTTCAAAAAGACAATGGAGCTGGGAGCAGACCATGTTGCTACCGGACACTACGTGAGGGTAAAGAAAAAGAATACAGGATATGCTCTACTGAAAGGGAAGGATTCAGACAAAGATCAGTCATACTTTTTGGCCATGATAAGCCCCAAGGTATTAGAAAAGACCTTGTTTCCTATCGGTGAATACACAAAGACCCAGGTACGGGCTTTTGCAAGAAAGATTGGACTCCCCAATGCAGAGCGCAAAGATAGTCAGGGTATATGTTTTGTGGGAAAGGTAGAGATTGGGGATTTTTTGCGTTTGCACATCCCGCAAAAAGCAGGTGTCATTGTTTCTTCTTCTGGTGAGGTCTTGGGAGAGCATGACGGCGCCCATTATTATACCTTAGGACAGCGACAGGGTCTTGGATTGGCTGGTGGGCCTTACTATGTTGCGAAAAAGGATATTGAAACCAATACCCTACAGGTAACGAGGGAAGAACAGGATATTATGACATCCGAGCTTTTGGTAAAGAATGTGAACTGGTTTTTGCCTCTCAAGGAAAAGACTGGTATTTCGGCGAAGTTTCGTTATCGACAAGAGGATGTTTTTGTAACCATTGAAGAACTCAAAGATGGTTCAATTCGAGTAATCCCAGAAGTTCCCCAGCGAGCCATTACTCCGGGGCAATTTGCGGTGTTTTACCATGGAGAGGAGCTTTTAGGCGGTGGAGTTATCTTTACCGAAGTGATATAGTTTGCCATATGGGGGCAAACGAGATACGAGAAAAGTATCTGAACTTTTTTAAAGAGCGGGGGC
This sequence comes from Patescibacteria group bacterium, assembly GCA_022563395.1. Lineage (NCBI taxonomy): Bacteria > Patescibacteria group bacterium. The sequence continues at coordinate 117,169 of JADFNM010000001.1, forward strand.
ACAGCATTATTCCCTCTTCTTCTTTAGTTCCAGAAAATGATCCCACCACCTTGTTTGTGGGTTCTGGCATGCAGCCGCTGATTCCCTACCTTTTGGGCGTAAAGCACCCCATGGGCTCTCGTCTGGTAAACTCACAAAAGAGTTTTCGGGCAGAAGACATAGAAGAGGTGGGCGACAATCGCCACACCACTTTTTTTGAGATGCTCGGGAACTGGTCGCTGGGCGACTATTTTAAGGAAGAACAGCTTTCTTGGTTTTTCTCTTTTTTAACAGATGAGATGGGCTTGGACCCTCAAAAACTCTACGTCACCGTGTTTTCTGGAGACACAGAGAACAATATTCCCAAAGACGAGGAGTCCATTGCCATTTTAAAACGCCTATTTCAAGAAAGGGGGATTGAGGCAAAGGAGGGGGAGCGCATCTTTGCCTATGGGGTCGAAAAAAACTGGTGGAGCAGATCAGGAATCCCTTCCAATATGCCAGTAGGTGAGCCGGGAGGCCCTGATTCTGAGGTTTTTTACGACTTTGGCACTCCACATGATATAAGGTATGGCGAAAAGTGTCATCCAAACTGCGACTGTGGAAGGTTCCTTGAAATAGGGAACTCCGTATTTATGGAATACAAAAAGAAGGACGACGGGAGTTTTGAAAAACTCAAACAGCGCAACGTAGACTTTGGCGGGGGATTGGAAAGGATTACGGCTGCAGTGAACAATGAGCCAGATGTATTCAAGGGAGATCTACTATTTCCTCTCATTCAAAAAGCAGCAGAGCTTTCTGGCAGGAGCTACGAGAAACACGTCAATTCTTTTCGCGTCATTGCAGATCATGTGAGAGGAGCTGCCTTTATGATTGGAGATGGCGTTATTCCTTCTAATACAGAGCGCGGATATATTGTTAGAAGATTGCTTCGCCGTGCAGTGCGCCACGCTGATTTAATAGGAATGGAAGAGGGAAATCTGGCCCTGTTCGTCGATCCTTTACTTGCCGCATATCAAAAAGTATACCCCGAGGTTGCAGAACGCAGAGAAGAGATTGTGCAGCATATCCAAGAAGAGGAAAAGAGGTTTCGCATCACTCTTCAAAATGGATTGAAGGAATTTGAGAAACTTTCTGGAAACAATATTTCTGGCAAGGAGGCTTTTGACCTCTATCAGACCTATGGATTTCCTCTCGACGTTACCCTAGAGCTTGCAAGGGAAAAAGGAGTTACGGTAGATACTACAAGTTTTGAGCAAGAGTTTTTAAAGCATCAAGAAGTTTCCCGGACTGCAGCAGCAGGAAGGTTTAAAGGAGGTCTTGCTGATACCTCCTATGAAACAACAAAACTTCATACCACAAACCATTTATTGCTTGCGGCTCTCCGCAAAGTACTTGGGCAAAACGTGCACCAGCGGGGAAGCAACATTACGGCAGAACGCATCCGCCTGGATTTCTCTCATGGGCAAAAGATGACTCCAGAGGAGATACAACAGGTTGAGGATTTGACGAATGAAAAAATTCAAGAGGGTCTGGATATGGTCAGAAAAGAAATGTCAAAAGAGGAAGCAGTAAAATTGGGGGCCGAAATGGAGTTTGGGATAAAGTATGGAGATGTGGTGTCTGTGTATGTCGCACAAGATAAAAAAGGGAATGTATTTTCCAAAGAGTTTTGTGGTGGGCCCCATGTGAAAAGTACCTCAGAGCTCGGCAAGTTTAGAGTTGTGAAGGAAGAGGCAGTCTCTGCTGGCGTGCGCCGCATCCGCGCAGTATTAGAACCTAAATGAAATTAAGGAATCCTTAATTTCATTTAGGAGATATGTGGAGAACCAGTAGCTCCTAAACGAGATTTAAGCAAACCAAAGAATCGCTAGAGGGATGGTGATTACTATTGATGAATTTCTCGATTTACTCTAGAATAGGACTATGGCAAATTGGAAGATTCAAGATATTGCCCCCCCCAAAAAGCTCAAAAAAAGGGCAGAGGAACTTTTTGATAATGAAGAACCAAAGGCGCGTAATACGCGTGAAAGAAGGCACTTGCCAGTCTGGATACTAAAGGGAGTCCTGCCGCTTTTTGTGCTCTTGGTATTTTCCTTTGGAGCCGTACACTTTTTCTTTACTACAGCTAAGGTTACCTTATGGCCGGAAACCAGACAGATAAAGATTTTGGAACCCATTGTAGCTGAGGTGGGAAGGGAACAATTGAACAAAGAAGAGCGCATCATTCCTGCTCGCACACTGACAGAGGAGAAAAAAGCAACGCGACTGTTTCCAGCTTCCAGCAACACCATAAAGGTGAATCGCTCGTCTGGAACCATTCGGGTGTTTAACGCATACACGACCTCTCCCTATACTTTAATCGCAAAGACCCGTTTTATATCAGAAGAGGGAAAGCTCTTTCGTACTCTCGTGCGGATTACCATACCTGGGTCTACTAACGAGGGGCCGGGATTTATCGACATTGAAGTGGTGGCAGGAGAATCCGGAGAAGAGTATAATGTTGGACCCTCAAACTTTTCAGTACCAGGGCTTTCGGGTTCCGCCGCGTTCACTGCAATCTATGCTGAATCTACAGAGTCTATGACCGGGGGGTCAGAACGTGAGGTGTCCGTTGTTTCAGAGGACGATATTGAAAAAGCAAAGCAATCTTTGATTGAAGAGCTGAAGCTAAAGGCAACCCAAGATTTACTCTCTCGCGTCCCAGGGCATATGATGGCAACCAAAGACTCAGTTTTAGTTGAGGTGACGGAAGCTGATTCCCTGGTGCAAGCTGGAGCCGAGTTAGATCAGTTCAACGTAAGTGTTTCTTTGACTGCCACTGCATACCTATTTTCGAGAGCTGATCTGGATATTCTGGTGAACGATTTTCTTTTGCATGCGCTCCAAGACGGAGAGCGCATTGCGGAGGATAAAACCGTAACCTACTTTGAGCAGATTACAGTGGATAAAGATGCGAATACAGCTGCTTTGGAGCTTGGCGTTACAGCTACAACATATCAGTATGTAGACCCAACAGAGCTTAAAATCAAGCTCAGGGGAAAGTCAAAGGATGAGGCAGAAAGTATTCTTGCGACCTACAGTGTCTTTCGCCAGACAGACCTTTCCCTATGGCCTTTTTGGATTTCCTCCTTGCCTGGCGGCGTGGATAAGCTTGAAATTCAGGTGATTGTTGACTAATAGAACTTACTTTGGTATACTCTAAACCGCAATTTCACGCATGAAGAACGATAAACAGGACGAGCTTGTAATGCAGGGTGAGGTGTTGGAAACCCTTCCAAGTTTAAAGTTTAAGGTGCGCTTGGAGGATGGAAGCGAGGTATTAGCATATCTTGCAGGAAAACTCAGGAAATTCAGGATCCGCATTTTGGCGGGCGATAAGGTTTCTGTTGAAATGAGCCCGTATGATGCCACCAAGGGGAGGATAGTCTATCGAAATAAATAGTATGAAAGTCCGCTCAACCCTCAAAAAGATTTGCAAGGATTGCAAGATTGTAAAGCGGCAAAGAAAGCTGTATGTCATTTGCAAAACGAATCCAAAGCATAAGCAACGCCAGGGGTGAAAACTCGACTGCTCGAGTTTTCACGGCTTCGCCCGGCGAGCGATGTTCCTAGAGGAACCCGCGAGACGTAGAGGCGAAGACCGGGCTTTTAATAAGTTTTTCATTTTTCATCATGCCACGACTTGCCGGAGTAAACATTCCAGACAAAAAGCAAATTAAGGTAGCCTTAACCTATATTTATGGCATTGGTGAGGCTGCCAGCGTGAAGATTTTACAGCAAGCAAAGATCAACCCTCAAAAAGAGGCAGGAGAGTTAAAGACCGAAGAACTGAGCATACTGCGTGATATTATTGAAAAAGGATTTAAGATTGAAGGGAGTTTGCGACGTGAAGTGATGCTGAATATAAAGCGTTTAAGAGACATTGGATCTTGGAGAGGATTGCGCCACCAAAAGCGGCTTCCGGTTCGGGGACAGCGCACCAGCACAAACACCAGGACCGTTCGTGGAAATGTGACAAAGACCGTAGGGTCTGGAAAGAAACCAGCAGCATCTCCGACATAATCTCATGGGAAAGAAACGAGTCATTAAAAAAGGAGAGGGCGCGGTAGTTACAACCACCTTTACCCCAAAAGCACTAACCAAGGGACGAAGCTTTCAAGATGGCAGGGTAAGTATTTATTCTTCCTATAACAACACCATACTTTCTTTGGCTGACACACAAGGTAATGTTGTGTTTACCACGTCAGCTGGCGCAGTTGGGTTTAAGGGAACCAAAAAGTCCACACCCTATGCCGCTTCCAAAGTGGCAGAAACCCTAGCAGATGTTGCAAAGGCACGAGGCGTGGAACGCATTGCAATTACCTTGCGGGGGATTGGACCCGGCAGGGAATCTGCCTTAAGGTCTCTTGGGACAAAGGGTTTTGTGATTCAATCCATTCGAGACTTAACTCCAGTACCCCACAACGGTCCACGAAAAAGAAAAGTAAGACGCGTCTAGTATGCAAAAGGGAATAATGAGAAAACGACGGCCAAAGCCGCTGTCTGAATACGGAAGACAACTACAGGAAAAGCAGGATTTGAAAGGTCAGTATAACCTCAGAGAAAAGCAATTCAAGCGCTATGTGAAAGAGGTGTTGGGCATGAAAGCCCATGGCGATTCTCCAGAGTTGTTTTTGCAAAAGCTAGAGCGCCGACTCGACAATGTGGTGTTTCGCTCCGGACTAGCTTCTACCAGAAAGCAGGCTCGCCAGATGGTTTCCCATGGTCATTTCTTGGTGAACGGCAGAAAGGTGGATGTCCCTTCCTTTGCGGTAAAAAAGGGCGACAGTATTTCTGTTCGTCCTTCCTCGCTGCAGCGAACCCTGTTCAAAAATGCGCTGCTGGGATTAAAAAAGTATGAAGCTCCTTCTTGGATACTGCTAGACAAAGAAAAACCAGAGATTATCATTCAACAACTTCCCTCGCTTGCTGAAGTTGCACCCTCGGTCGAGATTCCATTAATATTTGAGTTTTACTCAAGATAAGTATGATTCCACTTTCCAAATCAACGAAGATTGTGTCGAACAAGGGGAATAAAGGCGTCTTTGAGATTGAGGCCCTGTATCCTGGATACGGGGCTACCATAGGCAACAGCTTACGGCGAGTTCTTCTCTCTTCCTTAGAAGGTGCTGCGGTTACGAATGCTAAGATAAAGGGAGCTTCTCATGAGTTTACAACGCTCCCTGGTCTTAAGGAAGATGTCTTGGGTGTTTTGCTGAGCCTAAAACAGATTCGTTTTCGAGTATTTGGAGATGGTCCGTTTTCTGCAACACTGAAAGTAAAGGGAGCACGAGAAGTAAAAGCTGGTGATTTTAAGACCCCAAGTCAGGTTGAAATTATGAACAAAGATCTGGTAATAGCCCACTTGACCGCGAGTGGAGCTGAACTGGAGATTGAGGTTCGGATTGGGAAAGGTGTGGGGTATGAGACAGCGGAAAGCCGCCGCAGGGAAAAGGAAGAAATAGGAACCATTTCTTTGGATGCCATTTACACTCCGGTAAGAAAGGTAAGCTATCGAGTAGAGCAGATGCGTGTTGGAGATCGAACCGACTTTGATCGCCTTATCCTAGAGGTTGAAACTGACGGAACATTGAATCCAGAAACTGCCCTCAAAGAGGCTTCCGCTATTTTAGCGAGACAGTTTGAGATTACAGGAGAGGGGTTGAAAGAAGAGGAGGTAATGTCAGTGGCATCAAGCACAGTAAAGCCGAAGAAGAAAAGGGCTATAAAGAAGCCCGCTACAACGAAAGTCGCCTCAGCGGTACCTCGCAAAAAAGCCGGGAAAGCTGCCGCGGGAAAGAAAAAGTAGTATGAAGAAAAAAATTCACAAACGTACGTTGTCTCGCAAGGCAGGACCAAGAAAAGCTCTGCAAAAAAGCCTTTTGCGTGCTTTAATATTAAATGAGAAGATTGAAACGACCCAGGCAAAGGCAAAAGCGATTTCTCCTATGGCAGAAAAGCTTGTTACCAAGGCAAAGAAGGGTGGGTTGGCTCAAAGAAGGCAGTTAGTTGCACTCGTGGACGGTGAATCTGCGAAAAAGCTTGTTGATGTGATTGCTCCCCGATACCAGCAAAGAAAGGGCGGGTACACCCGCATTGTAAAACTTGTGCCCCGCAAATCAGACAGCGCAAAGCGTGCAATTATTGAATTTGTATAGTCATGGAACGCAAAACCTACACCATTAATGCTCAAGGGCGCCCGTTGGGACGACTGGCAGTAGAGATTGCAAACCTTCTTCGCGGAAAGCAAAAAAGCGACTTTGCCCCATACAAGGATGCGGGTGATTTTGTGACGGTCCAGAATTTCAAGCGGATTCGTTTCACCGGAAACAAACCTCAGCAAAAGCGGTATTTTCGACACTCGGGGTATTTGGGGAATTTGAAGGTAAAAACGTTAAAAGAGTTGTTTGAAAAGCAGCCTCAGGAAGTACTGCGCAAGGCAGTATGGGGTATGTTACCGACAAACAAGCTGAGAGCGCGTCAGATAAAAAGATTGAAAATTGAGCTATAGTAAATATGAACCATTCGCTTCTCTCAGAACCATATAATTTTCGCAAATAGCTCAAATTATGGCAACAAAGACAATAAAAACAACCAAAAAACCCGCTTCATCGGCGGTAGCACCTCATCGGTCCACCCGCCCGGTGAGGCGGAGTGCGCCAAAGAGGCGCAAACAGTCCTCAAAAAAAGATGAAGGACGATACTGGCAAGCAACAGGGAGAAGAAAGACTGCCGTGGCACGGATAAGGATTAAAAATGCAACGAAGACCAGCTTTATTGTAAATCAAAAGCCCTTTGAGGACTATTTTCAGGATGCGGAGTACCGCATAATTGCAAAAGAATCCTTAGATCGCGGGGCTGCGGGAAAGGCGTTTGAAGTAAGCATTCTTGTGCGAGGCGGTGGAATACGAGCACAAGCTGAGGCAGTACGCCATGCTTTAGCTCGCGCTTTAGTAGAGTGGGACGAGGGAATGCGAGATTCTATGAAAGCCCTTAAGTTTTTAACGAGGGATCCTAGAATGCGAGAGCGAAAAAAGTTTGGTTTGAAAAGAGCCCGTAGAGCTCGTCAGTGGAGAAAGAGGTAATCTATCGCACCACTTTTTCAGAAACAAAGAAGGTATCTTCGCTTAAAATGTAGAGGATGCCTTTTTCGTTATTCCAAAAGAATTCATGGTCAGAAAATGTGATAAGGTCCACAACATTGAGTCGGTCCCGAGTATCGATTTCGGCTCCTCGTATGGTTTCTCCTAAACTGAAGAGAAGATAGGAGGAGTCAATCCAGGAAAGCTGCTGTGGGGGCTCTGAGAATCTTGTGAGGAGCACCAGCTCACCGGCCTGGTGCTGGGGCTGTTCGGTTTCCTCTTTTAAAAAGAGAACCCAAAGTTCTGACTGGTTGCGGAGTGCGACCTTGGCACCTCCCGGACCCACAGCTATTTCAAGAACGGGGGAAAGAACCTCACGCCGCTCTGAGACGCTTCTTTCATGGAGAAACAGCGCTGTGTCTTCTTTTATGAGTATGGCGTCTCCGGCAATCAATAGTTCGTAGGTAGTTTCACGTTTTGGCGTAAATACTGATTCTTGAAAAACCTGTGCCTCGCTGTCTGCATCAAGGTTTTTTTGCCACAGTGTACCATCGTTATCCAGCCAAAAAACATAAGTGCTATGGCTGGTAAAGGCCACCACATTATTTGCGATGGGGACAGCCGATTTCTGCTCTCTGTATTGAGCCATAAACAGTGCCTTTGTTGTATTAAGGAATCTGGTAAAGAGTACTTGATTTAGTGTTGCGGGGGAAAATTGTATATTTCCTATGCCCTGGTTAAGGTACTCCAAGCTGCAGGGGGCCTTAAAGCACGGTTGGTTAGCTGAGACATTGTGGATCTCAGAAACTAGCTGTTCTCCACGAGTGCTATGAAGCAAGAAGCGGCGGGAGTCCTTTGCCCATTGGATGTCAACGATTTCATCTTTTGAGCTGGCCCCGACCATTAAGGATTCTTTCCCCCCGGTTTCTAGGTTGAGAAGGTTAAGTTGCCAGGATGTTTTGGGCTCACGCTGCAAAAGCAGTGCATACTGTTTGTTTGGCGAAACCCAGAAGCGCTCAACCTTATCTGCGAGTTTTTGAAACGCAGGGTTCTTTTTAAACAAGAGAATATTCTTTGCTTCAGTAACCTGCTGTTCTTTTATGTCAAGGATTTTTTGCCAGGAATGATATCCTTCTTTTGTAATTTCAAGAAAGTAGCTGCCGGGGAAAAAATTCTTGGTTAGCGCGGAACCAAAAAGGAAATCAGTTCTTTTAATATGGGTTCCGTCAACAATGATATCAGCTCTCGCGGGGGCGATCTTAAAGTAGAAAGCGCCTGTTTGAGTTATTCTTTTTTGCTGTATATCAATTCGATATCCTTGAGAGTACAGAGTAAGCGAGGGAGCGAGTATCAAAAAAAGACCAAGAAGCAAAAGAAACAACAGTGTACGTTGGCGTTTGGTCATAATGCTCTACTATATGCCAAAAAGTGCACCTTGTTAAGCTTTGCCAGAAAGACTTAGGAATCCGGCATCGCAGGCGCCTTTCTTCTCTTTGTGAGATCGGCGCTTTTCTTTTAAAAGTGAAGTACTCCTAAACGAGATTTAGGAGTACCTAAATCTCGTTTAGGAGATATGCAAAGCAACCACATAAACTAATAGTGCCTAAATGAAATTAAGGAATCCTTAATTTCATTTAGGAGATATGCGCGTTTTTACTCCATTGCCAAAAGACCTCATTTCAGCTAGAATAGGAAAGACCAACTATGGAGAAATTCGTTATTCATGGAGGGAAGCATCTTAAGGGAGAGATTGACGTTAAAGGGGCAAAGAATGCCGCCTTTCCGATTTTAGCTGCTACCATTTTAACCAAAGAAGACTGCACGATTAAAAATCTTCCCTTAATTGAGGATGTGTTTCGCATGATCGAGATTTTAGAAAGCATGAAGGCAAAGGTAGAATGGGTGGAAAAAAGATCGGTGAGGATAAACACAAAAAACTTGAATCCTGCCACCATTGACAAAAAAGCTATCTTAAAGTTCCGGGGGTCTGTGCTTTTGTACGGGCCATTGCTTACGCGATTTGGGAAAATATATCTTCCCAAGCCTGGAGGAGACATTATTGGAGCACGGCCCATAGACACCCATTTGGATGCCTTTTCTCAGTTGGGCACTTTTGTGAAGCCGCGGCTCAAAGGATTTGAGCTGAGATTCTCTGGGAAGGCAAAAAACAAGGTGGTTGTGCTTAATGAGTTCTCGGTTACGGGCACAGAAAACCTCTTGCTCTTTTGTGCGCTGAGACCAGAGCGTATTGTTATAAAGATTGCAGACATGGATTACCAGGTGCAAGAGTTAATGCGAGTGTTGCGAAAAATGGGGGTGTGGATTAGGGTTTCTGGGTTGCATGAGATAACCATTCAAGGAAAGAAAGGATTAAAAAGGTTTTCCCATACCATTATTCCAGACCCAATTGAAGCTGCCACCTTCATTGTCATGGCTATTGGAACACAAGGGAAAGTGCTGGTGAAAAATGTCTCCATACGGTTTCTGGAATTCTTTTTTAAAAAGCTCCATGACTTTGGTGCAAATCTTAAGATTCAAGAGCAGCGAGGAGGCATTGGCACTGTCCAGGTCTTGCCAGCTAGAAAGCTCAAAATAGATAAGATTCAGAGCTTGATTTACCCCGGCATTCCATCTGACCTTCAGTCGGTACTGGGAGTGCTTGCTACACAAAGTAAAGGCTCCACGCTTTTGCACGATCCTTTGTATGAAGGGAGGTTAAAGTACCTTGAAGAGCTCAACAAAATGGGAGCTGAAATTTACTTTACCGACCCTCATCGGGCAATCATCAACGGTCCTACGAAGCTTCGCGGCACCGATCTTGGCACGTTTGACTTAAGAGGGGGAGCTGCCCTTATCATGGCAGCCCTAATGGCAGAAGGAAAAAGCACGATTGATAATATCTACCAGGTGGACCGGGGATATGAGAGAATAGAAGAGCGCCTGCAAAAACTGGGAGCGGATATTAAACGCATAACGATATGAGTTTATTTGTTTCGAAAATTGGCATTGACCTTGGAACCAAAAACTCCCTGGTGTTTGTGCCTCAAAAAGGCATTGTGTTAAACGAACCCTCGGTGGTTGCGGTTTCCTTGGCAGACAACAGCATCTTGGCAGTAGGGGAAGCCGCAAGAGAAATGACCGGAAGAACCCCCGATACCATTCGAGTGTATCGCCCCATGAAAGATGGGGTCATTGCAGACTACCGGGTTACGCTGGCCATGATTCGCTATTTCTTGAAAAAAGTTATGCCAAGATATCAGTTTTTCAAGCCAGAGGTTTTAGTGTCAGTACCAGCTGGCATTACGTCTACGGAACGGCGGGCCGTGGTTGAGGCAACCACCGCAGCCGGGGCAAGGGCAACGTATATTGCAAAAGAGCCCATCTTGGCCGCCATTGGGGCCGAGATCCCCATTAACTCCACTTCAGGGCACATGATTGTAGATATTGGAGGGGGAACCACCGAGGTTGCGGTAATTTCCCTTGGTGGCATTGTTGCTGTCTCATCTGTCAGGGTGGCAGGAGACAAAATTGACCAAGCCATTTCAGACTATATAAAACGCAAGTACAATCTTGCCATTGGAGAGAATATGGCAGAAGAGATAAAGATCAAGATTGGATGCGCGCTTGCCCTAAAACCCGAGCTCACCATTGAAGTGCGAGGCCGCGACTTAGCTCAAGGATTACCCAAGAACATCAAACTGACATCTACCGAAATCTCCCAGGCTGTACAGGAACCCCTGCAGGAAATCATCATGATTATTAAATCACTCCTGCGGGAAACTCCACCCGAACTTTCAGCTGACATCATGGACAAGGGAATGATTATTTCTGGGGGCGGAGCATTGCTCAAAAATATTGACCAACTAGTATCTCAGACTACGGGAGTTCCGTGCTTTATTGCAGAGGATGCCTTAACCTGCGTTGCCAAGGGGACTGGAGTCGTGCTGGATAACTTGGAAGTATACAAGAGAAGCATTATGACAAAAAGATGAGTAGACCCCTTGACCACCTCACATATTTAAAAACAGCTCAGGCGCAAGGGAAACTGGCTCACGCCTACCTGCTTTCTGGTAATGATACTGCAGGGAAAGAACAGGTGATTCAGGGGTTTGTAGCCTTTTTACTCGGCCCTCAAAAAGCCAAAACGCATGCTGATGTGGCAATTTTGAGTCCGGAAAAAGATGAGATTGTCATAGGACAGATACGAAAACTCAAAGAACAGCTTAGTTTAAGTGCATGGGCCTCGCCCTACAAGATAGGGATAATCAGATCGGCTGACCGTATGAATCAAGAAGCCCAGTCTGCGTTCTTGAAACTCTTGGAGGAACCAAAAGGAAGCACCCTGCTGTTCTTGGAAGCTCAGCATTCTTCTTTGCTTTTAGATACGATTCGCTCCCGCACCCAGGAGTTGCGTCTATACCGATTTGAAGAGCCACATGCACAAAAGACAAACCTGCTTTTCAAACTTCAAAAGAGTTCCCTTCAAGAGCGCTTTGCCTTTGCACAAAGAGAAAGCCAGGATCCCAAGGCATTATATGAAACTCTGCTTGATTTGCAACGGGAGACGCGACTTGAGCTTTTGCATCAGCTTCGTGATGGAAAAGCCGAATCATTGCGGATTCTCCGCGTTTTTCAAGATGTCCTTTCTGCTTTGCGACAAACCCAGGTGAATAGACGCTTTGCTGCAGAGCGTATTCTTCTTGAATTGTAACTTGGCCCCTTTTTGCGAAAATGGTTAAACAAATTCTTGAAAAAACAAAACCGGAATTAGAGAAAGCGGTTGAATTCTTTCGCCAAGAACTGGCTAAGATTCGCACAGGACAGGCAAGCCCTGCCCTGGTAGAGGACATTATGGTTGATGTCGGAGGAGTGCTTCTCCCCATAAAGCAGTTAGCTGGGATCTCTTCTCCAGAACGACGCCAGATCTTAATTCAGCCCTGGGATCCTTTGTATCTTGGCCCCATGGAAAAAGCCATTCTCAAAGGGTCTCTTGGGATTTCTCCTGTAGTTGAGGGAAAAACCCTGCGTATCACTTTGCCCGCATTAACGCAGGAATATCGTCAAACCTTGCTTCGTCTTTTGGCTGAAAAGACAGAGCAGACAAAACAGACTCTTAGAAAATGGAGAGACGAGGCATGGGGAAAAATTCAGGAAGGTGCACGGGCAGGAGATATTCGCGAGGATGACAAGTTCAAGGGTAAAGAAGACCTGCAAAAGCTTATCGATGAATACATGCAAAAGATTGATGACCTGGTCGAAAAGAAAAAATCTGAAATAGATTTGTAATTGCTTTTTTATGACCCTTATTATTGTTCTGGTGAGCTTTCTTGCCTTAATCATCCTTCATGAGCTGGGACATTATCTCTTTGCCAAAAAGTACGGGGTAAAAGTGGAAGAGTTTGGCATTGGGCTGCCTCCTCGATTGATTGGCAAAAAGATAGGGGAGACCCTGTATTCTTTGAATCTTCTTCCCATAGGCGCTTTTGTAAGGCTCCAAGGGGAAGAGCAAGCCGCTGGCGGCCCCCGGAGCTTTACTGCAAAACCCATATGGCAAAGGATGGTTATTGTGGCAGCTGGCGTTGTTGCCTTTTGGCTGGTAGCTGCCCTTATCTTTACTGGGCTGGCCGTGACCAGCGGGATTCCAACTGGGATTGGGGACGAAGAGGTTCAAGGAGTGGTAAATCCCAAGGTGCAGATTTTGGGCGTGGCAAAGGATTCTCCTGCAGAAAATGCTGGCATTGAGCTGGGAGATAGTATTCTTAAGATGGAAGAGCGCGATTCTGGTGTTGTAATAGAGCCCACAAAGGTAAAGGAAGTTCAGTCTTTTACCGACAGCAGCGAGGGGAAAGAAATTATTCTTACCCTGCAGCGCGGAGAGGAAACAAGAGAGGTTGCTTTGGTGCCAAGGACAGAGCCGCCTGCCAGAGAGGGCGCCATGGGGGTTGCCTTGGTGAGAACAGCATTTGTGAAGTATGCCTGGTACGAAGCTCCCTTTCGTGCCATTGAGAGAACCGCTGTGTTGACCTATGAGATTGTGCGCAACCTCGGGGGATTGCTTGTAAACCTTGTATCTGGCAAGGGAGTACCAGCGGGAGTTGAGTTTATGGGTCCGGTGGGCATTGTTGACTTTTTGAACAAGTCTCTTTCTTTGGGCATAGCACACTTTTTGTCCTTTTTTGCAGTTTTGGCTGTTTACCTTGCCATATTCAACGCCCTTCCCATTCCCGTGGTAGACGGGGGAAAGCTGCTATTCTTGGGGATAGAAGCTATCCGAAAAAAACCTGTTTCAGAACTTTGGGAAAAAAGAGTTTCAGCAGTGGTTTTTGCCCTCTTGATAACCTTAATGATCTGGGTAACGGTTAAAGACATCACCCGTATTTTCTAGGTTTAGATTTGAATAGTTCTTAAACGAAATTTAAGCACCCTTAATTTCATTAAGGATATATGCGTTTATCTTAAAACAAAGAATCGCAAACAGGTGGTTTTTTGGTAAAAAGAAGATATGAGATTTGAGAAGTGGCACGGTCTTGGGAACGACTTTATTCTTTTGGATTGCCGGGTCAACGATATCCCAAATAAAAAGGCACTTGCTATCAAACTTTGTGATAGGCACTTTGGCATTGGGGCAGACGGCCTTGTATGTATCTTACCGAGCATTGTGGCAGATTACACAATGGAGATTTTCAACCCAGACGGGAGTGAGGCTGAAATGTGCGGGAACGCAATTCGCTGCGTTGCAAAGTTGCTCAAGAAATCTCCTGTGACTATTGAGACTTCATCTGGGATAAAAGAATGTGTTGCGCAAACGGATGGTTCAGTCAAGGTTAATATGGGAAGCCCCTTAAATATTAAAAAACAAGGCAGGTTTACAACCCTCTCTATGGGTAATCCTCATGCAGTTCTCTATGTAGACAACTTTGACTTTGATTGGAAGCAAGAAGGAGAAAAGATTGAGAACAATAGAGAGATGTTTCCAGAAAGAACAAATGTAGAGTTTGTGAAAATACTCAACGACGATACCATCCGGGTGAAGGTATGGGAAAGGGGAGCTGGCGCAACGCTTGCATGTGGGACAGGAGCATGTGCTTCTATTGTAGCGGCTGTAATCGATAAAGGTATTCACCGGGATGTCAACGTAGAACTACCTGGAGGAAAGCTGTTCGTGTCTTGGTCTGAATCTGGAGATGTTTACATCACAGGGCCGGCTGAGAAGGTTTTTGAAGGAGATTTGGTTTTATGAGAGCTAGGTTTTAACATCCCTTTAGAGGAGGGCCGGCGTCTCGCAGAGCTATTACTGCTTAAACGAGATTTAAGCAAACTCACCTAAAGCGAGCGGTTCTTAAACGAAATTAAGGATTCCTTAATTTCGTTAAGGAGATATACGTATAACTCTTATGGGGCTTTTCTTTTTTAAAAAAATATGTATAGTGGAAAATATGCGGCAGTCAGAACTCTTCAGTAAAACCCAGAGGAGTCTTCCAAAAGACGAGGAAAGTACCAATGCCAAGCTCCTTTTACGCTCAGGCTTTGTGCATAAGGAAACGGCAGGAGTATACTCGTTCTTGCCTCTTGGACTTAAGGTATTGAACAACATTATTTCCATTATTCGGGAAGAGATGAATGCCATTGGGGGGCAAGAGGTCTTTTTGTCCTCGCTTCAAGGCCCTGAAGTCTGGCGCAAATCGGGAAGATGGGATGATAAGATTGTGGATGTATGGTTTAAGACCAAGCTGAAAAACGGTGGAGAGCTTGGTTTGGCAAACACACACGAGGAAGCCCTAACCGCTCTTCTTTCCCACCATGTTTCCTCGTACAAAGATTTGCCCTTGTTGGTGTATCAATTCCAAACAAAGTTTAGGAACGAGACACGGGCAAAGAGCGGTCTCATGAGAACCCGAGAGTTTATCATGAAAGACCTTTATTCCTTTGCTCGTACCTTAAAAGAACATGAAATGCTGTATGGAAAGGTAATTGAGGCCTATAAAAAGATATTTGAACGTATTGGCATTGGAGAAAAAACCTTGTTTACTTTTGCTTCGGGCGGAAGCTTTTCAAAATATTCTCATGAGTTTCAAACATTGTGCTCTGCGGGTGAAGATACCATTTATATATGTGGGCACTGCAAGGTTGCAGTAAACAAGGAGATTATTAAAGAACAACCATCCTGCCCCCAGTGTGGCAATCAAGAGCTCAAAGAGGAGAGTGCAGTGGAGGTGGGCAACATCTTTGCTCTGGGCACCAAGTATGCTGAAATCTTGGGCCTTGAGTACTTAGATGAAAATGGTAAAAAAATACCCGTGGTTATGGGAAGCTATGGCATTGGACCAGGACGCGTTATGGGCAGCGTTGTGGAACTCTTTCACGATGAGAGAGGTATGATTTGGCCCGAGTCCATAGCTCCCTTTAAGGTGCATCTTCTTTCTTTGCCTGGGGGCGAAGAAGAAAGCGATAAAGTATATAGCTCATTACAAAGAGACGGGATTAAAGTCCTATATGATGATAGGGCAAATGTATCACCCGGCGAAAAATTAGTAGATGCTGATCTCTTTGGTATTCCCTGGCGTGTCGTGGTTTCAGAAAAGACTGTTGCGGTAGATTCTGTTGAGGTAAAAAAACGAAATGAAGAAAAAGCAGAGTTGATAAAACAAAAAGATATTGCAAAGTTTCTTGCAAAAAATACATGAAAAAGATGCTGCGGAAGATATTGTCACATTTGGGTCAAGACATTGCCATTGATCTTGGAACGGCGAACTCGTTGGTATATGTACGGGATAGAGGCATTGTTATTCAAGAACCTTCAGTGGTTGCAGTAAACCAAAAAACCGGGCAGATTTTGGCGATTGGGAATGAGGCAAAGAACATGGTAGGGAGAACCCCATCCCACATTGTGGCAACGCGGCCTTTGGTAAAGGGAGTCATCTCCGACTTTGAGGTAACAGAGCAAATGCTCAGGTACTTTATCAACAAAGTGGCACAAAGAAAGTTTCTGTTTTCTCCTGGCCCCCGGGTTATCATTGGCATTCCCTTTGGTGTGACCGAGGTGGAAAAAAAGGCGGTGCGGGATGCTACCTTGCAAGCCGGAGCCCGAGAAGTCTATCTTATCGAAGAGCCCATGGCAGCTGCCATTGGATCTCGCCTTGCAGTACAAGAGGCCGGCGGCAACTTTATCGTAGACATTGGGGGAGGAACAGCTGAAGTTGCCATTATTTCTCTTGGCGGCATTGTACTTGCAAACTCTTTGCGGACCGCAGGCGACAAGTTAAATGAAGACATCATCCAATTTGCTCAGGACGAATACAAACTCCTTATCGGCGAACGTACCGCAGAAAGTTTAAAAATAGGCATTGGCTCTGCTTACCCCTTAAAAGAAAAAAGAGAGATGCCGCTTCGGGGGCGTAACTTAGTGTCTGGGCTTCCCGAGGAAATTATGGTGTCAGATACAGTGATTCGAAAAGCAATGGAGCGCTCCGTGCGCCAGATTGTAGGGGAGATTAAAGCTGCCGTGGAGCAAACTCCTCCTGAGCTCTTAGCTGACATTATGGAAAAGGGCATCTACCTTTCTGGTGGTGGAGCTTTGCTGCGCGGTTTCGATACCTTAATTGCAAAAGAAACCAAGATTCCCACAACCACCGTAGAAGATCCTCTTACCGCCGTGGTTAGGGGTGCTGGCATGGTGCTGGAAAACCTGGATGAACTGCAAGAGGTATTGGTAGAAAGCGAAGAACTAGAACCACCCCACTAACATGATTGACAAAGAACAGGTTAAGCATATTGCAAAACTTGCCCGCCTCCAATTGAAAGAGGAAGAGGTTGCAGCATACCAACAGGATTTATCACAAATCCTAGATTATTTTGATATTTTAAAAGAAGTGAATACTGAAAACGTAGAACCCATGACCCACTCTATTCATCATGAAAACATTATCCGGGAAGATGTTCCGCAAAGAGAAGACCCCGATGTTATCTTGCGTATGATGCAGTTGGTGCCAGCCATGAAAGATGGGTTCTTGAAGGTAAAAGAAATCTTGAAACGTGATGCATGAAACCTGAAACATTGACTATTGATTCTGTTCAGCGGGGTCTGCAAAAGAAAGAGTTTTCTGCGATAGAGCTTGCCGAAAGTGCGCTTAAGGAAACAGAGAAACAGGAACCAAATCTGCATGCTTTTTTAACCTTGACTCCAGAGCTCGCGCGAGCTTCTGCTCAGGCAACAGATGAAAAAATTGCAAGGGGAGAAGAACTGCCGCCTCTTTCTGGCGTTCCTTGTTCGGTAAAGGATGCAATCTTGGTTCAAGGAATAAGGTGTACTGCAGGGTCCCGTATGCTCGATAACTATATTGCCCCATATGATGCTGCCGCAGTGAAGAAGATAAAGGAAGCAGGAGCTGTGATAATTGGGAAAACCAACATGGATGAGTTTGGGATGGGGGCTTCCACAGAAAACTCTGCTTTTGGAGCAACTCATAACCCCGCTGATTTAGAACGGGTTCCGGGCGGCAGTTCTGGAGGGTCTGCAGCATCAGTGGCGAGCGGAGAAGCCATGCTTTCTTTAGGAGCAGATACCGGCGGCTCTATTCGGCTGCCAGCTTCCTTTTGTGGGGTTGTTGGATTAAAACCAACCTATGGGGCAGTTTCAAGAGCTGGTATCATTGCCTTGGCTTCCTCGCTGGATCAAGTTGGGCCTTTTGCAAGAACCACGAGAGATGTACAAATCTTGTTTGAAGCTATCCGCGGGAAAGATCCGAATGATGCGACAAGCGTGGATATTCCAGGAGGCGGAAAAGAAATGAACGTTAAAGATCTTCGCATTGGGATCCCTAAAGAATACTTTGCAGAGGGATTGGATCTTAAAGTGGAAAAACTCATACGAGCTGCCGTGCAAAAGTTTGAGAAAGCTGGTGCAAAGATAGTAGAGCTTGAGCTCCCGCATACTCAGTATGCCTTGGCTGCCTATTACGTAATCAATATGTCTGAGGCATCAGCAAACCTGGCTCGGTATGATGGCATTCGCTATGGACTCCACCAAGAAGCTCCTGATCTGTTCCAAGAGTATCTTGACTCTCGAGGCACCGGTCTTGGAACTGAAGTGAAGCGCAGGATTATGCTGGGTACTTATGCCCTTTCTCAAGGATACTACGATGCCTATTACGTGAAAGCGCAAAAGGTGCGCTCTCTGTTAAAACAGGATTTTGATAGTGCATTTGCCAAGGTAGATGTGATTATGGGACCAGTATCTCCGGTTCTGCCTTTCAAATTGGGTGAACGAACTCAAAACCCATTGGCAATGTATTTAGTTGATATTTATACTGTTCCCGTGAATTTGGTGGGGCTGCCTGGAATTTCTCTCCCGGCAGGAAAGGTCGGTAATCTTCCTGTTGGGCTTCAGGTCATAGCCCCAGCATTTCAAGAAAACTTGCTCTTTTCTGTGGGCAAAACCCTTGAGAACCTGTAAACTGAAAGAACATGGAGGCATTGTTTGAAACACTTTCTATCGTGAATAATCCCGGGCTCCAACAGATCCTTGTACCCTTGAGGTGGGCTCTTGGAGTTTTTGGAGTTCTTTTGCTTCTCTTTTCTGTGTTTGTGCTTTTGCGCACCATGTGGATGAAGTTTGCTTTTCTCTTTGATCTTACTGAGTTTTTTACTTTTCGGCCATATGGATTGCGCAGAGTAGTGGGGAAGTGGCAAAAGATTCAACGACGCTTGGAAACCGCAAATGAAGCAGAGTACAAGCTTGCTATTATTGAGGCAGACGGTATGTTAAACGATATTTTGCTTCGCATGAACTTTCGAGGAGAAACCCTGGGAGATCGCCTAAAGACTTTGACCACCTCAATCATCCCCAACTTAGATGATATATGGAAAGCGCACCAAACGCGAAACAATGTGGTGCATGATCCAGATTACCGATTGACCTTAGAGGAAGCACAGAGGACTCTTGAAATCTACCAAACTACCTTTACTAACCTTGACCTCATCTAAACTTAGTCCTGCTAAGTTTGTATTCAACATAACCTTGATTTGGTTTAGATTCTCTGGTATTGTAAAACGTACGATGGCTTATGCCAGGCCTTCGCCACTCGCCTTTACCGGCTGTAGCTTTAACTGGGCTTGCCCGCAAAAGCGGCTACGGCCTGCGAAGGCGGGGTAGTGGAGTAGTACCATGCGAGGCCCATAACCTTGTGACGCCGGTGCAATTCCGGCCCCCGCAACAAGTATGTCGGGGTAGTTCAGCTGGTTAGAACGCCGCACTCATAAGGCGGAGGTCGTGAGTTCGAGTCTCACCCCCGGCACAAGTAAGAAAAATGCATCCTGCCATGGCGGGCAAAGGCGGGCGTAGAGGAGCCTGGAGTCCTCGTCTCCCTGTCACGGAGAAAATCGCCGGTTCGAATCCGGTCGCCCGCGCCTAAAAACTTAATCTCGCTTTGTTTTCCTTAGCAAAAACTAAGGGTGCTTTAATTTCATTTAGGAGATATGCGATTCTTTACGGGTTTGACAAAACTTGTGTTTCTGGTAAAAGGTGGGTAGCACCCTCAAATCTCATACGAGGGTTGATACTTGTCTGAGGAGAGACATCATGACAACCCGACATTTCGGAGAACTTCTGGCAGCTCGCATGGAGGCTGGATTTGCGGTCTGTGTGGGTCTCGACAGCGACCATGCACGCCTCCCTGCGGTGGCAACCGACGTAAAAAACGTCGGGTGGCGGTCAAAGGGAAAGCAGATGCACTGGTTCAACTGCCATATCGTAGACGCGGTGGCAGACCTGGTAGTGTGTTTCAAGCCTAATGTCGCCTTCTATGAGGCGCACGCGGGTGGATTCAGTGCCCTCCGAGAAACGATCCGCTACATCCACAAGCGGTTCTCGGACATCCCGGTAATCGTGGACGGCAAGCGCACCGACATCGGCAGCACGAACAAGGGATACGTCCAATCCTTATTTGACTACCTTGAGGCCGATGCCATCACCATCAACCCGTACTTCGGCGCCGAAGCAGTGATGCCTTTCCTGGAACGGGAAGAAAAGGGTATCTTTGTCCTTTGCAGGACGTCGAACCCAGGAGCAGGCGAGTTCCAAGACCTCATGGTAGAAGTCGACATCGGGAAGATGCCCCTCTACCAAGTGGTAGCAAGAAGGGTGGCAAACAACTGGAATGAACGGGGCAACTGTGGGTTGGTTGTTGGAGCAACTTACCCAGAAGAGCTTGTCCGGGTACGCCAACTTGTCGGTGACGATATACCCATTCTCGTTCCCGGCGTTGGAACCCAAGGAGGAAGTGTACAGGAAGTGGTAGCTGCCGGTAAGAAGAACCTGATCATCAACTCGAGTAGCGCTGTCATCTTTGCCTCCAACGGTTCAGATTTTTATGGCGCAGCAAGAATCGTTACCCAGGAGCTCCACGATAAGACTCAAGCGGCACACGCTGCCATGGCCTAGAAAGGAGAGGCATGCTTACAAGAGAACTGCTTGAGTCGATGGGCGCCATCCTGTCGGGACACTTCGTGTTTGCCTCGGGGCTTCACAGCAACACATACATCAACAAGGATGCCGTGCTCGTACGACCTCGTCTGCTCAACGATGTTGCCAAAGACATCGTTGCTCACTCTGGCCCGGATATTCAGACGGTTGTCGCTCCTGAAAAGGGCGGCATCAAGCTTGTGCATGCTGTCGCCCAGGAATTGTGCCGTCTCATGGAGTCAGAGATATTCTCCCCATATGCTGAACGAGGGGAGAATGACCGCTTCTACTTCAAGCGAGAACACGGCAAGTTTGTGGCGGGATACCAGGTGCTTGTTGTAGAAGATGTCATCACCACCGGAACTACGGTCCGCTCAGTCATTGATGCAGTGCGCGAGCTTGGCGGTACGGTCGTGGGTGTGGGCGTTATCTGCAATCGAGGCAAGGAAACTGCGCAGACCCTGGGAGTTCCATGGCTGTATTCCGTACTCCAGATTCCCTTGCCGAACTGGGAAGCAATTTTATGCCCCCTCTGCCTACAGAGAATGCCGGTGAATACCGAGGTGGGGCATGGGTGGAAATTTGTTGCCTAGATATCATAGTAATTCCTTGGGTAAAACCTGGGATTGCAAGCCGCTGAACATCTGTTCAGCGGCCTTTCTTTTCTTATTTCAATGGTTCCTAAATGAAATTAAGGATGCCTTAATCTCATTTAGGAGATATGCGGTTCTCATATTTTTGTGGATAACTTCCTCTTGATTTTAAAGGGATTTTAAGGTAAAATTAAGCCATGGTACATAGCCTCAAAGCCCTGGAAATAACGGCAAAAAAAGACATCAACAAGGCTAAAACCCTCAAAGCATTAGATGGGGTTTTTCGTGTGTATTTAGGTAAAAAAGGCGAGCTCACCCAGTTGTTAAAATCCCTTGCAAAGCTCAAGGTAACACAAAGAAAAAAACAGGGGAAAGCAGCTAACGCGCTAAAAGAAAAGATTCAAAAGTTGGTTCAGAACAAAACACAGGAATTACAAAAGAAAGAAGCTTCTGTTGTTGAACAAGGAGAGTGGCTGGACATTACAATGCCAGGGAGAAAGATTGAGCAAGGCCATGTGCATCCTTTAACGCAAGTGCACAGAAAAGCGCAGGAGATCTTTCGTTCTATGGGTTTTGCGGTGGCCGAAGGACCAGAAGTTGAAAGCGAATGGTATAATTTTGATGCTTTGAATATGCCTCCTGACCACCCAGCAAGAGAAATGTGGGATACCTTCTGGTTAAAACAAAAGGAGCGCTCAAAAAACACCAAGGAAAACTTTCTTTTGAGAACCCATACCAGCCCGGTACAGATTAGGTATATGCAGCAGCATAACCCACCCTTGCGCATTATTGCACCAGGTCGTGTGTTCCGTTATGAGGCGACAGACGCAAGGCATCAGATTAACTTTTACCAACTGGAAGGGCTTATGGTGGGAAAAGATGTTTCGGTAGCCAATTTCCGTGCCATGATCCAAGAATTTTACCAAAAGTTCTTTGGAAAAAAGATTACGGTCAGGCTCCGCCCCAGCTATTTTCCCTTTACCGAGCCCTCTTTTGAAGTAGATATGACCTGTGTGGTGTGTATAGGAAAGGGATGCAGTTCTTGCGGCCACGGTGGATTCATGGAAATGATGGGGGCTGGTATGGTGCATCCCAACGTATTCAAGGCAGCAGGATACAACCCCAAAAACTGGCAGGGTTTTGCCTTTGGCATGGGGATAGATAGGTTGGCAATGATGAAATACAAGGTGGAGGATATTCGCCTCTTTTATACCAAAGATCTAAGATTCCTCCAGCAATTCTAGCATGTTGTTTTCTGTAAACTGGCTCAAAGAACATATTCAAGGGCAACTTCCTGCCCCAGACAAACTGGAGCAGCTTTTGAATATGCATATTTTTGAGGTGGAAGGAAAGGAGCAAAAGAAAGGAGACTGGATATTTGATGTTGCTGTATTTACACACCGAGGAGATGCAGTTTCGCACCGCGGTTTAGCGCGTGAACTTGCGGCTCTCTTAGGCCGCCAGATGAAAAAGCTTCCTTTAAAACCCTTGAAAAAAGAAAGGGGGAGTTTGGCTCCTCTTAAAATAAAGGTTCAATCTCGCGCGGTATATCGATATTCTGCTTTGGTTTTTGAAGGGATTCGTATCAGCAAATCCCCTCAATGGCTTAGGGACCGCCTGGAATTACTGGGTATCAACTCCATTAATAATATAGTGGATGTCACCAACTATGTCATGGCAGAGCTTGGCCAGCCCCTCCATGCTTTTGACTATGACACGCTGCGAGGTCACCAGATGATTGTTCGAGAAGCCAAAGAGGGAGAGAAGATAGAGACCTTAGATGACCTTACCTTTACACTTTCCAAGGGAACCTTGGTTATTGAGGACAAAAATCGCTTAATTGATTTAGCTGGGATTAAAGGGGGAAAGTACAGCGGCATTAAGCGCAATACCAGGAATGTGGTACTCCAAGCAGCATCTTTTTCTGGAAAGCGCATCTACAAGACCAAAAAGCAGCTTGGGTACACCACACCGGCAGCAGATATCTATATCCACGAACTGGATCCTAATGGCACGGTAGAGGCCTTAGAGCGTGCTGTAGAGCTTCTAAGCAAGTTAGGGAAGGTAAAGATTGTGCAGATGGTGGACGTATACCCTGAAAAGAGGATAGCAAAGAAACTCTTGTTTGACCCGACTTTATTAAAGCAATACCTTGGGGTCTCACTGCCAAAGACTGTTGTCACACAGATTTTGAAGCGCCTGGGATTTAAGGTGAAAAATCAAAGGAACAAATGGGAAGTCACCGTTCCCACATTTCGCCAGGATATTACTTTGCCGGTAGACCTAATAGAAGAGGTGGCGCGTATGTACGGGTATGAAAAGATTGCCCCTGTCTTTCCCGTAACCTCGCTCTTGCCTTCAGTTGAAAATCCCGTTGTGCGCTTTAAAGAATGGGTACAGAACGCCTTGGTAGAGGCAGGGTTTACGGAAACATACAACTACTCTTTTATCGGGGAAAAAGACCTTGAAACATTTCAGTATGTTGCGAAAGATAGAGCAGCTCTGGTTGGGCTTCAAAACCCTTATAGTGAGGAGTACAAATACTTGCGCCAAAACCTCATAGAAAACCTCTTGAAGGTAGCCGGAGAAAACACAAGACGTCTTGTGGGCAAAGACATTCGGGTATTTGAGCTGGGAAAGGCATTCCAAAACATAAAAGGAAAGATTGTAGAATGGCATCTTGCAACCGGTGTTCTTGCCCTATCAGAAATGAATGACCAGGTAGCATTCGCTGAAGCAAAAGGTGTGGTAGATTTTGTATTGAGCCGCCTTGGAATTGCAGGCTCTTGGTATGACAGCTTTGCCGCAACCCCATTGCACTCTCGAACCTCGCTATGGCATGAAAAGAAGGGGGCTGAAATAAAGGTTGGGCAAAAGAAGATTGGGTTTCTTGGTATTGTCGCCCCTAAAATTACAGCAAACCTGAAGCTCAAGGGAAGCTGCGCTGTTTTTTCCCTTAATATAGAAGAACTCTTGCCCTTGTTTGCGAAAGAACGTCAGTATCAAGCAATTCCTCGTTTTCCTGCGGTCTTGCGTGATCTTGCAATATTGGTTCCCCGCAGAACCAAGATAGTTGACGTCATGAATATTATGCATACTGCGGGAGCCGAGCTCCTTGAAGATATCGATCTTTTTGATATGTATGAGGGCGAGCATATCCCTGAAGGACAAAAAAGCCTTGCCTTCCACTTAATCTACCAATCTCAACATCGAACCCTTACTGCAAAGGAGGCAGATAGCGTGCACCAAGAAATCATTTCAACCCTGGAAAAGAATCCCGCATGGGAAGTACGAAAGTAAGTATGGCAAAAAAACAAACTAAACAATCTGAATACGAAGCAAAGGACATCGTGGTTCTGGAGGGTTTAGATCCCGTCAGAAAACGTCCTGCAATGTACATTGGCTCCACAGGTCTTGATGGACTGCACCATTTGGTGTGGGAGGTGTTGGATAACAGCATTGATGAAGCCATGGCAGGATATGCAAAAAACATTGAGATTTCCTTGCTTCCCCAAAACCGGGTACAAGTTATTGATGACGGACGGGGCATCCCCGTTGAAAAACACCCCCAAACCAAGAAATCCACCCTAGAAACCGTCATGACCATTCTGCATGCAGGGGCAAAGTTTGGGAGCAAAGCATATCAGGTTTCAGGAGGTTTACACGGAGTAGGGGTTTCTGTGGTGAACGCCCTTTCTACCTATTTGAAAGCCGAGGTATGCAGGGACGGCATCCACTACCAGCAGGAATATTCCAAAGGAAAACCAAAGAGTCAAGTTAAGAAAGTGGGCAAGTGCAGAGGGTCTGGAACCAAGATTCTTTTTGAGCCAGATAGTGAGGTTTTCAAAGAAATTAAGTTTGATACAAAACGCATTATTAATCATTTGCGGCAACAGGCCTACCTTACCTCAGCTACCAAGATCACCCTTATAGACTTAAGAGAGAAGGAAAAGGAGTCTTATTCCTTTTACTTTGAGGGGGGGGTGGCTTCCTATGTTCTGTATCTTGTCAAAGATAGAACTCCAAAACATGACACTGTTTTTTACGTGAAGGGCGAGAAAGAAGGAATATTGGTAGAGATTGCGTTCCAATACACAGAAGAGTTTGAGATTATGGAAGAAAGTTTTGCCAATAACATCTATACCCCGGAAGGCGGAACCCATCTCACCGGTTTTCGATCTGCCCTGACAAGAACCTTAAACGAATATGCAAAGAAGAACAATTTTCTAAAAGGAGAGGAATCTCTTACCGGAGAGGATGTGCGGGAGGGAATGACTGCGGTGATTTCAGTGAAAATCCATGATCCTCAGTTTGAGGGACAGACCAAGGCAAAACTGGGAAACCCCGAGGCAAAGAACGTGGTGGAAAGCATTACGGCAGAGGCCTTGACCGATTATCTGGAACGCAACCCCCTAGATGGGCGAGCCATCATTGAAAAATGCATTCTTTCTTCCAAAGCCAGAAAGGCAGCTAAGGCAGCTCGCCAGATCGTGTTGAGAAAAGGAATACTGGAAGGATTGGCACTGCCAGGAAAGCTTGCTGACTGTGCTTCAAGAGATCCAGAAGAGTCAGAACTCTACATTGTAGAAGGGGAGTCAGCCGGGGGTTCTACCAAGCAGGCACGAAACCGAAGATTTCAGGCAGTATTGCCCCTGCGAGGCAAAATCTTGAATGTAGAGCGCGCAAGGCTAGACAAGATATTGACTTCAAAAGAAATTCGCGCATTGGTGATTGCCTTGGGAACTGCCATTGCAGAGGATTTTGACATTGACAAGATTCGCTATCAACGCATCATTATCATGACCGATGCTGACGTAGATGGTTCTCACATTAGAGCTTTGCTCTTAACTTTGTTCTACCGATACTTTCGTCCCATAATTGAGCGAGGATATTTATACATTGCCCAACCTCCTTTATATAGAATACAACAGGGAAAGAATGTGCAGTATGCCTTTTCTGACCAAGAGCGGGATAAAATCGTCTCCAAGCTTAAAGCACAAAAGGGAGCCCCAGCAATGAATATACAGCGATACAAGGGGTTGGGTGAAATGAATCCCGAACAGCTATGGGAAACCACCATGAACCCTGAACGTCGTGTCCTCTTGCAGGTCACCGTGGATAACGCCAGGGAGGCAGACAAGATCTTTGACGTGCTTATGGGAGACGAGGTTGCTCCAAGAAAGAAGTTTATCCAGACCTATGCAAAGTCCGTGAAGAATCTTGACATTTAGTATAGTTATAGGTATAGTTTAAAACCCAAAGCAATGCAAAATCCGCTTTCAAAACTTGGAACATTCCTCAAGGAATCTCATGGAGAGGCGAAAAAGGTAAACTGGCCCACTAAACAGCGTACCCTGCAAAACACTATTTTGGTGATTATATTTTCGGTTGTTGTGGCTATATTCTTAAATACGTTTGACCTTTTGTTTAGTAATCTGCTAGAAAGGTTCATTTTGTAATGCCAAAACAGCAAACAATACAAGAGCGAAATTGGTATGTTATTCACACGTACTCTGGATATGAAGACGCCGTAGCTCGTTCTCTCAAGCAAAGGATTGAATCTCTTAGCATGGAGGACAAGATATTTCAGATATTGGTTCCAAAGGAAAAAAAGATTAAGATAAAGTCAGGAAGGCGCCGAACCGTAGAAGAGAAAATCTATCCTGGATATGTGCTGGTAGAGATGATTGTGACCGATGACTCGTGGTATGTGGTTAGAAATACCCCCAACGTTACCGGGTTCGTGGGAGCTGGAACCACCCCCATTCCCGTTTCTAAAGAGGAGATTGACTACTTAAAAGAACGCATGGGTCAAGAATCCCCACAGTACGACATTAGTGTGGCAGAGGGAGATGCGGTAAAGATTATTGATGGCCCTTTTAAGGATTTTGACGGTAAGGTTTCAGAGATTGACCAAGAGCGGGGAAAGATAAAAGTGCTGGTAAATATGTTTGGTCGCGATACCCCCGTAGAGCTGGATTCGCTTCAGATACAGAAGTTATAATTATATTTATTGGGTTTATGGCAAAAAAAATAAAGGCGCAAATAAAGTTACACATTAAGGCAGGGGAGGCGACTCCCGCTCCTCCTGTTGGTCCGACGCTGGCCCCTCATGGACTGAACATAGGGGAGTTTTGCCAGAAGTTTAACGATGCTACCCGTGAAATGAAGGGATTCAAGATCCCAGTAGATATTGTAATTTACGGAGACCGGAGCTATGACTTTACAGTCCACCAACCTCAAGCCTCAGAGCTTTTAAAACGTGCTGCAGGTATTGAGAAAGGATCTGGTCAACCCAATAAACTGAAAGTTGCAAAGATAAGTAAGACGCAACTGGAAGAGATTGCAAAACAGAAAATGCCGGATCTCAACACAGACAATCTTGAATCTGCCGTAAAAACTATTGAAGGAACCGCAAAAAGCTTAGGCATAGAAATAATCTCATAGTACGCATTATGATACTGTCTGACCGAGACATTAAAAAGTCCATCCAGGAAGGGAAAATCATTATGTCCCCAGCCCCCAACTATGAAGAGCAGCTGGGGCCTTGTTCTTTGGACCTTCATTTAGGTAACGTCATGAAGGTATTTAAGACCACCTCCTATCCTTATCTGGACTTAAAGCGGGAAATCAATTTTGAAGAGTTGATGGATGAAATCACGGTAAAAGAGGGGGATCCCTTTGTGTTGCAGCCGGGAGCCTTTGCCCTGGCAATAACCAGAGAGGAGTTTACTCTCCCAGACGACATCATGGGGCGCTTGGACGGCAGGAGTTCCCTTGGACGCCTTGGCATTGTGGTGCATTCCACCGCAGCCCGTTTTGACCCAGGGTGGTCAGGAAAAGCTGTCATGGAATTGGGAAACCTTGGGCCAAGTCCGGTCATCTTGTATGAGGGCATGAGAATTTGCGCCTTAACCTTTGAAACGTTAACCTCTCCTGTTGAGGAATCCTACGCCAAAAGCAGCAAGCGAAAATACTCGCACCAACAAAAACCCCAGGCAAGCAAGATAAACAAAGAATTTAGCGAAAGTTAGGTCGACTTTTTGACCTCCTCCTTTTCATACAGTCCTCCTGCCACCGTGAGTTCTCCCTTGATGGCAGGGTAGGGATCGTAGTTTTCCAATGATACAAGATCTGGATGGAAATCATCCAGCTCTTTTATTTTAGGATCCAATATAACGTGCGGGAAAGGTCTTGGTTCTCTTTTTAGTTGTTCTTTGACCTGTTCAACATGATTCTCATAAATGTGGGCATCTCCAAAAGTATGTATAAATTCACCAGGTTTCACCCCCAGGATTTGGGCTAATACTTTTGTAAGCAAAGCATAGCTTGCAATATTAAATGGGACTCCTAAAAAGAGATCAGCTGATCTCTGATAGAGTTGAAGATAGAGTTTCCCACCTTTCAAGGATATTTGATACATATTGTGGCAAATAGGAAAACGGGAAGCATCCTCTTCTTGCGCCATTGTATAGAGGTATTCGGGGTTCCATGAGGTAACAATGGCATTCCGAGCAAAGGGGTCTTCTTTAAGCTCATCTACAATCCATTGAAGTTGGTCTATAGTATCGCCTCGTTTGGTGGGCCATTTTCTCCACATCTCCCCATATATTCGAGGAAGTTCTCCATGTTCTTTCGCAAATTCTTGGTCCTGTGCGATTTTGGCGATGAATTCTTCTTTGGAAAGTTCTGGAACACCCTGTTTTTGGGAGTAAATCTTGTAGGGATAATCATCCCAGATATGAACATTGTTGTCTACTAAGTATTTAATGTTGGTTTGGCCAGTCAAGAACCAATAAAGCTCATGGAGAACCCCTTTCCAGTACACTTTCTTAGTGGTTAAAAGAGGAAATCCCTCTGTAAGGTCATAGCGGATTTGCCTGCCAAACACACTCCAGGATTTGGCTCCAGTACCCCTGTCTACGTTTTCTGTGCCTTTCTCAAGGACCTCTTTGAGCAAGTTGAGATATTGGTATTCCGGATGCATTATGATACTATAGCAGAGACAAATAATGCGGGTCAATATCTCCTAAATGAAATTAAGAAATCCTAAATTTCGTTTAAGCAACCAACAATGACAACTTTTATTATAGCAGCCCTTACTGCAGATGGCTTTATTGGGAAAGATTCTACCCACTCGCCCTTAACTTGGAGGAGCGAGGGTGATAGGAAGTTTTTTATTGAGCGTACCAAACAAGCTGGTCTCGCCATTATGGGATTGAACACGGCAAAAACGTCAAAACGACCCCTTCCAGGTCGCCGCAATATTATTTATGCTGACAACAAAGATCAGTTGCTTCACTGGCAAGAATATGGAGAGTGGGAAATAACCCAGGATAACCCAAAAGAGTTGCTTTCTCGTCTTAAAAAAGATGGACACAAAGAAATTGCCATCTGCGGAGGAGCTACCATCTACACCATGTTCATGGAACAGAACCTCGTGGATAAACTCTATTTGAGCATTGAGCCAGTGTTATTCGGAAAAGGCATTACCCTGTTTAACAAAGAATTAGATACAAAGCTTCAACTTAAAAACGTATCAAAATTAGGCGAGCAGACAATTTTACTAGAATATAACGTGCTAAAACTTCGTTAAACGAATTCTGCTTAAATCTTGTTTAGGTGCGGATAACTAAATGAGATTTAAGTAAAAAGGAATATCTATGGTATTGGGGATTAAAGAATTACATCAATTGGTCAAAGAAAAAAATCTTGTAACCAATTTATCACAGCGAGAGCTTGAAAACCCGGAAGGCGCCGGTTTTGATTTAAGAATAGGAGAGCTGTACGAGATTTCTGGACAGGGTTTTTTGGGCGAGACAGAGCGGGAAACTCCAAAGATGAAGCTCGTTGAAAAATACGAGGAGGGAAAAACCAATGAGATACAACTCAAGCCCCACACTTACTATCTTTTAAAAACCGTGGAGGATGTAAACATGCCGGAGAATCTCTTGGCCATTATGACGCCTCGCTCCACTCTGTTTCGCTCTGGTGTCTACATCTTTGGAGGGCAAGTTCCCCCTGGATATCAAGGGGGTCTTAACATGGGCATCTATAACTACCGAGATACGGATTTTCGTCTTGAAATGGGGGCTCGTGTAGTACATATTATGTTTTTTGAGGTAAAAGGTGAAGGAAATCTCTATCGCGGCCAGTGGCAGGGTGGGCGGGTAACCACAGAACAAAAAGAAACTCAGGTATAAAACACGAGGCCCCTGGAGTTTTATCTCACAGGGGCCTGTTTATCGAGTGAAACGCCAAGCGTGTTTGCAACTCGTACGAGCCACGCGAATATATCGGCGAGCTCTTCTTCCATGCCCTCCTTGCTATTTTTGTTGATCGCCTCGTCAAGCTCAAGAACTTCATCCCTGAAGTGCTGAGTCTCTTCTGCGAGGGTATGATGCGGGGGGAATACCTCCCCGAGCATTTCCTGAATCCGCCAGAGATGATTTTCTTTCGGAGGAAACCCTGGATAGAGCTTGTACGGCGGTTTTACCTCATCATCCCAGCAGACGCAAGGGTTGCTGTGACAACGTGGGCATTGGTTGCGGTACTTCTTTCTTACCGCAACTCCCATATCAACGTCCAGCGCGCTTGCGATGCACAACAGATCATGCAAGACAGACTGCAGATCTTCGTTCTGTCCGCAGAACCGCATTGCGTCATCCTCTTCCTCAAAGAGATCAGAGAAATGCTCGACAAGATACGCGAGGCCGATATCAAATGTGCGACCACCCCACCGAGTAAGAGGTAGTCGCTCTTGGAGCTGAGACAGCATCGTCATGCGATCCCTCCTTTTCTCGTAGAATGTAAGAAGAATATAGCACAATTTCTCTTTTCTGTCAATAACTTTCAAAGAAAAGAGATATCTGTTACACTGGGTCTATTGTATGAAGATGAAGGGAAGGAAAGGACAATTTATTGTATTTGAAGGCATTGACGGGGCTGGAAAGACCACTCAAACCAACCTCCTAATAAAGCATCTTAAGAGAATCGGAAAAAAGGTTGCTTCCATTCACTTTCCGCAGTACCAAACAAAGTCAGGTGGCCTTATTGAAAACTATCTTCTGGGGCACTACGGTAAGGTAGGGCCGTATCAAGCCTCGGTATTTTATGCTGCAGACCGGTTTGATGGAGGACTTCACATTAAACAATGGTTGCGGGGTGGATATATTGTGGTGGTAGACCGTTACCTTGCTTCTAATATCGGGCACCAGGGTGGAAAAATCCGGGATATAAAGGAACGTGAAAAGTTCTTTCGCTGGCTGTATTATTTTGAGTATGGACTATTTCAGATTCCCAAACCCATCATCTCTTTTCTCTTGAAAATGCCGCCTCGTGTTGCGCAACGACTTACCAAAAAGCACGGTAAAAAACTTGATGTCCATGAAAAAGACATTCGTCACTTGCAGCATGCAGATCGGGCCTATCAACACGCAACAAAGGTATTTCCTCGAGATTTTCAGATTATAAACAGCATGTCTGGCAGCGCTCTGCGCTCACCAAGAGATATTCACAACGAAGTATGGAACAAGGTACAAGAACTCCTATGAACTATATCCCCACCATTGGTTTGGAAATCCATGCGGAGCTTAAAACCAAGAGCAAAATGTTTTGTTCTTGTTTAAACGACTCTTTAGAGCAGCATCCAAACGTTAACATCTGCCCTATTTGTATGGGGCATCCCGGTACTTTACCTGTTGCCAATAAAGCTGCCATTAAGAAAGTGCAAAAAGTTGGGCTTGCTTTAAGCTGCGATCTGGTTTTGTTTTCTAAGTTTGACCGCAAAAACTATTTTTATCCGGATCTTCCAAAAGGATATCAGATAAG
This sequence comes from Patescibacteria group bacterium, assembly GCA_022563395.1. Classification (NCBI taxonomy): domain Bacteria; species Patescibacteria group bacterium. The sequence goes on from JADFNM010000001.1 coordinate 149,154, forward strand.
TCAGTATGACCTGCCTTTTTGCAAAGGAGGATATCTGGATATTGCAGAAAAGCGTATTCGCATAACCAGAATCCATCTGGAAGAAGACACAGGAAAGCTTCTTCATCCTGCAAGAGCTGACTATTCCTTGGTGGACTTTAACAGAGCCGGCGTCCCCTTAATGGAACTGGTAACAGAGCCAGATATTACTTCGGGGCAGGAGGCAAGAGCATTTGCCCAGGAACTTCAAGTGCTTTTGCGCTACCTTGCGGCTTCAGATGCCAATATGGAAAAGGGTCAAATGAGAGTAGAGGCGAATATATCAGTGAGGCCCGAGGAGCAGGAGCAGCTGGGAACAAAGGTAGAAGTAAAAAATCTTAACTCATTTCGCTCTGTAGAACGGGCCATTGCCTTTGAGATTGCGAGGCAGTCGCAGGTTTTAGAATCAGGACAAAAGGTTATCTTGGAAACCCGGGGGTGGAACGACGCAAAAGGGGAGACCTTTTCTCAAAGAGTAAAAGAGGAGACGCACCACTATCGCTATTTCCCAGAACCTGATATTCCTCCCTTTCGTTTCACGAAAGAAGAGTTTGACGAATTAAAGAGTGAACTTCCAGAACTCCCCTGGCAAAGAAGAGAGCGGTTGGGTACTGAGTATAAACTTGGACCAAAGGAAACCGAGGTCTTTGTGCAGCAAAAAGACATTGGAGAATACTTTGAAAAGGTGGTTTCAGAGCTTGGTCCCAATTTGACGCAAGAAAGGCTGCAAAAACTTACCAAGCTTTCTGCCAACTATATCCTCACTGATTTAATGGGGCTTTTGCAAAAAGCTTCTGTCCAGGGTGAGGATTTTCTCATTACCCCAGAGAACTTTGCTGAACTTGTTTTGCTGATTGAAAAGGGAGAGATCTCCAGCCCCATTGCAAAGCAGGTGTTAAAAGAGATGTTCGCCAAAGGAGGGGACCCCTCTCAGATTATTGAAGAAAAGGGGCTGGCCCAAGTCTCTGATGAAGCAAGTATCCAAAAGATTGCAAAAGTAGTGTTAGAAAAAAATCCCAAGGCAGTTTTAGATTTCAAAAAAGGAAAGGAAAATGCCCTACAGTTTTTGGTTGGTCAGCTCATGGCAGAAACCAAAGGCACTGTAAACCCACAAACCGCCCGCACTATCCTCCAATCCCTTCTTGATTAAATTAAGGAATCTTTAATTTAATCAAGGAGTCGACTAATCAGACGATCCGCCTCTCGCGCGTTTGTTATCCAGTGGATGCGCGGATCTTTTTTAAACCAAGTCATCTGACGGCGGGCAAAGTCCACGGTAGCTTTTACTACTATTTCAATCATCTCCTTCTTTGAAATCTTACCTTGAAGGTATTGGGAAACCTCACGATATTCCAGCCCAAACTCTTCAATTCTTTTCCAAGATAATCCTTGCTTGCGTAGTGCTTTAATTTCATTTAGGAAACCTTGCTTTAATATCTTAAGAAAGCGTTTTTTGATGCGCTTTTTTAACTCGTGGGAAGACCTAGAGATTCCCAGAAACAAAACTGGGTAGGGAAGTGGAACCTTTTTGAGTTGAGGGATTGGCTTGCCAGTAGATAGGACAATCTCAAGGGCACGGATAAGGCGTCGCCGGTTCTTTTGCTCTATGGTTCTTACCCGCCGCGGGTCCAACTTCTTGAGTTTGTTAAGTAACTGAACTGTGGTTAATTTCTCCAATTGCACTCTAAGCTTCCTGCTCGGTGCTACTTTAGGCATAACCCAACCATCTACTACAGCGTAGATATACAGGGGACTGCCTCCAACCAGAAGAGGAAGCTTGCCCATTCGTTGAATATCTTGGATTGCTTTTCTCGCGGTCTTTTGATACCGAACAACGGTATAGCGTTTCTTGGGAGAAACTACATCCAAAAGATGGTGGGAGATACTCCTCCTCTCTCTTTTCGTCGGTTTTGCGGTCCCAATATCCAAACCTTTATACACCTGCCGTGAATCTGCAGAAACAATCTCGCCTTGAAACTTCTTTGCAAGACGTATTGCAAGTCCGGTTTTCCCCGAAGCCGTAGGCCCTAAAATTACAATCAACTTTTGCATACGGCTGGGGCGGATGACGGGTCGGTTGTTTGAAATTATAGTATCGAGCGTCAATGGACTTCTTCGCGTTTCTCACGCAGGAATGTCCTCCATTGTTCCAGGAATTCCACAAACACCTGGAAGGGAACCTCTATTAAGAAATTGAAGATGACAACAAGAATATTGTAGCGAGCAACCTGCCGAGACAGCCATCCGCCCGTATGAATGATGGGGAGTGAAAATAAGTCAAAAATGGTATAGAGAAATCCCTGCTTTTCTTTGCCAATTAAGAGTTCTCGGCCACGCTGCCTGATTTTGGTTCCAGCAAAGGCAACCAGGGAGAGAAAGAGGAGAAAGATAAGGATGGAGAGAATGCTAAAGTTCATCTGCCACAATACCCATGAAATAATGCCAAAGGAAAGCAAAAAACTTAAAAGATAAATGGTACTGATGAATTTTCTAAGCATGGGTCGCTTGCGTGCCGCCATAGGTATCTCCAGCACTTCTCCGTTCTTTTTCCCATAGGTAATCTTCATAACCCCCATCACTAAACGTTGAAAGTTCTCCTCTGTTGTCGTTTTTGTGCTCATAACCAGCAGCAACATAAGCAGGGGAGGAACTACAACGCTTATCCACAATACCGTTTGATTGAAGTCGCCGGTGACATATTTGTCAAAAGGAATCTCAATGCTAAAGGCAACTAAAACTTTTGTAAGAAATACCGAAATAGTGCTGTATACGGCGGCTCTTCGCATTCTACCCTTGAGTCTTTGCAGTCGAGTTTTATAGCTCTCTTCCACGGCGCCTTCCATGGCAGTGGCGTCTAAACTAAACTGTTCAAACTCGGTGGGGTGTACAGTCAATACATCCCCGATAATCAAATATGGGGAATCGTACTTTTCCATGAGCTGGTAGAAGCGTTCTGCCATGGGGTTCTGCAGAATCAGATGAAGCTCTTTCTTTACTAAAGGAAGTTGACCTGCTAATTGCTGAAGATTGGGTCCAGAAAGGGTTTTCCAGTTTTGGTAGCGCTGTTCTAAAAGATGATAGGTAATGGTTGTTTCATCCAGCTTAAACAGGGCTCGCTCTACGGCAACGGCAATCTGAAGATTCTTTTCTTCCTCGCCAATGGTGTTACCTTCTTGAACCCGCACCTTTTCTCTCATATCTTGCGCCATGAACTCAATTAAAGCGCGCTCTCGAATAGGCGGAGCCAGGGTTTCTTCAATTTCGGCTGCTGCAATAGAAAGCAGCCACATTCTAAGTTCTGCCAATACTTTTTCAGTCCCTTCCTGTGGGGTGTTTTCCAAAAGATAGAAGTATTTCTCAACAATCTTTTGAATTTCTTCTATCTTTGCTGTGGGAATGCGCTCATTGGGAAAATGTCCACCGCGGATAAGTTCTTGCAAAAAGGGTTCTGCAAAATCTTCCATTGTTCCCAGAAGCATCCTGCGCTTCAAGATTCTCTCAATTGCGGTCTTGCGCAGCAAATGTTCTTCTCGCCAATCAACCACGCCACGTATCTTTTCATAAAAAGAAGCAACCTTGGCTGCTACTTCATCCACCACAATGGTGGAAATGCCCTCCTGCGGCTGAATGCTTTTATACCAACGTTGGTATTCTGCGGTTAACTTTTTTACACTTGGTGTAAGTTCCATATTTCAGCTTCGCTTCTGGATTTCTTTTTCAAGGAGTTTTGCAAAAACATCAACCTTCATTAATCCCAGATCTCCTTTTTGCCGCTTTCTTGGACTCACGGCTGATTTCGCTTTTTCTTTTTCTCCTACCACAAGGAGGTAAGGGATTTTCTGCATTTCTCCTTCGCGTATCTTCTTTCCTAAGGTCTCATTTGTATCTCGCACTACAGCACGTAGTGAAGGGAGTTTGGACTGCAGTTGCTTTTTTACTTTGTTTGCATACTCTATAAACTTGTCTGACACCGGGACAATCCATACTTGTTCTGGGGCAAGCCATAAAGGGAAAGCTCCTGCAAAATGTTCAATAAGCATTGCCATGAAACGTTCAAGAGAACCCATAAACGTACGATGAATCATGACCGGTGTCTTCTTTGTACCGTTTTCTGCGATATATTCCAAGCCAAAGCGCTTTGGCATATTAAAGTCAAGCTGAATGGTAGAAAACTGCCATTCCCGTCCCAGACTATCTTTTGCCATGAAGTCTAGCTTGGGACCATAGAAGGCCGCCTCACCTTGAGCTTTGGTATAGGGGATTTTATGCTGTTTGAGTATCTGCTCCATTTCACGTTGCGCCCGTTTCCAGGTGGCATCATCTCCGAGATACGCCTTTTTGTTCTTTTCATCGCGCAGAGATAAACGAATCCAGTAATCCTTTATGTGTACTGCTTTTACCAGTTCTTGTTGAATGCGGAGATTCACGTCAATCTCTTTTGCAATCTGATCTTCCCTCAAGAAGGCGTGGCCGTCGTCTTGCGTGAATGCTCGTACCCTCGTTAATCCGCCCAGCTCTCCTGTCTGTTCGTCTCGGTATACGGTAGTGGTTTCAAAATAGCGCACCGGCAAATCTCGATAACTCCGAAGCTGAGACTTGTATATCTGGGTGTGATGCGGACAGTTCATGGGTTTTAATATAAAGTCGCTATCTTTTCCTTTGACATAAAAGAGGTCTTCTTTGAACTTCTCTAAATGCCCGGAAATACGATAGAGGTCGGGTTTCGCGATATGGGGAATCCATACTTGCTGATATCCATACTGGCGCTCAAGATTCTCCACAAAATCAGTGAGTATCTTGCGAATTATAGTTCCCTTGGGAGTAAAAAGGGGAAGACCAGATCCTACAAGCTCAGAAAAAGTAAAGAGTCCCAGGGTCTGTCCGAGTTTTCTGTGGTCCCGTTCTTGTGCTTTAGCTAACTGTTCAAGATGTGCGTTCAACTCTCTCGTTGTCTTGAAGCTAACGCCGTAGACACGCGTAAGCATAGGATTCTTTTCATCTCCCTTCCAATAAGCTCCTGCCACTCGCGTGAGTTTGAAGGCCTCCATGGGAAGGTCCTTTGTGCTTTTTGCGTGTCCTCCTCTGCACAAATCCAGAAATTCATCCCCCATATACACCATACCTACTTTTGTGGTCTTTTTTCCTTTGGAGAGTTCCTTGATGAGAGCAAGCTTAAGGGGCTGTTTCTCCTTTTTGTAGTAGGCAGTTGCTTTTCCTGCAGGCCAAAGCTTCTTTTTGAACAAAAGATTCCTTTTTGCAATGGTACGCATGTTTTCTTCAATGCGAGGGAGCTCCTTATCGGCAATCCTTACGTTTCCAAAGTCATAGTAGAACCCATTCTCAATAGCTGGACCAATGCCAAACTGGACTTTGGGGTAGAGTTTTTGTACGCTAGCTGCCAAAAGATGTGCAAAAGAATGTCGTATGCTCTCAATATCCTGCGATTGTGTTGCCTTGGGCATATCCCGTTCTATCACAGAATAATCATTTCTTCAATCTCTTCTGCGACAAACTTTCGGACACCCTGATATTGATTGACTCTGCCTGCGACCAAAACAATCTTGTTCTTTTGAAGTACAGTGGTGTACTTTTCAATGACTGAAGGAAACACCACCACCTCAATCTTTGAAGTCAGGTCTTCCAAGCCCAAAAAGAGCATGGGTTTTCCGGTTTTTGTAACGATGCGCTTAATAGAGGAGATGATGCCTCCAATGCGGATTCGAGATACCGGAGCGCCGGGCATTCGTCTTTGAGGCTCTTGAGCCATAATCCGTGAAATAGAAAAGGTTTTCTTTTCCAAAAGGTTCTTGACGCTCTGCAAAGGATGGGAGGAAACGTACAGGCCCAAAAGTTCCTTTTCCCATTGGAGTTTTTGGTTTTCGGTTGTTTTCTCCGTGTCCTGAAGGGGAAGCTGTAAAGGAGTCTGGCTAATTCCTGCAAACAAGGATTTCTGAGCTCCGTTTTGCGCCTTAAAGTTCTCTCTGGCAGCCTGCAGAAGGCGCTCTAAGTTAAACAGCAGCTTGTTTCGGTCAGCAAAGGCATCAAAGACCCCGGCCTTAATCAAGCTTTCCAGAGATTTCTTGTTTAAGTTGGTAGAGCTTATACGAGAGATAAAGTCCTGCATGCCAAGGTAGGGGCCGCTTTTCTTTCGTTCATCAATGATTATCTGCACAATGCCCTCTCCCACATTCTTTATTGCCAGCAGGCCAAAGCGAATTTGATTCTTTTTTGGCACTACGGAAAAGTTGCTGAAACTCTCATTTAAATCTGGGGGAAGCACTTCAATTCTCATCTTCTTTGCTTCTTCAATATAAAAGGCGACGCGCTCCACATCGTTTCGTTCGGCCGTCAGGAGAGCTGCCATGAACTCCACAGGATAGTGGGTCTTGAGCCAGGCGGTCTGGTAGGCAATGGTAGCATAGGCAGCAGAATGACTCTTGTTGAAGCCGTATCTGGCGAAAGGCAGTACCCACTCCCATATCTTATTGGCAATCTTCTCGTCGATGCCATTTTTCACCATGCCAGAGAACAACTTCTCTTGCTGCTCTTCCAGCAAGCTCCTGATTTTCTTTCCCACGGCTTTTCTGAGAACATCGGCCTCTGCCAGCGAGAATCCTGCCAAGTCTTGGGCTATCCTCATTAACTGCTCTTGGTAAATACAGATACCCTGTGTAGACTGTAAGATGGGTCTTAACTTTTCATGGAGGTACGTTATCTTTTTCTTTCCGTGTTTTCTTGCAATGTACTCTGGGATAAGTTCCATGGGTCCGGGGCGGTATAGGGCAATCATTGCAATGATGTCTTCAAACTCGGTGGGCTTTAATTCCTTAAGATAGCGGCGCATTCCCTCAGATTCTACCTGGAAGATTCCAATGGTGTTGGCATCTTGGAAAAGTTTGTACACTACAGGGTCGTCTTGTGCAATGCGGTCAATGTCAACGCTTTCTCCCTGTACAACGTAGATTCGCTTTAGGGCGTCTTCAATAACAGAGAGGTTCTTTAGCCCCAAAAAGTCCATTTTCAAGAGTCCAAGGTCTTCAATGCTGTGCATCTCGTATTGCGTTACAATGTTCTGGTCATTTTGCGTGGGATGTTGCAAGGGTACAACAGAATTCAAAGATTGAGCTGCAATCACCACACCGCAAGCATGGGTAGAAGCATGCCTGGCCACTCCTTCCAATTTCTGTGCTAAATCAATTAAACGCTTTGCCTTATCATCAGTCTCATACAATTCTTTAAACTCCTTTACTTGCTGGAGAGCTTGTTTTAAGGAATGGTTAAAGGGGATCATCTTTGCCATCCGATCGCAGTAACTATATTCATATCCCAATGCCCTGCCAACGTCTCGAACTACAGCTCTGGCTGCCATGGTTCCAAAAGTAATAATCTGGGCTACCTTATCAGACCCATACTTTTCTGCTACATACGCAATAACCTCGTCTCTGCGGTAATCTGCAAAATCCAGGTCAATATCAGGAAGAGAAATTCGCCCTGGATTCAAGAATCTTTCAAAGAGAAGATCATACTGCAGGGGATTAATGTTCGTGATTTTCAAAACATAGGCAACCAAGGAACCGCCAACTGACCCTCTTCCGGGCCCCACCACAATGCGCTTGTCCTTTGCCCAGTTCACGAAGTCTTGGACAATAAGAAAGTAAGAAGAAAATCCCATCTCTTTAATTACCGTTAACTCATAATTTAAACGATCTATAACTTCCTGTTTTCCTTGAAGCTCCGGTTTCTCTTTTAAGCGCGTGAAACAAAGTTTCTTGAGGTAGTCATCGTCTGATACGCCCTCTGGCAAAGGAAACACCGGAAGCTTGTTCACTCCAAGCTCTAGTTTAAGATTGCACTGCTCAGCAATCTTTTGCGTGTTCTTTATTGCATCTGGGATGTCAGAAAAAAGCTTTGCCATGTCTTGCTGGCTTTTTAAAGAAAAGTCGTCTGCAGTAAGCGTCAGGCGTTCTGGATCGTCTGGCCGAGCCCCTGTATTAATGAGCATTAAAATGTCTTGGGCTTCTGCATCTTCAGGGCGCAGGTAATGGGAATCTGCGGTGGCTACCACAGGAATGTTGAGTTTCAAAGAGAGCTCCAAGAGCCCCTGGTTTGTGGTCTTTTGCTCCGGGATGTTTTCATGTATCTGAAGCTCAAGATAGAAGTTGTCTTTCCCAAAGATTTCCTGGTACTTTACAGCTGTTTCCTCGGCCTCTTTTTTCTTTTTTGCTTGCAGAAAACGAGGGATTTTTCCACTGAGGCAGCCAGACAAGGCAATAAGGCCTTTGGAATGTTCTTTTAAGAACGCCTCATCCACCCGGGGCTTGTAGTAAAATCCCCGAAGGTGGCCTGCGGTTAGGATTTTCACCAGGTTTTCGTACCCTTCTTGGTTTTTCACCAGAACCACCAGGTGGTAGATGGTATCATCGATCTGAGGGCGTTTTTGGTCCATACTCTCAAATGCGAGATAGATTTCAGCCCCCAAAATGGGTTTAATGCCTTTTGCCTTGGCTTTCTTATAGAACTCCACTGCGCCATACAGGTTGCCATGGTCGGTTACGGCTACAGAATCCATGTTAAGCTCCTTTACTCTATCTAAAAGCTGGTCTATTTTGGGAAGACCATCAAGTAAAGAAAAATGCGAGTGCACGTGGAGATGCGTGAATTTTTCCATGGATACGTTATTTCATTGTATAATACTCTAATGCAAAGTTCAAAGCGAATTGAAAATCTGCACTCGCAGATTTTGGGTTTCCCCCGTGTCGGAAATTATTCAAAACCGAGGGTTTTGAAAAGAAGGGGGGTCGGGGGAAACCCTGTGATCGTGGCTGGAATAGACGAGGTAGGAAGAGGTCCTTTAGCGGGTCCTGTGGTGGCAGCTGCCGTTGTTTTCTTTCCTAAACGAAATTTAAGATATCTTAAATTTCGTTTAGGCAACTTTGGCAAGCTTCGAGACTCAAAACAACTTTCTTTCAAACAGCGGGAGAAATGGTATCGTTTGTTTTTGGAGGATCCTAACGTTCTATGGGGGATAGGAAAGGTATCTGAAAAAACCATAGACCGAATCAATATTCATCAGGCAACACTGCTTGCCATGAAGCGGGCAGTACAGAACCTTTCAAAGAAAGTACGTCCGCATTTCTTGCTGGTAGACGGCATTGCAAAAATTCCCATGGCTTTGCCGCAACGAACAATCATCAAGGGGGATACAAAGGTGAGACTTTGCGCTGCTGCTTCTATCATTGCCAAAGTATACAGAGATCGTCTCATGCTTCGCTATCACAAAACATATTCTCAATATGGCTTTGATCGACACAAGGGATACGGCAGTATACTTCATCTGGCAATGCTCAAGAAATATGGGCCATGCCCAATACATCGAAAAACTTTTTCTCCGATTAGCTCCTTAGCTAGACTAAGGAATGTTTAGTTTAGCTAAAGCGCTTGCAAACAGGCACATTCTCTGCTAGACTCAGCCATATGGCAGTGCCAAAACAACATCGTTCTAAGTCCCGTCAAGGGCAGCGTAGAATGCACATCTACTTGAAAGGGACTTCAACTGCAATCTGCCCAAAGTGCAGCAAGGCGGTTTTGCCGCACACCGTGTGTGCAAACTGTGGGTTCTACCGGGGCAAAGAAATGATAGATGTCTTGACGAAGCTCACTAAGAGAGAGCGAAAGGCAAAAGAAAAGGAAATGGCTTCCCAAAAAGAACAAGTAAAGTCCCAGGGAGAACTCTCTCCAGAAGGACTCTCACGGTCCAGCTCCTAAAGCACATATGGCGTCTCGGCATCTTGCAAGATCCATTGCCATGCAGACTTTGTATGAGTGGGACTTTTCTGGCATGAAAGTGGATACAACAAAGCTCACAGAAAAGAACATTGAAGAGTTTGGTCCAGGATTGAAAGACGTAAACAAGGACTTTATCCGCACCCTGGTTAGAGGAGTCTTGGAGCGAAGGGCTGCAATTGACAAAATCATTGAGAAGGCGGCCCCAGAATGGCCCCTAGAACAGATCACCATGGTGGACCGCAACGTTCTGCGCCTGGGGCTCTTTGAACTGCTGTACGGCAACAAAGAAGAGGTCCCACCCAAAGTTGCCATTAACGAGGCAATTGAACTGGCAAAGAACTTTTCGGGGGAGTCATCTGGCAAATTCGTGAATGGAGTGTTGGGAACCGTATTCCGAGAATTAGAAGAACAAAACAAAGAATGAACGACATTTCCACATTCCAGCAAGCGACTGGTATTCATTTCAAAAACGAAGACCTTTTACGGCAGGCCTTTACGCACCGTTCGTACCTCAACGAAAATCCAGAAACCAATTTACAGCATAACGAACGCTTGGAGTTTCTGGGGGATGCGGTATTAGAACTTGTGGTCACAGAGTCTTTATACAAGAACTATCCAGACAAGCCAGAAGGGGAGCTTACCACGTGGAGAGCTGCCTTGGTGAACGCCAGGATGCTGGCTATCGTGGCAAAAGACCTTAAGCTTGGGGATTATCTGCTTTTGTCCCACGGAGAAGCAAGAGAGACCGGAAAGGCCAGGGACTACATTTTAGCCAACGCCACAGAAGCCCTTCTTGGAGCCTTGTATCTTGACCAGGGGCTGAAAGTATGCAACAAAGTTATTGAACAATACGTGCTTAACAAACTCCCCCAGGTCTTAGAGGAAAAACTCTTTGAAGATGCAAAGTCTCAATTCCAGGAGTTAGCCCAAGAAAAGACTGGCATTACCCCAAACTACCAAGTATTGCAAGAGTGGGGCCCAGACCATGAAAAGCACTTTCGTGTTGGGGTAACCATAGGAAAAGACCTTATAGCAGAAGGAGAGGGGACCTCAAAACAAGAGGCAGAACAGGAAGCCGCCAGGGTAGCTTTGGAGAAGCAGGAAAAGATTTGGGTTTGAGTAAACTGCATATGTTAACAATAAGATTACAACGAAAAGGAAAAAAGAATCAACCTTTCTTCAAAATAGTGGTAACGGAAGAAAAGAAATCTTCTACGAGAGGGCGCTTTGTTGAAGAACTTGGCTATTACAACCCTCTTACCAAAGAGAGATCCTTGAACGGGGACAGGGCAAAATACTGGATGTCGGTTGGAGCACAGCCATCTGATACCGTATACAACATGTTGGTAACAGACAACATTATTGAAGGAAAGAAACGTCCCAAGCACAAAAAATCCAAAAAGAAGCCTGCCTCGCCCGATGCCAGCCTCGCTGAGTCTGGGCAGACGAGTCAAGGCGGGCAACCGGAAACAGCCGCCCCCAGTGGGGGCGAGCCTCGCCCCGATGCGTCGGGGCGGGAAGCTGCTCCAGTAACTGCAGCTCCCGCAGAAAGCACGGCCCCAGCTCCAACAAAAGCCAAGGCTAAGAAGGTAAGAGAAGAGCTCAAAGAAGCTGAGGTGCCTAACGAGACTCCAAAGTCTGAATCAGAGCCGGCAAAAGAGCAGAAACAAGTCTCAGAACCTACCTCAGAAGAATCCAAAGAAAAGACTCACAATCCTTAACTCCTAAATCTCATTTAAGCAGGATTGCTTAAATGAGATTTAAGCAACAATGAGGATTAAATAGGGGGGGGTTGACAAATCCTAGAGGCTATGCTATACTATTGGCATAAGTGAAATATGGCTTGCCCGTGATGGAGAGATATCGGGCATTATGAAATAGACAATCTGAATTAACAGGCGGCTCTCTTCACAAAGGAGGGCCGCCTGTTCGTTGAGACGAGCAAGTACACTATAATCCCAATAGGGAGCGGAAAGGAGAACGACATGAGAAAAGAGAGAAAAGACTGGGGACAGATGAGTCAATGGGAAAAGCTCCAGAACCTTGTCTGGAATATGCGATTGGCCCTAAGTCTGGGGGCAATCGTAACACTCAACGTAGTCCTCAGGAATCTCCTGTCGTGAAGGGCAAGTAATGAGTTTAATCCTCATATTTGCCCCCACACTTGAGCCTCAAACAATAGTTGGAGATTCAAGTGTGGAGGAAAGCACACAAAATCTCCCTTGAGCACCAAGCTTGAGGGAAGAAAGGAGAGTGGCATGACGTACTTCATCGTCGGCGGTCTGGTCTTCTTTTCGCGAGAAGACGCCGTAACCTACATGCACGGTTGCAGGTAGGCATGGAAGAATCGGGGCGACGCAGTATGAACAATGCGACTCTCCGATTCCTTAAGCTCGAGACCCATAGGCTAAGCTCGAGGCCGTGGGTTTAAGGAATCGGAGTTTAAGTTAGATGTTAAACATTAAGTGTCTAACATCCAGCACCTTGAGAAATATTCGAAGTGGCGAAATGAACATTAGCCAGAAACGCTCAAAGATATGAAAGATTGGAGTGAAAGACAGAGTTAGTGTTCATCTCGCCGCTCCGGAGTAAATCTAGAGTAGGCAGGAGAGATTTGTATGCGCAAGCATACTAAGCCCACCAGTAGGGGCTAAAAACATGGGGAAGGCTGCTGGTTGCAGTTGCCTGGCGAGGAGAGTTTTCACTCTTACTCATGCCAATAGGTCTGCACTCTTCCCCCCATACTTGAGCTTATTATCTTAAGATAGTAGGTTGAAGAATGGGAACAGCACCTTGAAACAAAGATGTTAGACCTCGGAGGTCTAACACATCCGGAGTGACGAAATGAACATTAGCCAGAAACGCTCAGAAGTATGAAAGATTGGAGTGAAAGACAGAGTTAGTGTTCATCTCGCCGCTCTAGAAAATGAGTAAAGGGGGTTGTTATGTCTCAGGAGACTCGGTCACTTGCAATCCGGGCGTCTATTCTAACCATACTCCGCAGCTGTGCGGACGAGGGAAATCGACCAACACTTGCCCCTCTTGAGGAACAATCCGCCCAAGTCAATCTACTCCAACGCCTAGGAAGAGATACTGCGGGTCTCATTCTATACGATGAGGTCTTTGAGGATATCCTCCAGCTGTTTCTTATCGGGCGAATATCTATCATGCCGGATAAATGGAAGCCAGGGGTGCTGCACTTGAAGTACAGATATTCCCCCGAGGATTCCGAAGAGGCAAAGCGCCATCGCGAACAGGGTTTCATTACGGCTTAATCCCAAGCCGATAGGGGGAGTAGGGGGAGGTACATATGAAGTGTACAAAGTCCACCAGCAGGGACTAAAAACATGGGGAAGGCTGCTGGTTGCAGTTGCCTGGCGAGGAGAGTTTTCACTCTCTCTCAATGCCAATAGGTTCTGCATACTTTCCCTCCATAGTGAGGAAAGGACGAGGAAGACTACATGTCTCTCCTCGTCCCCACACTTGAGCTCAGTACTGAGCTTGTCGAAGTAGTGAGTTGAAGTGTGGTTGACAGTACATTCATACTGCTTGTCCTTGGCGATTTGGCTGAAGATTCTTTTGCCAAGTCGCTGAGGACAAGTCTATAGGGTAAGCTATGGAGTCCAAAGCCCCTGCCTCGTCGAAGAACGCCGGGGATGCAAAGGGGTAAATATTCTGGCGAAGAACGTCAGAGAAAGAGAATGCAAAGATGTCATTCATAGACTGGTTTTTGGAGTCAATGTTCTCTCGACCAGGCAGCCAATCTTGGCTTCGGAAATCCGCAGAGGATTACGACCGTAAAGAGGTCGTAATGGATATCTTTCGAGCCCTGCTATTTGTGTTGCCACTAGCGTTAGTGACTGGTGCGGCAGCATGGAGTGGACTTGTACTACGTGATACCCCAGGGTTCCTGCTCTTGCTCTTGATTGTAGCGTCGATAAGTGCAGTACTGTTTGTCTTCTCGTTCTACAACCGTTTCCTCGGTCTCATCCCGTACTGGGTTGATATCTGGCAGGACAGAAGACGAGAAGAGATAGCAAGAAAAAGCAACAGTTTTGAAGCGATCTTCGGGGGCGGTGCGACTCAAGAGAAAGTGGACGAAGTTCTTGCTGGGTTGGCTGAGCAGTACGATAAGGCATGCACGACGCAATCTCTGCAACAGCGTTACCATCGACCTCCACTGTCCAGCGAGCTGTGGGAGAACCTCAAGGGACTGGTTGATCAAGAAGTCGAGACCACAAAGCAGACCTTCTGGCATGCGCATAAGCTAGCCAAAGACGCGAAGTTTGCAGTAGGAAGGCAGCACACAGATCACATTCCTCAGTCGGTGCTCACAACCTAGGCAGTACAAAGAGCGTCTTACCACGCTTTTCACAGGGGCAAGTTCGCTTGCCCCTCCAATTGAGCCCATCAGTATAAACTGGTGGTCTCAACGGGAGTACTTGAAACTAATCCAGAGTGGCGAAATAAACATTAGTATTATTTAGTGTTCATCTCGCCGCTCCAAAAACCCGAGCTGGCAACCTCATAATGGAAGAAGGAGGTAGTTATGGCGGGGTTCTTCATTGCATCAGACCCCAATGGGGGTCTGATCGTATACAAGGACGCAGAAAGAATTCTGCGAATCGTTGCCGAAGAAGAAACCGCATACGCCATTGCCCTTGTGGATGGACTTACCCTCAACGGTATATCCTTCCCGGCTTTGGGAGTCGGTCTCCCATTGAGGAAGGGGGATATGATTGGCATGCCCGGCGGCGGTCAGTTCACGATCACACAAGATGGGCTACCGTCATAGGAAAGGACGAGGAGAAAGACTATACGTCTCTTCCTCGTCCCCACACTTGAGCTCAATACTGAGCTTGTCGAAGTAGTGGATTCAAGGGTGGGGAAAAATACCGAAGGGAGATCATCATGCTGAATCGTATCATATCCGCGGTGAGGAGATCCTTCCGACCATGGTCGGGGATTACCAATATCTCGGCCAGCCCAAGGATCCTGGAGGCTGCTTGGTACCTCCAGGCGGGGAAACCTACGCCACCAAGGTAGACCCCCGAGGCAGGGCAGGAGAGATTTGTATGCGCAAGCATACTAAGCCCACCAGTAGGGGCTAAAAACATGGGGAAGGCTGCTGGTTGCAGTTGCCTGGCGAGGAGAGTTTTCACTCTTACTCATGCCAATAGGTCTGCACTCTTCCCCCCATACTTGAGTTCAAAATCACAGATTGTGGATTCAAGCATGGAGCTCAGAGGTGCTCTTGCAAAGGATGAAGTTTCTCTCCCTTCTTTGTGAGAGCCCTTCTGCGCTTTCTTGACAAAGATATTGTTTTGGCTACACTAAAGCTTACGAATACTGAAAGGTCGTTTTTTGCTGAATATACTGAAATCCACATATGGCAGACGAGCAGTTCACATACCAAGATCTATTGGAATACATCGTGAAAGGGTTGGTAGACCACCCAGACGACGTAAAAGTAGAACGCAAGGTGGATGAGATGGGCGTACTCATGATTCTCAAGGTACATCCTGAAGACATGGGTCAAATCATTGGCCGCCAGGGCTCCACAGCCAGGTCAATCCGCACGTTAGTGAGGATTGCAGGACTCAAGGCCCACGCCAGGGTAAACCTCAAAATTGAGGAACCAGAAGGCGGAAGGCAATCACAAGAGCCAAGAGAAGAAAAAAAAGAGTCTCTTGAAGACCTATCCATCTAAGTTGAAATCTAGGAAAACGGTGCTACACTCAAACAAGGTAGCATCGTTTTCTTTTGAGATGATAACCTTTGATATCTTAACCATATTCCCCAAACTCTTTGAGCCTTTTAAAAAGGAATCTTTGCTTGCGAGGGGAGCAAAAAAGAAACTGCTGAAAATCCAGGCTCATAACTTAAGAAAGTGGAGCACAGACAGGCACGGAACCATAGACGATAAACCCTTTGGCGGGGGATTGGGTATGGTAATGAAGATAGAACCTGTTTATAGAGCGGTGGCTGAATTGCAAAGGAAAAACCGCCTCAGCGGCGGTTCGCCGACGAGGCGAAAATCTAAAATAATCCTCTTTACCCCTCGAGGAAAAAAGTTTGACCAGGCAATGGCCCATGACTTTTCCAAACAAAGCCAGCTAATCTTCATTTGCGGCAGGTATGAAGGGGTGGACGAAAGAATTGCAAAGAAGATAGCAGACGTTGAGCTCTCAATAGGAGACTACGTTTTAATGGGTGGGGAGGTGCCTGCCATGGCTGTTATTGAAGCAGTCTCTCGCCTCATTCCAGGCGTCATCGGAAAACCCCAGTTCTTAAAAGAACGTCTTGGCAAAGGACGAAAGAAAGGGTTCTTGGAATATCCACAATATACCCGCCCTGAAATATTCAGGGCGAGGCTCGCCAAAGGCGGCCAGGCCATAGAATGGCGCGTTCCCAAGGTTTTAATGTCCGGGGACCACAAAAAGATAGAGGAGTGGCGGGCAATGCATGGGCGCACCATTGGCAAATAGCCCATTTTATGCTATCGTATATTATGTTTGGATAGCTCCTAAATGAAATTAAGGATTCCTTAATTTCATTTAAGAAATCGGGGTCGGTGCCGGAGCGGCCAATCGGACGTGGCTGTAAACCACGCGGCTTTACGCCTTCGGGGGTTCGAATCCCTCCCGGCCCACAAGAACAGTTTGCTTTAAGCCGTTGTAGCTCAGTTGGTAGAGCAACTCCATGGTAAGGAGTAGGTCGCCGGTTCAAGTCCGGCCAACGGCTCAAGAGAAATGTAACAAACGTTCAAATTATGGCAGGAAAAAGAAAAGCATACGCAAGGTTACTGTGCCAAGAGTGCAAAAACATTAACTACGCTACTCACAAATCCTTGATGAGAGACCGTAAGGAGGGTGAACAGAAGTTAGAATTCAAAAAGTTTTGCAAACATTGCAGAAAGCACACGCTGCACAAAGAATCCAAGAAATAATCCTTAGTTTAACTAAGTTTTCCTTAATAAAACTAAGGATAGAGGGGTGTGGTGAAGTGGTATCACGGAGGTCTCCAAAACCTTCGTCGGGGGTTCGATTCCTCCCACCCCTGCATTTGACAAAGCTATAAAAGTATGCTATACTCTGATCATTAGAGTTCTTTGATATCTGTCCTTTTGGGCAATGAGGCCTTAAATATACTTGAGGTTTGATTGTCCAAAAGGACATTGGCCTGAGCTGCACAGGTTTGGCGGGAAGCCATAGTTTGCAGTAATATAAAAAGGAGGTGCCGAGATGGCACGCCACAATAGGTTCAAGGTTCAAGCCTTTTTCGCAGAGTTCCCCTTCCTTGAACGACTCTTCCAAGAAAGGTTGGTCGTAGCGATGGGGTACGACAACGCCGAAGTTGAGGAGGTTTACGTCAAGCGTGTTGACACAAACTTTCTTGATAAGATCCCTCTCTATGAAGGAGCAACAGGCTCTTTGGTGGGAATCGAGGACGCCGAGAGTATCTTTCTCTTGAACAGTCAAGGGGATTTCCTCGACGTGGTCCACTCGGCGAAGAGCATCGTGCACAACGAGGCTTACTTGGATAATGAGGAGGAGGAGGGAGAGAGTGTCGGTGAAACGCTCACCCATTTCCGGGATCCCGATGTTGTAGCGTATGCGGTGTGTATACACGTAGGGTTTAAGGTTCGAGATCACCGCAGTGTTGGCGGATATTCCGTCACGCTATACAAACCCCCAAAGGGATTTTCCTTAAGAGGGTGGGTGGAAGAGCAGCAGAGACGAGCTGAGCAAATGCTCGCCGCCGAAGTTGCCGAGATAGACGCCGAAGCCACCGCCTAAGCGTCAATAGGGAGGAGGGGTGATAAGGGCAACCGCTCAAATCACCCCTCTTCTCCTAAAACCTTTCAAACACAGCTTACAGCTGTTTTTTTAAAAACTTGGGATATAAATATATTCCTCATTTAGCCTTATTCTAGTTCTAACATCCTCTACGAGCCCCTGCTAACATTGACAGTATCACAGATATATGTTATTGTTTTTGTATACAGTGTTATACAAAATAAAATCTAACAAAAAAATTATGGCGAATTTTAATAAAGATAGAAATTCACACGGAGACAAAAACTACAAGAAATCTAACGAACGAAGTTTTGGCAATGACCGAGGTGGAAATAGGGGATTTGGTGGCGGAAGAGGCGGTGGTCGGCCTGATATGCATAGTGCCAAATGCAGCGAATGTGGCAAAACTTGCGAAGTACCATTTCGACCAACAGGCGAAAAACCTGTTTATTGCAGTGATTGTTTTAGACGTAGACGTAATGAAAATTCTCAAAATGGTGGGAAAAGTTATTCTGGCAACAAAGACTCTAAGTCACGATATGAAGAAAAGCCATCATATCAAAACAGCGGAAGTCAGAATACAGAAAACCACAAAGCTCAGTTTGAAAATTTAAACACTAAACTCGATAAAATCCTACGAGTATTAAGCTCTGTTGGTACAGAAAATGCAAAAACAGTAGACATAGTAAAAGCAAAGGAACTTGAAAAAGCTTCAAAAAAAGAGGTTGATACAGCGGGTCTTAAAGAAGTGATAGCAGAATCAATTCCTAATAAGTCTGCACCAAAAAAGAAAACAGCCAAGAAAGGTACTACTAAGAAAAAAACATTCAAGAGGAAATAGAGTAGTGGCATAAAGCTAGCATCAAAAAATCACTAACTCGGCGGTTTTTTGTTTTTAGAGACTTGGAATACAAATATACCCCTCATTGAGCCTTATTCTAGTTCTAACATCCTCTACGAGCCCCTGCTGGCTAATTTCAAAGAATCGCCAAGAAGGCGGTTTTTTGGTAGTATAGAAACAAAGGCGAGAAAATATTCGTTAATAACACAAATTATGGCTCAAGTTATCACTTCAGAGGAGCTTAAGCAAAAGATTGACAACAAAGAAGATTTTGTTCTCGTGGACACGCTCATGGAGGGCGGCTATGAGATGCGGCATGTTCCTGGAGCGGTCAGTGTTCCTTATGGCACGAACTTCCTCCAGGAGTTTGAGAAGAAGGTAGCAGCTCCCAAAGACAAAGAGATTATTATCTATTGTGCCTCCGCTACCTGTCAGTTGAGCGTCCTGGCGGCAGATGCCTTGGAAGAGGCAGGATACACGAATGTGAAGCATTACAAAGAAGGAATCGCAGGCTGGCAGCAGGCAGGGTACAAGTTTGAGGGAGAGAGGGTGTGACCCTCATTTTATTGGGCGGTTTTTTGGTAGAGTTGAGTTATGAAGATGGAGTCTCTTAAGATCTCTAACATATAAACATAGCTTTTCTATCTTGAATAACAGCTCTAAAGCAAAACTCTCTTTCTTTACGATCGTACGAAGTCTAGCCACCTTATTTTATGCGGGTTTTGTGCATGTTACCCTTGCATTTATCGCATTCTTCGTGTCTCTTTATACTGCAGTGCAGATTGCGAGCGGTGAAATACATGGCGGTGTTCTTTTGCAGATGATCGTGCTGACAGTACTGTTTTTCACAACGAGTTGGATTGTATACCGGAAATTTCCAGAACGCTTCGTTTCCTGGAAAGAAATAACTCATCACAAACTGTTGATGTATATTTACTTCCCGCCTGTTTCAACTTTTTTCATGGCGATCGGGTTGAGCTTTTTTCTTCTTACATTTCTTAATGAAGATCTCCGCAAAACTTGGGAATTCATAAAAATATTGCCTTCTGTTTTGGGTATGAGTTTAATATTTCCAGCGGGAGCGATTTTCTTTGTTATTCTCTTCATGCCTTGGTCTAAGTACTTACAACTTGAACATTCGGCTCTGCAAAAGAAGATCATGTTCGTCGCGCTTTGGACTCTTTTTTGGGTTATTGTTCTTTTCCTGATATGGGTGAGTTTTGCAGAATTTAGACTATTGTATGAACAAATGATGGTACCCATTTTTGTTTTCTTAGCAGGATCCATTCCACTTGGATGGCTCTATGAGCTGTATTTCGGATCTTTTGCCAAGAGAGCATTACGAAAGGCCGTATAAACAACACGAGTAAAGTCAAAAGAACGTTAGGATGATGATAGTAACTCTGGCATCCCAATATATTCCTTGTGCTCTCTTATTCTAGTTCTAACATCCTCTACGAGCCCCTGCCATTATTGCTTAAACGAGATTTAAGCAGTATGAGCATCCTGTACTAACCGCTGCAAACAAAAGAGCGCCTTTACCGGGCGCTCTTTTGTATCCACTCAGTTCTACATCTTTTCATGTGTGTTAGATGTCCAACGTCTAACATCTTCGTCTAACATCTTCTACACTTTCTCAGATCCTGGCAGGGGCAGTCCCAGTTTGTTTAAGTTGCGGAACAGGGAAGCAACAAGAGAAAGCACAATCAAGAGAAAAGCTGCGGGGAGTAGAAAGGCCAAAGAGGGAATACCCTCTGCCACCAGCTCCAGCACCCCATATCCAAAGACATACCCCAATACGGGTCCCTTCAGGAATCCGCCTAATTTCCCAAAGCGGAATTCCTTTGCTACCACAGCTCCCAAGACCCCCAAAACAACATCAATGGCTATTAAAGCTACAATGATTTGTACTTGAGTGGTTGAGAATAAATCAACAAGTCCTAGCATTTTAAAAATGAGTAGTTTATGATAAAATCACCCGACCTTGTTATGATAGTATACCAATGCCTAAGAATCCCAGGAAGAAACTTATCCACACCTCGACAAGCTCGGTGTAAACTATGCTCAAAATCGTAAAGTATCCTGCAGCCATCCTCAAAAAGCAGGCAAAAGAGGTTCAAAAGGTAACACCAAATCTCTTGTCTTTGATTTCTCAAATGGAGGTTGCCATGGAAAAGAATCAAGGCATTGGTCTGGCAGCGCCCCAGGTTGGTGTTTCAAAGCAAATCATTGTGCTAAAAGACGAGAAAAAGAGTCAGGCCTTTCTCAATCCAAAGCTTCGCTCAAAGAGCAAAAAGCAGGAAACCGATGAGGAGGGATGTCTCAGCCTTCCGGGGCTCTTTCTACCCATTAAAAGAGCACAAAGCGTCCGCCTCTCTTGCAACACCAAAGAGGGGAAGTCTGTCATTATTAAGGCAGCTGGATTGGCCTCGCGCATCTTCCAGCACGAAATAGACCACCTTCATGGAAAACTCATTATTGATCGCGTCCCCCCTCTTAAGCGATGGAAGATCAGAAAGAAGCTGGAGGAAATCAAAAAGAAGGGCAGGGTAAACGCAAAATGAAGAAGTTCTTTTTTGCCCTTGTTATCATTGCTCTGTTGATAGTGTGGATTGGCATCTTTCTCCCCCAAGACCCTGGTTCTAAGCAGGAAATTTCATTCTTGGTTAAACGAGGTGAGGGAACCAGAGATATTGCAATACATTTAGAGCAAGAGGGGCTTGTGCCCTCCTCACCCTTGTTTTACCTCTTTGTTCTCAGCACCGGCATCTCAGGAAAGCTGCAGGCTGGAACCTATGGCTTTTCTTCTGCCATGTCTCCTTTTGAGATCTCAAAGAAACTGGCTATGGGAGATGTTATTGAAGAACACATCACCATCATTGAAGGTTGGGGCATTAAAGATATCGCCGCGTATTTCACAGAAAAGGGATTATTCCAGGAAAAAGAGGTGCTGGCATACACAGATTTTGAGGGATATCTCTTCCCCGATACCTATCTTGTAACCAAAGATATAAAACTCAAAGAAATCATTCAGCTTATGCTCCAGACCTTTGAAGAAAAGATTTCTTCAGAGTGGAGAGCAGAAATCCAAAAACAAGGAAAAACTCTTTCTGATATTGTGATTATGGCCTCTCTTTTAGAAAAGGAATTGCAGACACTTGAAGACAAAAAGATTGCAGCTGATGTGTTATGGAAGCGCCTTGATATTGGCATGGCTCTTCAGGTAGATGCCTCGCCCATAACCTATAAACAAAGAGGGCTACCGGAAAAACCTATTGCAAACCCAGGCCTTAAAAGCATTGAGGCAGCCATCTATCCTACAGAAAGTCCTTATTGGTACTACCTTTCTACTCCAGAGGGTGAAACCATTTTTTCAAGAACCCTAGAGGAACACAATACTGCCAAAGCACAGTACCTCAAATAGTGCTTTCTCATATTTTATGATATTATAGTTACATAGTTTAGTTACATAGTTTTAGAGTTTCGCAGCTCATTTCAGTATAAATCAAGGAAAGGCAAAGGAGGGTCTCTCATGGTGCAAGCGATAGCGTTCGCAGACCCTCAAAGGGGGGTGTCTCGTTCCGCAATTATCGGGCATTCGCTCTTTCATGCAGGAGCACTTCTCACCTTGGGACTGTTGTTGGGGGTAACCCTCACCAACAATCCTGAGCCTTGGATGACATCTTCCATCATGATTTCCTCGGGAGCCTTTGTGGTAGGGAGCATACTGCTCTTGTTCACCACGATATGGGAGACCACAAGGATCCGCTCTTTCATAAACTCAGCAGGATTCTATATCCTGGTGAGTGGGCTCCTTGTACTTCTCACCCTCTTCATGATAGGGGGGTTCCATCTGTTCCATGTTGGGATGTGGATACTTTTCGGCATGTACTACTTTGGGACGGTGTTTGGTATCACTGCCGGATATCACCGATGGGGAACCCACGAGGCATTTGAGGCTGGCCCCTGGTTCATACGTACTGTGTTGTTTTTGGGCGCCATGGCCTCTCAAAAGGATGCTCTTTGGTGGATAATAACCCATCTCATACACCATTCAATGACCGAACGTGCGGGGTGGGATCCCCACACCCCCAAAGAGGGATTCTGGTGGGCGCACATCTTCTGGATATGGTTTCCTTACCAGTACTCAGATGAGATGTGGCAGAAATATGCCAATGCCAAGAATCGTAACCCGTTTCTGATAGAACAGCTCCGCTACCAAAAGTTTGCCATGTGGTTCAGCCTTTTGTCAGGACCGGCAATCTTCTTTGTCTTAACGCTCATCACCGAAGCTTCTCTTCTTGAGGCAATCATCGAAGCGTTCAAGGCATTCCTTCTTGTGTCGGTATTGCGCACGGTGCTCGTATACCACACAACCTTCATGGTAAACAGCGTGTCCCACGCATGGGGATCCAAGCGCTATTCCACTCCGCGTGGGGGACAGAGTCGGGACCTCGTGTTCGGGCCACTTGCCATTCTCAGCCTAGGAGAAGTCCTGCACGCCATCCACCATAAATTCCAAAACGTAGCGGTGTACGGGGTGAGGTGGAACTACATTGATCTCACGGGAATGATACTACTGGCTCTTGCGGCAGCGAGGCGAGTATTCCCGTCTGAATCCCTCGGGTTACCCTACAACCTCAGACGGATTCCCAAAGAACGTCTCTGAACGTTCTCCACAGGGCTCGCCTCATCGCGGGCCCCTTCTTTTTGACTCTTGACAACCTCTAAAAGAGGAGTATGATAGTTGCCACGGACCGCAGCGTGGGAGCTTTGTACGATCAAATGACGGGGACAGAGAAGTAACGGTTAAGTGCCTCCTCACTGCAAGTGAGCTGGGCTACTACGAAGCTCCCAAGCACGTACTTCTCTGTTCCTGTCCCATATTCCGCAGACCGTGGGCAATAATAAGACCCGCGCAGGAAATCAATATATCCTAAACGAGATTTAGGAATGGTTGTCTGCGGTATCGCAGATTTTTTGTTCTCCCACAGGATAACAAACCCACCATAGCCCAAAGGGCGAAGGGGGGTATACCAATGAAAACAAAGACCCAAAAACAGAATATTCTCCAGCAGATTGCAGACAATCTCAAAAAGCAAAAGTCCCTGCTGTTTGTGGACTACAAAGGAATTGGAGTAAAGGATCTGTCACAGCTGAGAAAACAACTCAAGGAAGTAGGGGCAAGGCTTGAGGTTGCAAAGAAAACCCTGTTTTCCCGTGCCTTCAAAGAAAAGGGGATTGATGCAAACTTCAAAAATATGGAAGGACAAATTGCCGTGGTGTATTCTTTTAAGGACCCTTTAGCTGGAGTGAAGACGACGCACACGTTTGCAAAAAGAAGAGAGGACATAAAGCTCTTGGGCGGATATATGGAAAATCAGATGCTGGACGCAGGCCAGATAAAAGAACTGGCTTTGCTTCCTTCCAAAGAGCAACTGCTGGGACGATTTGTAGGAACCCTTGCTGCCCCCATGCGAGGGTTGATAACTGTATTTGAGGGGAATATAAAAGGTCTGTTAGTCGCGCTGAGCGCGATACAAAAAAAGAAATCATAAATATACACTATGGCAACAGAAGAAACAAAAGAGGAAACCGTAGAGGTTCCAGCAAAGTTCAAGAGTTTAGTGGAAAGCGTAGAAAAGCTTTCTGTGCTTGAACTCTCAGAATTAGTGAAAGTGCTGGAAAAGAAATTTGGAGTTTCAGCAGCAGCCCCCATGGCAGTAACTCAAGCTCCCGCAGCTGAAGCGGAAGAAGAAGCAGAGGAAAAGACCTCCTTTACAGTTCAACTAAACTCAATAGGTGACAAAAAGATTGAAGTCATTAAGACGGTGCGAGACGCTACTGAAAAGGGATTGAAAGAGGCAAAAGATTTGGTGGATGCCGCAGCTACAGAGCCCCAAGTGGTAAAAGAAGGGGTTGGCAAAGAAGAGGCAGAAGAACTCAAGAAGAAGTTTGAGGCCGCCGGAGCATCGGTAGAACTAAAGTAAAAACCTGCAAAGCAGAACCTTGTTTTGTGCTCAAAATAGGAGAACTCCAAGCAATAACAGCGCCAGAAACACAAGAATAAGCACCGCTTGCTTTTTAAAAACAGAGGGATGACGCATCCAGGAGAATTTTAGGCTAAGTTTTAAAAAGCTGAGTTTTACCCCTTTTGGAAGCATTAGACGGGGCTTTGGAAAAGAGGCCTGCCCGCGCAGGCGCGGGAGCAAGGATTTATTGATAGGAGAGCGCTTAGCTACCTCCTCTTCAATAACAAAGGAAACGAGGACTCCAGAACTCAAAGAAAGCATGCGATTGCGCTTTGAAAAGAATTCGCGGAACTGCTTTGCTTCCTGCAAAGTACCAATCCCCCCAAGCGACTTTTCCCGGGAAAGAACATCAAAAACCTCTTTGCTTGCTGCAGTTATGCTATCATTGGGCACTAAAGCGCCAGAAACCAGGTTTCCAAACACCGTTCCTGGCTGGTGAGAGGAGCTCTCCAGATTCTTGCCAACATCCACTACCATTCCTTGGCGCACCAAAGAAATCTTTATATTTCCGGTCTTTGCCAAATGAAACATGGTTTTCTTTTCTTTAACAGTAATGAACAAAAGAACTGCAAGGTGCAGGTTGCCCAGCCAATCCACATTTCCTTTCTTTGATTCATCTCGCAAAAAATGGTTTGCCGCTTTTAAAGCTACCTTCAACGCGGGCGCAGCTCCTTTTAAAGATGATCTGTAATACTCTCTCTGTATGGTTTCGGAGAGTCGTTTCAGGAATCTTGAATTGAATTCCAAAGCATTATTGAGCTCTCCTATAATGTATAAGCTTCCCTTTGGTTTTTCCTTTAAGCTTTTTGGTTCATACGAAAAGACCTCAAAGAAACGGTCCTTTCTCTTTTTGGGATTGAATGCAAACTCAAAGATTTTCATAGCGTTGGTATTTAGTATATTATATCAACCTTAACAAATAAGGTAAAATGTGGTATACCAAGAGCGTAATGCGGGCAGTTAGCTCCAACTAATGGGCGCGTAGCTCAGCTGGCAGAGCGCTACATTCACATTGTAGAGGTCAGAGGTTCAAATCCTCTCGCGCCCACTGAAAAAATATGAAGAAAAAATACCTCACCGATCAAAAGAGTTTGAACCGAGACACAACGCTTGAGTTTCGCCGTGCATCAGGCCCCGGGGGACAACGAAGAAACCGCAGGGAAACAGGGGTACGACTCCATCACATTCCCTCGGGCGTTGTTGTTATCGCAGAAGAACTCGCTTCTCAGGCACGAAACCGAGATGTTGCGTTTAAACGACTCAAAGAACGTTTGATGAAACTGAACAAGCCAAGAAAACGTCGCATCCCAACACAACCACCGCCATCTGCAGAAGAGAAGCGCATAAGAACAAAACATTGGAAAACCAGAAAGAAGGAGCTACGCAGACCTTCCCACCTTGAACAGCTATGAAAAAACAAAAGTACTGGTCAGCTCAGGTGACTCAGGAAAGCGATTCTTTGACCAGTCTGCAATGTCCATGCTCAACTTTTATATAAATAGAGCAGGTAAGAACCTTACCGATTCCCGAAAGCGTATCCTTAATCTCGTTAAGTTATCCGCGCCTTAGTTTCAGTAGCGATTGAATTATGAAACAAATACTTCCAAAAGTTGAATTTCGGTATTCCTGGATATACGATGAAAATCTCAAAGAGTGGACGAAAGCACCCAGGGAACGAAAGAAATTTTCGTCTCAAAAAATCCTGAACTACATAAAGACAGTAGAACCGTTGTGGCGAAAACACGAAAAGAGCGTACTGCGAGAAATGAGCAAGGTATTAGAACTGCCGTGGCATGCAAAAAAGATACCGTGCTATGTTGTTGCCTGGTCCACTCCATTTTCCGATCCTCTCACCGTTCCCTTTCGCCCAGACAAAAACCGCTTTATTGATACCCTTACCCACGAACTCATCCATCAGCTCTTCTTTCAGGGAAATAATGTGAAGCGCGCTGCGCACGCCTGGCAATATATACACCGAAAATACAAACGGGAGCAGTTCAACACCAGGATTCATGTTCCCCTCCATGCCGTCCACGAGCATATCTTTCGCTGTCATTTTGGAGAAGATCGCCTTGACAAAGAATATGCATGGATGAAGCATTTTAATGACTATAAGCGCAGTTGGGATATCGTGAAAAAAGATGGGTACTTGAATATCATCAACGAGTTCCGCGGTCGGACAAAGCGCGGTATATAGAGTGCAAAAAATCGCCAAGTCGGCGGTTTTTTGTTAGCATAGAGGAATGAAACAAAACATCTGGGCATACCTCTTTTTCTGGTATCTTTGGGGCGTACCAAAAGAGATTTTAAGAGGGTGGGGGAATATCCTGTGGTTTAACCTGGAATATTTCTCTTTTTTCTTTTTGCTCAAAACCCTCTTTGCCCCCTGGCGGCGTATTCAATGGACTCGCGGCAAAGGATTTAACATTGGCAAATGGTTTGAGGCTTTAACCGGCAACATCATCTCCCGCCTCTTGGGATCCATGATCCGGAGCAGCTTAATTGTTGTCGGGATTTTGATTGAATTCTTGCTCTTATTTGTGGGGCCAGTTGTCTTTATCCTCTGGTTTCTGCTCCCACTGCTCTTAATCAATTTCCTGTATCAAGGTGTGTTTGTGGCGGAGTTTCCAGGTCTTCAAGCATACCTTCTTTTAGCAATCTTCCTTGTGGGAACCATCTTACTAACACGTTCGTTCCTTAGAAGTTACCACAGCGCAATACCTCTCTCTACAGCAAAAACCCTTGCTGAATTTCTCAAAAAAGAGCAAAAGAGCCTGCGCTTTGTCTTTGCCAGACTCCTTATGGATTCAAAAGAACTCATAACTCGTCTAGAAGCCATCGTGCCTAAACGAGATTTAAGCATATTGCTTAAATCTCGTTTAGGCAGCACACCAACACCAGAGGAGGTGGTTGCTGTGGCCGCAAGGGAAGATAAAGACTTTCAAAAGGTTTTGATGCAGCTGGGTGTTACTCCAAAGGATATAGAGAATGCGGCTCTCTGGCTTTTGTCTTTGAGGCAAAAGATTGTGAAACAGGGAAAATGGTGGACAAAAAAGAATCTAAGAAGATACGGAACACTGGGCAGACAATGGACCTCTGGTTTTTCCCCTTTGCTGGACCAGTTTTCCTTGGATCTTTCAGAAAGAGTACGAAATCAAAGATTCCCTGAACTCGTCGGGCACAAAAAAGAAGTTCGCGTCATAGAACGCATATTAGCCCGAGACCAAATGAACAACGTATTACTGGTAGGGGAGCCGGGGTCTGGAAGAAAGAGTATTGTTAAAGAATTGGCCAAGAAAAGCGTGCTAGGGGAAACCCTGCCGGAGCTTAACTATAAAAGGGTGGTAGAACTAGACATCCCGGCCCTGCTTTCTCAAACGGAAAGCTCGGGGGAGCGGGAAGCTGCTCTAGACGAGATTTTTCAGGAAGTGGTGCGGGCTGGCAACATTATCTTGGTGATAGATGAATTTCATAACTTTGCGGGCCCCACTGGAGAAGCAAGGCCCGGAACTTTAAACATTACCGGGATTCTGGCAAAGTATCTTTCTTCCCCGCGCTTTCCCATTATTGCTATTACCACTTTCACTGGGTTGCACCGCGACATTGAGCAAAACCCTTCCATCCTTTCTTTGCTCGAGAAGGTGGAAACCGAGGAGATCTCAAAAGCAGAGGCGCTTTTGGTTCTTCAAAGCGTTACTCCCTTTTTTGAAAGAAAGTACAAGAAGTTTATCTCATACCAAGCTTTACGGGATATTGTGGAGCTGTCTACAAAATATATTCAAGCGATGCCTCTGCCCAAAAAGGCATTAAACGTACTTGAAGAAGCAATGGTGCATATCTCTCAGGGCAAAGAAAAAATACTTTTGCCAAAACACATTGCAGAAATCATTTCTGAAAAAACCCAGATTCCCATAGGAGAAGTAGAAACAAAAGAGAAAGAAGTATTACTTAATCTGGAGGATCTTATTCACAAGAGAATCATTAACCAAGATGAAGGAGTCAGGGAAGTTGCATCCTCGCTGCGCCGCGCAAGGACTCAGATTGCCTCTCGCAAGGGTCCCATGGGCAGCTTTCTCTTTCTGGGGCCAACAGGGGTGGGGAAGACAGAAACCGCAAAAGCATTAGCTTCTATCTACTTTGGCTCAGAGTCCCGCATGATACGCTTAGACATGTCTGAGTTCCAGAGCATAAAAGACATTGACCGACTGCTTGGTTCACCAGGACGGGAAAGCCTGCTCACTACGGCGGTCAGAGAAAATCCTTTCTCACTGATTCTCTTGGACGAATTGGAAAAGGCTCACGGCAATGTCTTGAATCTTTTTTTGCAGATATTGGATGAAGGACACGTCACAGACGGCCTTGGAAGAAAAGTGGACTTTTCTCACACCATTATCATTGCAACCTCCAACGCTGGCTATCAGATTATCTTGCGTGCATTAAAAGAGGGTATGGACTTTGCTTTAATCAAACAAGAAATCTTTGACCAATTGTTTGCGCAAGGAATCTTTCGCCCAGAGTTTTTGAACAGGTTTGATGGCGTTATTCTTTTTAAACCCTTAACAAAGCGGCATCTTGTAGATATTGCGCAGTTAATGTTAGCCAAACTGCAAAGGAACTTGCAAGAAAAGGGGATTGAATTCAAGATTACAGAACCTCTGAAGGTCAAGATTGCAGAGCTGGGTTACAACCCTCAGTTTGGGGCCAGAGACATGAGAAGGGTGATTCAAAACAAGGTAGAGAACGCTTTAGCTACTGCTCTTTTGAGAGGAACCATGAAAAGGGGAGACAGTATTGAGATTGATCCCACAACCTTTACCATAAAACCAGTATCTCCTTAATGAAATTAAGGATTCCTTAATCTCATTTAGTTATCCACAGCCCCGCACATAAATTGCTTATGTGCGGGGTTTTGCCTTATCCTATCTGTGGAAAACCAGGGGAAAACAGCTATATTTAGGCCTATCTAGATAGGGTATACCAGTGGTTGACTGGTATCTTTGGGTGGGATATAGTGAAATCAAGTGGGAAGCTGTGGATAAAAGTGGGGAAAACTCCGAGGAATTGGGGACAACTTTTCAAAGTTAGACACAAATCCGAGGACCCCGCCCTCTATGCCAATGCATTATATCTATGTTCTGCATCAGAAAAGGCGGGCTACAGAATTCTACATTGGATATACAGAAGATCTTCGCAGACGACTAAAACAGCATCAACGAAATTTTCCAAGTGAACTTCTATACTATGAAGCGTACAAATCAAAACAGGCAGCACGAGAAAGAGAAAAGAAGCTTAAATTTTATGGAAGTGTTTGGAGGACACTCAAGAAACGAATATCAGCTTAGAGGGCGGGGTGTCAGCCTCGCTTGAAAGCTCGGCTTCCATGTTCATAGGTGAATACCGACATTCTATAGACGAAAAAAAGCGTCTTGCTATTCCTTCTAAGTTCAGAAAGGAGCTTGGGGACGGGGCAGTAATCACAAAAGGACTAGACAATTGTCTGGTTATCTATCCCGTTAAATCTTGGAAAAAGAAGTCTGAAAAATTGGCTCAGCTACCTGAAGCCTCAAAAGAGGCGAGGGGATATGCAAGAACCATTTTGGCTGGGGCCGCAACAGCAGAATTTGACCGCTTGGGGAGAATTCTCATCCCGGAGTATTTGAAAGATTATGCAAAAGTAGAAAAAAACGTAGTTATCATAGGCCTGCATAACCGTTTGGAAGTCTGGTCGGAAAAACTCTGGAATACATACAGAGAAAAAGCTGAAAATAACATAGAAGATTTCGCCTCAAAGCTCAGTGATTTTGGAATCTAAACATGCACATTCCAGTCTTAAAAGACAAAGTCATAGAATACTTAAATCCCAGACCCAATCAAAACTTTATTGACGCAACGCTCGGATATGGGGGACACACAGTATCTATCCTGGAGAAAACAGCTCCTAAAGGAAAGGTTCTTGCTCTAGACCTCGACGCTACTGCGCTTTCAAGAGTTACAGCAAGAGCGAAAGAGGCAGGGGTGGGGGCAAGGCTTAAGGTGAAAGAAGAGAACTTTGCAAATATAGCGGGTGCTGCAAAAGAAGAAAAGTTTAAGCCCGTACACGGTATACTCTTTGACCTTGGGCTCTCATCTGATCAACTAGAGAACTCGGGGAGAGGATTCTCATTTAAAAAGTCAGAACCTCTCGATATGAGGTACAGCAAAGAGAGTCCAACCACAGCTGAAAAAATCGTGAACTTCTGGTCAAAGCGGGATCTAGAATACATTTTGAAAGAATATGGGGAGGAAGAGTTTTCAAGGGAAATTGCACAAGCCCTTATCCAGACAAGAGCCACAAAGCAGATTACCAAGACCAATCATTTGGTAGAAATCGTGCTGGCGGCCACTCCAAAGTGGTACCACAAAAAGAAAATCCATCCGGCAACAAAAACCTTTCAGGCATTGAGAATCGCAGTGAACCGAGAACTGGAAAACCTGAAGATAGCATTACCTCAGTCAGTAGAAATATTAGAAAATCAGGGAACCATCGTGGTCATTTCCTTTCATTCATTGGAAGACCGTATGGTCAAAGACTTTTTTAAAGAGCACTCATCACTCGTCGTTCTAACCAAAAAGCCCGTTGTGGCTCAGGATGAGGAGGTAAAACAAAATCCAAGGTCAAGATCGGCAAAACTGAGAGCAGCAAGAAAAACTGTATAAAGTATGCGCATGATTGCTTTTGCGACAAAGCCACCAGTAAAAGGAGCAGTACTCCTGGGAGTCTTCTTGGCCGGGCTTCTCCTGCTCTACATCTTTCAGGTAAATGCCCTCACCGCCAGTGTCTATCACATGGGAGACCAGGAGAAGCGCTTGAGGCAGCTAAAAGAACAGAGCATTCTTTTTAAGGTACAACATCTTCCAAGCTTTTCGAGAGCTCGTATGGAAGAGTTGGCACAAGAGATGCATTTTGAACGGGTCCAAGAGGTTTCTTACCTCAGAGTTCTGGGTCCCGCCGTGGCTGCAACCACAAACCAGGAATAGGATTGGGGGATACACCCCAGGGATATGCGAAATTGGAGACTTCTTCTCATTGTTTTTTTCTTCTTGGCTCTTGGATTTGGGCTTACAACCCGTCTTGCCATTCTGCAGATTGCAGACCACGGGTTCTATAGGGCCCTGGCACAAGGGCAACAGAGCTTACCTAGGATCGCGGTGGGGAACCGGGGAGACATCTTCTTTGTAGACAAGAAAGGGACTTTGTATACGGTAGCCACCACCAAAAAACAGCCTTTTGTGTTTGTCACTCCAGTTGAAGTAGAGCAAAAGGAAGAAACTGCGGCAATCTTGGCCGCCATCCTTGATGTTCAAAAGGATTTTGTTATAGAAAAGCTTTCCAAAGAGGAAAGTCTTTTTGAGGTAGTGAAAAAGCAACTCAGTTTAGAGGAAACGTATGAGCTCCAAAAACTGGTGCTACCTGGAGTATATATTCAGCAAGAAAGCATACGCTCATACCCGCATGGCGCTTTGGCGTCTCGCACCTTGGGGTTCGTAAACCAAGACTGGGAAGGCCAATATGCAATAGAGAAGTACTATGAGGAACATTTAAAAGGAAAAGAGGGTTTAGAAAGAACCGTACGCAATGTGGCAGGATACCTGCTCTCTGAGAACAAAGATACCTTGCAGCATGGAAAAGACCTCGTGCTCACTATTGATTTTAACATTCAGTCAATGGCTGAATCCTTACTTCTCAAAGCAAAAGAACTCCATAACATTGAAGAGGGGACCATTATCGTAATAGATCCCATGGACGGTTCCATCTTAACTCTGGCAAACTATCCAAACTTTGACCCCAACACGTATTCTGAGGTTGCGGATTTTGGCGTGTTCCAGAATCCCGCTGTCCAAAAACTCTTTGAGCCAGGCTCCGTGTTCAAACCCATTACCATGGCTTCTGGCATTGATGCCGGCAAAATTACTCCTTCCACCACCTACCAAGACCAAGGAGTGGTGCGCATTGGAGGATACAAAGTTTTAAACTATGACGAGCGAGTATGGGGAGAACGGACCATGACCGAGGTTCTGGAATACTCCATTAACACGGGGGCGGTATTTGCAGAAGCTGAAACCGGGCACGCTACCTTTTTAGAATATCTTGAGAGGTTCGGCATATTTAAACCAACTAAAGTAGATATCGCAGGAGAGATCTACTCCGCAAACAAGGAATTGAAAAAAGGATATGAGATTACCTACGCTACAGCTTCCTTTGGGCAGGGCATCGAAATGACCGCAATGCAACTCCTGCGGGCATACTCTGCCCTGGCCAACGGCGGATATTTGCCGACCCCACATCTGCTAAAGCAGGATATGCCGTTGTCTGCACCTATTATTTCAGAAAGGACGGCCTCCCAGGTAACAGCCATGCTGGTGTCGGTGACGGAAAATGGATTCGCAAAGTCAGCGCGAGTTCCTGGCTACTACTTAGCCGGTAAAACCGGGACTGCTCAGATTTCGTACTCGGCCCTTGGGGTGGAAAAACCCGGCTACTCAGATGAAACCGTTCAATCTTTCATTGGATACGCACCGGCTTTTACGCCAAGGTTTTTGGCTTTAGTAACGCTCAAAAACCCGCAAACCAAGACCGCAGAATATTCTGCAATCCCTTTGTTCCAAGAACTAGCAAAGTACATCCTGGACTATTACGAAGTTCCCCATGATTACGGGGAATAGCTCTCTGTAGAGTAGACTTAGCCTATTTCCTATGATATAAGAAAGAATCTTGGCCTTATCGTCTAGTGGCTCAGGACGCCGCCCTCTCACGGCGGTAACACGGGTTCGACTCCCGTTAAGGCCACACTCGTGAATTTGTCAAACTTCCCGCCTCGCCGCTTTGCGGCTCGCCGCGTTCTTCAAAAACTGCCAAAGAACCGGAAAAATATCGGCTCAAACCATATTTTGGTAAAAGAAAAATTTTTATATAATAAGGTCGAGATAATTATTAAGTTATATATAAATTATGAATTTAAAATACATTACATTTATTATAATTTTACTCACTCTTTTTGTTAGTTATGCGCTTTTTGGTTACCAGGTTGTAGAAGGACAAGAACTTCCCAATCCTTTTAAAGCACCACCGAAAGATATTGCGGGAGGAATATTTTCTTTGATTTTTAGCTTTGGTTTCGCGGTATTGCTTCCTATCTTGATCTTTTTCCTCATATCTTATTTCCTTATTTCATTAGGATTTAAGATTCTAAAAATTGAGGGGATAGCAAGATCTAAGATTGTAGTTTATATATTCGTAATGTTTCTAGTGGGTTCTTTCTTGCAGCCAGTAATTAGTAAATCTCTCGGAGGCGCTGTTAATGTATTCATTCTTTATTTGATAAATAGTCTTATTTCTTTTGGAATAACTTTCGCTCTCCTTAAATATTACTTTTCACTATCTGGGAAGAAACTTTGGCAATTCTTTCTGTATCTTGTCATCCTAGCTTTAATCTTTTTGGGATTAAGGGCGCTGTTGTTTTAACTTGCCGCCAAAGAAAAACTTGAAATTGTCAAAGAACGCGGCGAGCCGCAAATCACGGGGGCTTCTTCTCGCCGCCGTAGGCGGAGAAAAATGTTCGAGCTAATTTAAGAATAGCCCACATCTCGCAATTTCGCCTGGTTCGCCCCGTCATTCGACGGGGCGCCCCGTGTTTATCACGGGGCGACTCCCCTTGGGGCCACCATTGATTGACATCTTTTTTACCCCGTGTACCATAGATAAAACACAGGTGTTTTATGTCTTTGTTGAGCACTTTTTTCCAGGAGGGAGGGTATGGCAACCAGCCAGAAGGTTTCCGTCACCAAAACTCCTCCCCCCACTGAGGAGGGATGTAACCATCACTGGGACATTGATACACCAAGTGGTGGTTCAACAAGCTTGGGACGATGTCGCTTCTGCCGCGAGATCAGGGAATTTCGCAATGCGATGCCGCAATTCGACAAGCGGGGTGAGCGCGAGTACAACTAATCCCTCGACCGCCCCCAACGGTTGATGCAGTACCCCAGGAGCTATACGTACGATGCGTATGGCTCTTTTTCATTTCAGTTCCCATGCGTTTTCTGTATAATACAAGAATGCAAACTATTACTGCGTGGCACAGTATTACAACAAAAGAAGCGCTGAGAATTCTCAACTCGAATGCGGAGCTTGGGTTAAAAGAAAAAGAGGTTGAATTGCGAAAGAGTGAATACGGATTAAATACCCTTCCTGAAGACAAACCATTGTCTCCTCTGGTTCTTTTTTTACGTCAGTTTAAGAGCCCCCTCATCTTTATTCTGGTAATAGCAGGGAGCGTCACCTTCTGGCTTCAAGAATATACCGACAGCATCGTAATTTTCAGCGCCGTGCTCCTCAACACCGCCATTGGATACTTTCAAGAAAATAAGGCGAGCAAGGCACTTTTTGAGTTAAAAAAGATTCTCCAACAAAAAGCCTTGGTCGTGCGAGAGGGGACAGAAAGAGAGATACTTCAAGAAGACCTGGTGCCGGGAGACCTTATAGTGCTCACGGAGGGAAACAAGGTTCCCGCGGACTGTCGAATCCTAGAATCCTTTGAACTGCGCATTAATGAGGCAGTGCTTACCGGAGAGTGGCTCGCTTCAGAGAAAAAGCCAATGGTTCTTGAAAGAAAAACTCCCTTAGCTGACCGAGACAACATGGCATACATGGGCAGCGTGGTGGCAGCAGGAAAGGGAAAAGCCCTTGTTATCGCCACAGCTCAGAGAACAGAGCTTGGTAGGATTTCAAAACTCATATCTGAAGTTAAAGAAGAAAAGACTCCCTACCAAAAGAAACTTCAGCGCTTCTCTTGGATTATTGGGACTATCATTGCTTTTCTTACCGTGTTCATCTTTGTAGAAGGGGTGGCAACCGGTGGAGACATTGTTGAAATGTTCACCATTGCAGTGGCCATTGCGGTGGCTGCCATCCCAGAAGGCCTGCCTGTTGCAATGACCGTGGTACTGGCAGTTGGCATGCAGCGAATCTTGGCAAAAAAAGGTCTGGTGCGCCATTTAACTTCTGCCGAAACCCTTGGAAGTACCTCAATTATTGTAACCGACAAAACCCTTACCTTAACAGAAGGCAGAATGAAGGTAGAAGAGGTTGTACCCTTGAAAGCAGGGAACCGAGAAGAGGTCTTGCGAGCCGCTGCCCTTGCCAACGAGGCATTTATTGAAAATCCAAAGGCCGCATTGGAAAAGCCAGTGTTAAGGGGCAGACCCACAGACAAGGCCCTGCTCCAAGCTGCCATGGAAGCTGGCATCTCACGACAAAAGATTGAAGAGCACGCACCTTGCTTGTTTCGCATTCCCTTTAACTCAAATGAAAAGTACTTGGCCTCCTTTCACAAAGACAAAGAGGCAGTAAAGCTGTATGTCTCGGGAGCACCAGAAAGAATCATGGAACTCTCCAAGCTTTCTGAAGGAGAAGTCCATCAGGCAGAAAAAAGATTGCAAGAACTCACTTCCCAAGGTCTTAGAGTGGTTGCGCTTGCCAAAAAAGACATTCTGAATCATCAAGGACCAATGGTAAAAAAAGAGATGCTAAGAAAAGAAATTGTGGGGCTTGAATTTCTCGGTTTCATTGCCTTAAAAGACCCTATTCGCAAAGGAGTAAAAGAGGCGATAAAACTTGCAAAAGACGCAGGACTCAAAACCATCATTGCAACAGGAGACCATCTCTTAACTGCAAAGGCAGTGGCAATGGAACTTAAGATACCCGCAAACGAAGAAAATCTTATGGAGGGAAAAGAGTTGGATGGTTTAACCGACAATGAACTTGATTCAAGGCTGGGACACATTTTTGTCTTTGCAAGGGTAGAACCCAAGCACAAGCTCCGTATCATTGAGGCATGGCAAAGAAGGGGTCAAGTTGTTGCAATGACGGGAGACGGGGTGAACGACGCCCCAGCCCTAAAAAAGGCAGACATTGGTTTGGCCCTGGGCTCTGGAACAGATGTTGCAAAAGAGGCCTCTGACTTAATCTTGCTGGCCGACAACTTTGCCATTATTCCAGCTGCCATCAAAGAGGGCAGAGTTATTATAGACAACATCAGAAAGGTCATCACGTACCTCGTATCGGGATCCTTCACAGAAACCATATTAATAGGAACCAGTTTGTTGCTGGGGCTCCCGTTGCCTTTGACGGCCCTGCAGATTCTCTGGATCAATCTTGTAGAAGACGGATTGCCTGGCATGGCTTTGACCTTAGAAAAACCAGAAGGGGATGTTATGGCAAGACCCCCTTTAAAAAAGAACTCTTCCCTGCTTACGCAGGAAATGAAGGTCATTATCTTTGGCATTAGCATTATTACCGACGTTCTCTTGTTTGGACTGTTCCTCTGGCTCTTGCAAACGCCCTACACCATACAACACATCCAAACGGTCATCTTTGTAGGGTTGGGGATTGACTCTTTGTTCTACGTCTTCTCGGTTAGAAGTTTGAGGAGAAACATCTGGCAGTACAACCCCTTTTCCAATCTCTGGGTCACGGGAGCTGTGTTCTTGGGCCTTTTGCTGCTGGTATCTGCAGTCTATCTTCCTTTGCTTCAGTTCTTTTTGGGCACGGTAGCCTTAACATTGTTTGATTGGACCCTGCTTATTTCGCTTGGGCTCCTCAATGTTCTCCTCATTGAAGCTGTGAAGTGGTACTATATCAGAAAAATGAAGTGAGATGATTTTCCACGTACTCTTAGTTATCTTTTCTGCCTTCTTGATGTTCCGTGCTGCCAATTGGCTGGTGCAGGGAATCAGCAGGGTTGCACAATATCTTCAGTGGAGTGAGTTTGTTATCGCCTTTTTTGTTATGGCGATGGGGGGTTCATTGCCCAACCTCTTTGTGGGGCTTTCTTCTGTTGCCCATGGCATTCCAGAGCTCTCCTTTGGTGACGTTGTGGGGAACAGCGTGGTAGCCCTTACCCTGGTAGCAGCATTAGCTGTGTTTGTCGGCGGTTCTGACCTGTTGGCTGAAGGAAAATTGATACAAACCTCTGCCTTTCTCACTATTTCCATTGCCCTTCTGCCGTTGTTGCTTATTCTTGATGGAGTACTGGGAAGGGGAGATGGCATTGCCTTAATAATTGTCTTTTTCGGGTATGCCGCCTGGATGTTCACAAAACGCAAATACTATCAGCAGACCCTGGACGAAAGCCAAAAACCACCTCTGAAACAATTCCGAAGCTTTATGATTGGGCTTTTACAAATTATTGTCGGCGGGGCATTGCTTTTGGCTGCGGCAGAGGGGGTTGTACGTTCTGCCAACTTTTTTGCAAATGAGTTTTCGCTGCCTATTGCCATAATTGGTATTCTTGGGCTGGGCTTCATGTCTGCGCTTCCAGAACTCTACTTTGCAATAGCCGCAGCGCGCAGAGGAAAAAGCTGGATTATCTTGGGAGAACTCACGGGCTCCGTCATTATCTTAACCACCCTGGTGTTGGGCATTGTCGCCATTCTCCAGCCCATTGTAATAGTGGACTTTTCGCCCTTTGCCTTCGCCCGCTTCTTTATGATTCTCGCTGCCTTGTTTTTCTTAATCTTTATTCGCACAGAACGAAAGATTACCAAAAAAGAAGCGCTCTTTCTCGTTGGTCTCTACCTTGCCTTTGTGGGGGTAGAACTGTTCACTAAAATCTGGTGCGACCCCACCATGATTTTCTGTTTGAGGTAATAAAATGATACAATAAAGGCGCATGACAACCGTATTACTTTCAGTCATCATCATTCTTCTCGTTGGCGTGTTTGCATTCCTCTTGTGGCAGCAGCGAAAAAAAGAGGACAGCGCCAGCTCCCTTATGTTGCAAAACCAAATTGCAGAATTAAATCGTACGCTTGACTTAAAGTTAGGAGAATCAAGCAAGGCGATTCGTGACCAATTTGGTGAAAGTACAAAAATTATCAAAGAAATCACCCAAGAGCTTGTGAAAGTAGGGGAGGGACAAAAACAGGTGATGGGCGTTACCGACCAACTCAAGAGCTTGCAAGACATCCTTAAAAACCCAAAACAGCGGGGGGTTCTTGGTGAATACTATCTTGAAACCGTATTAAAAAATGTTCTGCCTCCGGGTGCGTACCAAATGCAGTATTCATTTAAGGACGGAACAATTGTAGACGCGGTTGTTATTACCAAAGAAGGTATTATCTCGGTTGACTCCAAGTTTTCTTTGGAAAACTACAACCGTATCTTAGAAGCTGCCACACCTGATGAGCGCGAGCGCTATGAAACAGCATTTCGCAACGACCTAAAGACGCGAATTGATGAAACCGCAAAGTATATAAAACCCCAAGAGGGAACGCTGAGCTTTGCCTTCATGTTCATACCTTCTGAAGCCGTGTACTATGACCTTTTGGTGAATAAAATAGGGGCAGTAAAAACAAATACCCTCAATCTTATTGAATACGCTGCCGGTCAAAAAAAGGTAATAGTGGTTTCTCCCACAACGTTTCTCGCCTATCTTCAAACCGTACTGCAAGGGCTCAAAGCTTTAAAGATTGAAGAATCTGCAAAGAAGATAGGGGAACGGGTACAAGCCCTGGGCAGGCATATTGGAAGCTATGAAAGCTACATGAAGAAACTTGGGGCACACCTTGGAACCACCGTAAACACCTACAACACCGCGTATAAGGAGCTGGGGAAGATAGATAAGGATGTGCTTCGCATCACAGGCTCCTCCAATGATATTGAGGCCGTGCAGATTGACCGCCCGCAAACCGAAGACGACGAATAGTTCCTTAACGAAATTAAGTTATCCACACCTAAATGAGATTTAGTTTTAAGGGATGCTCTTTACTTTTACTCCATTTTTGGTAGGATAGGGGACGTATGGCAGAGATTGCTGTTATTAAAACCGGAGGCAAGCAATATATTGTGCGCCCCGGGCAAAAAATCAAGGTAGAAAAACTCCCCAAGAAAGAAGGAGCTGAAGTTGTATTTAGCGAGGTATTGCTTTTGGACGATGGCAAGAAAACAGAGATTGGTACTCCTAAAGTAACGGGAGCTAAAGTAAAAGGGAAAATACTTAAACAGAGAAAGGCAAAAAAGGTTATCGTCTTTAAGTTTAAGGCAAAGAAACGTGAGCAAACAAAAAAAGGGCACCGTCAGCCCTATAGCGAAGTAGAAATTCTCAAGATTGAGACAAAGTAAGAACCCTTCGCTTCGCTCAGGAACCTTGATTTCTCACTTTGTTCAAAATTGAAGAGGGCTGCCTGAAAAGGTCAGCCCTCTAGAGTGCCGTACAGAACGTTACGGAGAGTTAGTGTTAATAGAGGGGAACGTCTTTGTACGCTGAATCGTCCCTGCGTGCCCGGGCAACAAGCTCAAGCTCAACTGGCTGCCACTCACCTTCTACTCGAGCCACTGCAAAGAAGGTGACCGGCTCATGCCCAATGAGCATTCCGAATGCACTGCCAGCGGGCACTGGTACCATACACAGGAACGTGGCCCCATCATGCGCAACATATCCCACGTAGCCCTCTTGTAAGGATGTAACCCTGAGTATGGCGACGGTCTTCCATCTCCATAGGACGCCCGAGACGATACTCAAGGATCCTGTTGTGGGGCCTACTTTGGGGTCACCGGCACAGGAAATGCCGTGAACAACGTCTCCCTCGTATTTTTTCCAGTTCCACGGCGAAAGAACTCTCATTACGAACCGCATATCTTCCCTCCCTCCTGGGTATTTTCTTTTTGGCTTTATAACCTTTACATTCTCCAGGTTCGTCAATAAAACACTAGCACTTTTTGTGGTATTTGTCAACCATTAGTGCTTAAACGAGATTTAGTTTGGGAAAACTAAATCTCGTTTAGGAAACATTAGCGGCGATTTTCTAGAGATTGTTTTAGGGTTTCAGGGTCTGCGTACTCAAGCTCACCCCCAATGGGAAGGCCTCGCCCAAGACGAGTGAGTTTCACATCCATATCTTTAAGTACTCGTTCAACATAAAGGGCAGTTACTTCACCCTCTGTTGTTGGATTTGTTGCAATGATGACTTCTTTAATAGGGGAGTGCTGCAGGCGTTCTTTGAGTTCTTTTGTTCTTAGGGTATCTCGCTGTTCCTTTTGCAAGGGGTCTACCGCACCTCCTAAAATAAAATACAGTCCCTTGTATTCTTTGATTGATTCTAAAGCCTCAAGGTCGCTTTCTTTCTCTACCACGCAAAGAATTTTCTGGTCTCTCGTTGCATCCTGGCAAATTACGCAGACCTCTCCTGTTTTTTGGCTTGCATCAAAAGGGGAAAAACACATCTTGCATAAGGCAACCTCGTTTCTGAGCTGTGCTATCGCTTCAATAATCTCTTTTACATCCCCTTTGGGGGCTTTGAGAATGTGAAATACAAAGCGGGCCGCGGTTCTTTGCCCCACGGTAGGAAACTGAGAGAAGAGTTGAATGAGGCGCTGGATCTGTTTTGGATACATTCATATTGCCTAAACGAGATTTAGGAGCTCCTAAATCTCGTTTAGGCGATAATGGTTAAAAGGAGATTTCTTCGGCTGGTTCTTGATACTCAAGGTCTTTTTTTGCAAGATCGCTAAAACTCACGGTGCGCTCATTAAAGTAGAGTTTTACTGAGCCGACCGGTCCGTTTCTGTGCTTTGCAATAATAATCTCGGCAATCCCTTGGTTGGTGGGGTCTGCCCTATACTTGTCTTCTCGGTAAATAAACAGTACCACGTCCGCGTCCTGCTCAATGCTCCCGCTGGTGCGAAGGTCTGAAAGACGTGGACGCTGCGGGGCTCTTTGTTCCACCGCCCTTGAGAGTTGGGACAACGCAAGAACAGGAACGTTGAGTTCTCTTGCCAAGCCTTTGAGGGAGCGGGAGATTTCTGTCATCTGTTGAACTTCGTTCGTTTGAGCGTTGCGAGGCTCGATAAGTTGGATGTAATCAATAATCAACAGGCCGAGCCCCTGGTTTGCCTGCAATCTTCTTGCCATGGCCCGCATTTTCAGCACGTTTTGAAGAGAGCTGTCTTCAATATACAGAGGGGCTTCAGACAACACTCCCATTGCTTCTTGTATTCTTGCAAAGTCATTATCATCTCCTTGAGAAGAAAGTCTTCCTGTTCTCAGTTTCCAAAGATCAACACCTGCTTGGGAGGCGATAAGGCGGTCTATAACCTGGTCTTTGGACATTTCCAAAGAAAACACTCCTACGGGAATCTGTTGCTGGACCGCAACTCTTTTTGCAATGTCCATTGCCAGGGCTGACTTTCCCAGAGAAGGACGGGCTGCCAAGATAACAAGGTCTGAATTTTGGAGCCCAGAAAGAATGTTGTCTAGGTCTGCAAATCCCGTGGCAACTCCTCTTGTGCTCTTCTCGTGCTTTGAAAGCATGTCAATTCTCTCAAAGGCCTCTTCTAAGCTGTCTTTTACCTTGGTAAAGTTCTGAGCAAAGGACTTTTGGGCAATGGCAAAGATGCTGGATTCTGCTTTGTCTAAGAGAAGGTCGGTATCTTCTGCCTCGTCATACCCCATGCTTCCTATCTCATAGGAGACGGAGATTAAGTCACGCAGGATTCTCTTTTTCTGCACAATCTTGGCATATGCCATGACATGCGAGGCAGTGGGAACAGAGTTGATGAGTTCGGTTAAATAAGCATTTCCTCCCACCTCTTCTAGTTTTTCTTTTTCTTTGAGTCTGGAGGCAACGGACAGCAAATCAATGGGCTCCCCCTTTTCAAAGAGTTCTTCTATTGCAAGGTATATTTGCTGATGAATCTTTTTGTAAAAATCTCTGGTTTCCAGAAAATCGCCAACCTTTAAAAAGGCGTCTTTATCCATCATCAAGCTGCCCAAAAGGGAGGCCTCAGCCTCAATGTTTTGTGGGGGGAGTTTGTCTGGAACAGAGGTTTTTTCTTCTGCCATAGTAGAACTATCATAGCCATTCTGGAAAGGTTTGGCAAGAACAGTAATCCTTTGTGGATAAATAGCTTGTCGCCATTTGGGGAATGCTGTATGGTACAAAAACAGGTCCTACAATCACCCATACGTAAACGCAGACTGAAAGGAGACGGACATGGCAGAAAAACTATGTAAGCACACCATGCCCATCCTTCAGTGTGCTCTTTGCAACAAGAATCCAATAGAGCTCAGGAAGGCTGGGATGGACCCGTATCCACGCTCGGTTGTCAGTTTGCCACCAAGTACCACGAAGCAGGTGGCAACGCCAGAGATACCAGAAGAAGGCGCTTTCGAGCCCAAACCCGAGGGCGAAAAAGAGATCGCTGAGGCAACCATCTTAAGAGAAGAGAGTCTCAGGCCAGCGGAAGACTTGGGAGACGACGGGGATATGGGAGACACGCCTCCAGAAGATGTGGAGCGAGACATGCAGGAAACCCCTGCAGCCCCTGTACCAACGCCAAAACCCATCAGAGCTTCCACTCCTTCTTCCAACGGCACAACCTCGCGTGCTCCAATCGTCCATCTGGCAACGGGGCACGAGGAAAGCCCAGATATTTCGCCTCCCGTGACAGAATCCGTAGCGGCTCCCCATCCTTCTCGCAGGACCATAAGAAAAAAAAGGGCAGCCACATCCCCTCCGCCACCTATCTCCACGGCAAAGAGGCATAGGCCAAAAAGGAGAAAGAGTGCGATATCAAACAAAAACTCTCCGAAAAGGAGAACCCGAGGAGAGACCATTCTAAGGAAACTTGGGATGCTAAAGAAGCGTCTCGAGAATATGTCTGGTATGAGCCCGGGGCAGATTTCCTCGATAACGCCGGAGGAGCGAAAAGAAATCGTCCAACAGATTTCGTTCCTCCTATGGGTTCTTCAAAAACTTGGCATCAAGTTCTCTCCTGAATGAGAACTCCCAGCCCAGGGCTTAGGCTCTGGACTTTTCTTTTGGTTTTAAGCGAGGTCCTTTGGAGGTATCGTCAACCTGCCACCCTTTCTTTAAGAGCATTTTTCGTAACTCGTCTGCCTTTTGCCACTGCTTGGCTTTTCGATACTTATCGCGTTGTTCTGCTAACTTAAGAATATCTAATGGGATTATAATTTTTGCCTTGGCAAAGAAAATAAATCCAAAAATCTTGTCTGCCTCTTTTAAAAAGGCGAGGATTGCTTTTGAGTCTTTGAAAGAAAGCTTTCCCGCTGCCATCATGGTGTTGCCGTGGTTTATTAACTCAAAGAGGATAGAAATGGCTTTGGGAGTGTTGAAATCATCTTCCAATGCTTTTTTGAATCTTTCCCGCACTTCTTTCAAAAACCCAGTGTGTCCTAAATCTCGTTTAGGAGAACTTAGAGCTTTTAATTTATCAACAAACTCATCAATGTGTGCTAGTTCCCGCTTTGTCTGTAAAAGCAGTTTGTCTGAATAATCAATAGGGGAACGATAATGGGTTTTGAGTACCAGGAGTCGAAGCATTCGGGAAGAATGTGCTTTCAAGAAGTCTTTGATGGTAATAAAGTTGCCCAGGGATTTGGACATCTTTTCGCCTTCTACTGTCAAAAACCCAGAATGCATCCAGTGCTTTGCCATGGGTTTTTTGCCAGAGATGGCCTCCATTTGAGCAATCTCTGCTTCATGGTGGGGAAAAATGAGATCTTGAGCCCCCCCGTGCAGCTCGTACTGAACGCCGAAGCGCTTCTCTGTCATGGCGGTATCTTCAATGTGCCAGCCAGGGCGTCCCCGCCCCCAAGGGCTCGGCCAAGCGGGGTCTGACCCCGCTTTTGCTTCAAATTTCCACAAGGCAAAGTCACCCTTATTCCGTTTGTGTATTGATTCATCAATA
The DNA here is from genome assembly GCA_022563395.1 of Patescibacteria group bacterium. Taxonomy (NCBI): domain Bacteria; species Patescibacteria group bacterium. Next base: position 193,377 of record JADFNM010000001.1, read on the forward strand.
CGGGAAACCGCATCTTCTGCCTGAAGAGAGGTTCTGCCAGAGAGCTTACCGTAATCCTTGAACTTTAAGATATCATAATACAAGCCATCTTCCTTAATCTCATAGGCATATCCTTTTTGCACCAACCGCTTTATCTGGGTGATAATCTCTTGGATATGTTCGGTGGCCCTGACATACTTGCTTACGCTTTTAATGCCCAGGGCCTTCATGTCTTTTAAGTACTCCTTCTCAAATCTCTTTGCTAAGGCCTTTGGAGTAACCCTGGTTCTTTTAGCCCGTTGAATAATCTTGTCGTCAATATCGGTAATGTTCTGCAGATAGTCTACCCCGTACCCTTCAAACCTTAAAAACCGCACAAAAGCGTCAAAAGAGATATAGGTTCTGGCATGACCAAGGTGCGAAAAGTCGTATACGGTGGGGCCACACACAAAAAGAGAGATTTTCTTTTTTGGTCTGGTTTTTAGGGGCTCTTTTTTTCTTGAAAGCGTGTTGTAGAGCTTTATCATGTTTCACTATTGTATCACAGCACCAAGGTTTGAAAAATGCCTCATTTTTTGCTAGTATTGCTGCATGGCCACCAATCTTGTGCTCTACCGCAAATACAGGCCCCAAAGCTTCGGAGAGGTTATAGGCCAAGACCACGTGGTTCAGACCTTAAAAAATGCAGTGAGGGCTAACCTTATTGCCCACGCCTATCTGTTTTCCGGTCCCAGAGGTTCGGGGAAAACAACCCTGGCCAGGATCTTAGCTAAGGCGGTAAACTGCAAGAATCCCAAACAAGGAGAGCCAGACAACACGTGTGAGTCTTGCCAAGAGATAAACCAAGGAAGAGCACTGGATTTCATAGAGATTGATGCTGCTTCTAACCGAGGCATTGACGAGATTCGAGAATTAAAAGAGGGGATTCGCTTTGTACCCGCAAGGTTAAAATACAAGGTCTTTGTCATAGACGAGGCACACCAGTTAACCAAAGAGGCCTCTAATGCCCTGTTAAAAACCCTGGAAGAACCTCCTTCCCATGCAATCTTTGTTTTAGCTACTACAGAGGTTCACCGCATGATTGGCACCATTGTGTCTCGGTGTCAGCGCTTTGACTTTAGAAGATTGCAGGTTCCAGAAATAGTAGAACGTTTGCAAGATCTTGCAAAAAAAGAGAAGGCTACAATTGACAAGCAGGCTCTCTTGATTATTGCAGGAAGCGCCGGGGGGTCATTTCGCGACGCAGAGTCACTGCTTGACCGCGTTCTTACTTTTCATGCAGGAAACAAGATTACGCAAGAAACAGTACAAGAACTCCTTGGCATTGTAGACATTCATATTCTCTCTAAATTTGTAGACCTGCTGTTTTTGAAGAAAGCGGCTCAACCAGTGGAGTTTTTAAACAAGAAGCTGCAAGAAGGCATGGACCCCCAAGAGTTTGCAAAGAATCTGGTAGAATATTTGCGAAACCTCCTTATTCTCAAACTCAACCCAGAGCTTAAAGATACCCTTACGCCAAGCTATACCAAAGAACAGCAAGAAAAAATAGCAGAGCAGGCAAAGGCAGTGGAAGGAAAGTTTTTGACCAATGCCTTAAAACTCTTTATGGCAGCAGAGCGTGACATGAGGTATGCCGATATTGTGCAGCTTCCCTTGGAACTTGCGATTGTAGAGAGCACAATGAAAGAAGAGTAACGATGCGGGGTCGCCCGCCTAGACTCGACGTCTAGTCGAGGCTGGTCTAACGGCCTGCCTCGCGAAGACTCGTCTCGAGACGAAGCGGATAATCTTCAGCAAGTCGAGGCAAGTAGGACTTAATGAAATATATAGTTTACATCCTTCAAAGTCTGTCAGCTAAAAAAAGTTATGTCGGAGTAACGGATAACATAGAACGCCGCATCAAAGAGCATAACAGCGGAAAACATTTCTATACGAAAAGGCATACTCCGTGGAAAGTAATTCATACAGAAGAGTATTCAAACTTTCAAGAAGCACAGAGGCAGGAAAAGTACTTAAAAACCACATCAGGCAGAAGAATCATGAAGAAAATCTTTGACTCAATCAAAACATAATCATTGCGGGATCGTCTAACGGTAGGACATGGCCCTTTGGAGGCCAGTATCTAGGTTCGAATCCTAGTCCCGCAGCCAACGTGTACGAACAGAGTCAAGAACTTTCTTGCTCTTATAATTAATAACAAGATACGGGGTATTGAAATGGACTTTTCCCTAGTCTAATGGTATAATAACTTACATAAGATTATGCTGGAAAAAGAATTAAAATATTTTATTGATAATCAAAAAGAACTCGTAGCTAAATACGAGGGAAGATTTTTAGTGATTAGGGACCAAAAAGTTCAAGGTGTTTATAACACAGAAATAGAAGCATACAACGAAGCTAAAAATAAGTTTGAACTAGGAACCTTTTTGATACAGAGAGCTCTTTCTGGTAAAGAAGGCTACACCCAGACTTTTCATTCTCGTGTAAGCTTTCCTTAGCCATGCAAGATGCCTTTACTACAAGATATAAAGGACTGACACAAGTATTACACACACAAATAGGTGTGTGTTTGCCTTATACCAAAGAAGAAATAGAAATTAACAAAATTCAACTCAAAGAATATCTTGCAATCTGGGACACAGGAGCAACTCATTCAGCTATAACCAAGAAAGTTGCAGATGAGCTTGGATTAAAACCAACAGGTCTGGTTGATGTAAGACATGCTAAGGGATTGTCTAAAACCAATACTTACTATGTTAATATTGAGCTACCAAGCCATCTAATGATTGGCAATGTACGCGTAACAGAGGTTGAACTTATTCCAGACGCTAATACTTCAGATGACCAGCAACCACAAATTTTGATTGGTATGGATATCATTGGTTTAGGTGATTTTGCAGTAACTAACTATAAAGGAAATACTATTCTTACATTTCGCACCCCCTCTATTGAAGAGATAGATTTTGTACCAGAGGCAAAGGAAGACAATATCATGGAAGGTGGAAATAGCCACGCACGTAAAGTTCAAAGAGCTAAAAAACGTAGAAGAGATAAGAAGAGATAAATTCTTTACTTTCTAATAAACTTGTACTGTAAAAACAATCAAAGAATCGCCAAATAGGCGGTTTTTTGGTAAGGTAGAGTTATGAGGGGCATTTACAGCATAACAAAGGGACAATTGATTACACTATGGTTTTTTGGAACTATTGGTTGGCTTTTCGCTGGTCTCGTTTTGCTTAATGAAATTATCAGTGCCCTCCTGTATATTTTTTTGATTCCGTTTATTCTTATTTTCTATACTATTGGTTGGAGAAATAGTAAAAAGAAAAAATAGTGAATAGCAGAGTAGGGGAGAAATAATCTATTATCTACCTATGAAGAGGAAAACTAAAAAAAGTACAGAGCTTACTACTAAGGAAGATTTGGGTAGCGACGAGGGATACTTGGAAAGTGAAGCGGTAGTAAAGCCTCCAGAAAAAGATAGTTTATTAAAGAGAATCCTATCGAGATTAGGCATGGGCGCCTTAGTCGTTGGTGGTGGCGCACTCTTTAGTGTAATTACTATTTTACAATTTTTAGTTACTGCTATCATTGGTTTAGGAATGATATGGTGGGCAGTAGTCTTATTTTTAGACGGCTCCATTATTTTGGGCCTATTGGTTCTTTTAATCGGGACCCCAATAGCTATTGGATTAACCCACTTTTTCTTTTTCTTCTTCCTGGCGATAGGAATCCTTGCAACGATAATATGGGGAGTTGCTAACCTATTTGGTGTCGGTCTTTCTTTTGGTAATGCCTGGGATATTATTTGGCTGGTTATTGAGGTAGTGCTGCTTGGGGGTATGGCTTTTCTGGGAGTAAGTGGATTGATTGAAGCGATAAAAGAAAAGAGGGTAGCAGAGTTTTTTAAAGGAAATTGGTTCTATCTTTTACTCTTTGCATTTCTTTTTTGGTTATTTTTTCTCTAAGAGAAACCAGTAAAACATCATAGTATGGTCAAAAAAATCTATAGAGCAAATAATAGAGATGGCATTCTTATTGTGTTTGAGGATGGAAAACAAGTCGGTTTAACTGATATAATGCGTGGTGTCCTACAGAACACATTCCGTACCCAGTTGGAGAATATAAAAATGCACCCTATCCCTCAGGAAGAAGGGGCATTAGAGACGAGACCTGATGAAGTAACAGAGGTTATACAAAAAGAAACTGGCTATTATTTAGAGGTTTCGGGAGATAAAGGGGATTATGATATTTCCGTTTCTCCTGAGGAGCTTAAAACTCTAATTTTTCTTGATGATAAATAAATATGTATCTTGATATTGTTCTCGGTTTTTATAATCGTGCTGATGGTGGCTATGCACCGTGGTTTATGATTTTTGAGCGTGATGGAGGTAATACCAGGGAGATTCCATTTGATTGCAAAGAGACTGCTCAATCAGAAAAAGAAGCAATACGCATTGCAAAAGCACACGCACTAAAGATACTGGAAGAAAGATACTCCTCATCCGTCCAAGTTCGCTTTAGAGAAAAGTAGGGGATTATCGCACAAAACTATATGCAAAGGTGAACTTGCCACCCAATAAAAGGGTTCTAACTTCGTCCAGTGCCCCCGGCTGCTAATTTTAAGCTTAGATTCTAAGCACCCTATCGTGGAGTTAGAACTATGGGTGATTTTTTGATAAAGTGAACAATATGAAAAAGAAATTGAGATTCATCTTACTAAACGGGCCAATAGGTTCGGGTAAATCCACTACTGCCAATCTTCTGCAAAGCAAATTGAAAAGAACTGCTATATTGAGTGTGGAAGACATTAGACAACTTATTTCTGATTTCAAGCACAACAGAGAAGACCATCTCCTTACGTGGAAAATTATCCATAGTATGTGTGATGAATATTTCAAAAATGGAATAAGTGTGTTGCTTGAACAGTCCTATTGTTCCAAAGATAATGTTAATCAATTTCTGCGTCTTGCAAAAAAGCACAAGTGCTCCATAGGTTTCTATCATCTTCAAGCACCAAGAAGTATTTTACTTGAAAGAATTAAGCAACGAAAGAAAGACCATAAGACTTCAAAAGCTAAAATAATAAGTAATATTAAAAAACACGAAGAAACGACCTACCCAGACGCTATTGTTATTGATACTTCTGAAATGAAACCGGTCGAAGTCGCTAAGCTTATTTTGAATGATTTAAAGTGATTGGAGAAATAGTGTAACGTGGGGTGGGGTAATTTGTGTTAAGATGAGCTCAAACTATAGGCAAACCCTGACTTTCCTTGCAATAAAAGGGTTCTAACTTCGTCCAGTACCCCCTGCCATGATTGCTTAAACGAGATTTAAGCAATATGAGAAAAAGAATCGCCATGCAGGCGGTTTTTTGATAGAGTAGGATTATGAAAAAGATTCATTTCTTCCTAGACGAATTCCACCACGGGGCTGTGAACCATGTGGTACATTTTACTGGCTTTACGCTCCTTGGATATGGATTAGGCATAGAGAACTGGTGGATTGTTATCCTCTCTCCTTTTGTCATGGAGATGGGTCATCTTTACAACTACTCTACGGGTAGAGACAGACACCATGCTATTCGCATCATTCCAATGCAGATAATAGCATGGCTCATCTTTGTAGGAATCGTATACTTACTTACAAGATTGTTTAGTTCATAGAAGTTAAATTTGGAATATAAAACTCATCACTTAGCCTTATCCTGGTTCTAACGTCGTTCACGACACGCAGCTAGTTTTAGAGGTTTGACGTGTTTGTGGATGCTTTGGTAAAATGAAATATGGAAAATAATTTTTATAGTAAAGGGCAAAGTTTAGTTGGTATAGCTATTATTTCAGTCATTATTAGCTTAATAGTAATAGGTGGTTTATATTTTTATTTTTCAAAACAAATCCCAGAAGTGTCTAAAATTTCCGAAAAACAAGCCGAAGAAATAATTCAACCAGAAGAGGTTATTCTTCCATCTGAAGAGTTACCCAAAGAAGAAATTGCTCCAGAGAAGAAAGTTGTAGAAATCTCAATTAAGGCTCCCAAGGAAACGGAGCTAGAAGCCCCCGCACCCCAATCACCGCGCAAACCCTTTCCACCAACTGTTAGGATTGAGGCAAATCCAAGCACAGTGCCATCTGGAACACCAGTTACTCTTTCTTGGACTTCTGAAAACGCAGATTCTTGTATTGCAAAAGACGATTGGTCAGGATCGTTGGAGCTTTCTGGGCAAAGAACAGTTACTCCTCCTAGATCCATATCATACTATCCTGTAGAATGCCGGAATCCATTCGGTATCGCATCATATTCTGTAACTATATATGTAGAGTCTATTGCACCTTTACCCTCAGAGGATGCGCCATTAACACCTAAAGAAGGATTTAGTCTACTTGTTGTCTTCACTTACGAAGATACACCACTAGATTCTCAGATTAAAGAGGACTTATGTACCGGATCTGGCACAAATAAGTTTTCCTATCTTCCAAAATGGTTCAAACGTGAAGCAAGCAGATACGGCGTTTCATTCTCAATGACGGTACAATGTCTTGATCAACAAGTTGAACTATCGCAGGATGTTATTGAGACAACAAACACCTGTAAGGGTGGTCTCGGAGGTACATTCACTTGTCCATATGACAAAACAAAAGCAAAAAGTTATCTCGAACAAACCATTCCATTACTACAGAATTATGATGTTGTGACGATTATGCATTATAAGCCTTATTCTTATGAATTTGGGGCTGATTCAGACGGTTCTGGGGGAAAATATAATTATATATACCTCGCAAAAGGCCCAGTTATCGACGGAGTCCAATATTATAACCCCAATGTAGGAAACGAAGGCAACCATGCTTTTGCTGCTGCACATGAAAGTCTCCATAATCTAGGAGCATCTGACTACTACTTTCAGGGTTCCGGATACAAATGTTTGATAGAATCTGATCCTACTTTAATTTATAATAGCAGGTATATAATGTGTGCTGCTGCTAGGGAAGATCCTTTTAGTAGTTATGTAATTTCTCCTGAGACTGCAAAAGAACTTGGATGGAGATAAATTCAAGCTATATTAAGAAGTCGTATGACGAGAATGTGAGCTCCTCACATACCAAAAGGGTTCTAACTTCGTCCACGACACGCAGCTAGCAGTTCTGAATAGCAAAAATCGCAATGCAAGAAAACAAACTAACGATTCAAATTAACAAACCTATTGTAGAGGTTTTTGCTTTTACGACGAATCCGCAAAACACGCCTTTGTGGCTTGACTCAGTAGTTACTGAACAAGTGAATGAGTGGCCAGCAAGACAAGGGAGTATTTATAAGAATCAAGATACAGATGGAAACTGGTCAGAGTATGTCGTAAGTGAGTGGAGAGAAAACGAAATGTTTGTATGGGACAAAAAGAATAGTAATTACCATGTTAGGTATATCTTTACGCCAGTAGACGAAAATATCACAGAACTTGAATACTATGAATGGGTAGATACAGGAGAGCTTGATAAACCCTTTACCCAGAAAATACTAGAAAAGCTAAAGCGCGTTTTGGAAAATTAGTTCTAAATGAGACACGAGATACTACGCCTATCCAGTGTCTCATTTGTCTCATTTTGTGCTAAAATGACCCCGACCGAGACGGGTAGATGAGACACCCCTAGAAAGCCCCAGAATCCCTCTTAAACCTCATGTTCCAGACCAAGGGTGCTAAAGCCAAACATAAAACATGATATCTCACCCATCTATCAAGGCCATCTTTATACCAGGAAATGATGGCGGTACAACGCAGGACCAGTGGTTTCCGTATGCCAAACGTGAACTTAAAAAGCTTGGTCTTGCAGTAAGGGCAGAAACTTTTCCTGACCCCATTCTTGCAAGGGAACAATACTGGATCCCTTTCTTGAAAGAGCTTGGCGCTGACGAGAAGACCATCCTTATAGGACATTCATCGGGAGCAGTCGCTGCAATGAGATTTGCAGAGCAGAACAAAATTCTGGGATCGGTGTTGATTGGGGCCTGCTACACTGACCTTAATGACGAGATGGAAAAGAAAAGCGGGTATTACGACCGCCCCTGGGATTGGGAGGCAATCAAAGCGAATCAAGAGTGGATTATCCAATATGCCTCTATTGACGATCCATACATTCCTGTTGAGGAAGCTCGGCATATCCATACACAACTTGGTACAGAATATTACGAGTATAAAGACCAGGGACACTTTGGAGAACCCACAAGGCCTAAACCAGAGTTTCCAGAGATGATAGAGGCAATCAGAAAAAAGCTATCCCAGGACTAAGATTCTCTGCACCAGCATTCACGCAACGGGACATTCGTCTCTGAGAGACTCAGTCTCGATGAGTTCTAACATCGTCCAAGCCCCGCAGCATACTAATACAAGAAGCCAATGGTTCCTAAATGAAATTAAGGATTCTTTAATTTCATTTAGGAGATATGCGCTCTAAATAAGGGGGACAAAACTTGTGTAAATCGGATGTGCACAACAAGGATTTTGAGAATATCATTAACTTTTTAGGCAAATGATTTATAATAAAGATGATAGATAAAAATGAACAGGATGATAACAACTTAGAAAAATGAGAGCAAAAATCCCCTTTATCTTCATTGTTGTTTCCCTTATGTTTGTCAGCATGTTTGTCGGCGCTTTTTTAGTCGGAGAGGTTAAGGCGCAGACAAAAGATTCCCAAGAGCTGTCAAAGGTTTTAGTGATTGACATTGAAGGAGAGATTCGCGCCGGCACGGTTCAGTTTGTAAAGCGCGCTTTGACAAAGGCCCAAGCTGGCGACTTTGAACTTTTTCTTATTCAACTGAACACCCCAGGTGGGCTCTTAAAGGCCACCGAAGAGATCAGCCGGCTTTTGCTGGACAGCAAAATACAAACCGCCGTGTTTGTTCATAAAAACGGCGGCTGGGCATTTTCGGCCGGCACTTTTATTCTTCTGTCTGCAGAAATTGCAGTTAGCCATCCCAATGCCTCAATTGGTGCGGCTCAGCCGCGCGCTTTGGGTATTGGGGAAGTCGCGGAGCCTGATGAAAAAATTATTAAAGCCTCAAGCATTTGGATGAAATCATTAGCTGAAGCTCGCGGACGAAACCTCGAGGTCGCGGAAAAATTCGTCCTGGAAAATCTAACATTAAGCGGTAAAGAGGCACACGAACAAAATATTATTAATTTCACCGCCGTATCTTTGGATGAACTTCTCAACAAGCTTAAATTTAAAGACGCCGCCATAGAAGAAGTAACGCCAAATCTCTTAGAGCAAATCCTGTCTTTTCTTTCCATTTCTTTTCTAATTCCGCTTTTACTTGGCATTGGGTCTTTAGGGTTGTTCTTTGTATTTCGCACAGGCGAGGTGGAAATTGGAATTTTCGCTATCGCTGCTCTTCTTTTAGGACTGTGGGGAATGGGGGCTATCAATCTTTCGGTGCTGGGAGCAACGCTTTTGTTCTTTGGTATTGCTCTTATTATTCTTGAAATTTTTGTGATGCCCGGATTTGGTGTTTTTGGCATAGCTGGAACCATCGCCTTTCTTTTTGGGATACTCACCTTTGCCCAAGAGCCGTTCTTACCAAGCGTTTTTACCAATGCAGCTTTTTGGTTTGTGATGGGGGTGACGTTGGCTGTTTCTGTGTTTTTCATTGTTCTTGGCAGATTGTCGCTTAAAACCCTAAGGGTAAAGGCCAGGGCTGGTCCGGAGGCTCTCACGGGAGAAACAGCTGTTGTAACCGAAACACTGCATCCCTACGGCAAGGTAAAGATTAACCGTGAGGACTGGGTGGCAAAAAATATTTCAGATAAAGAAGTTATTGAAGTGGGAGAGAAGGTAAGGGTTGTAAATATCCAGGGAAATACTATAATAGTAAAAGGGTCGAAAACTAGCATGCTGTAAAAACTTGTAAATATTATGGAATTTTTGTTTAATTTATTTTTCTCAACTGGAGGAATTATTGTTATCGTCGCCATCATTCTTTTCTCAGCTGTAAAGATTGTCAGGGAATATGAGCGGGCAGTTATTTTTCGCTTGGGACGCTTGGTGGGCACGCGTGGACCCGGTCTTTTTCTGCTTATCCCAATGATTGAAAAAATGGTCAAGCTTGATCTTCGGATTATTACCCTTGATGTGCCGGCCCAAGAGGTTATCACCCGCGACAACATACCCATAACGGTTGACGCGGTGCTGTATTTTAAGGTTTCTGACCCTATTCGTGCAGTGGTTGAGGTTGAAAACTTTCTGAAAGCAACTTCGCAAATCGCCCAGACATCGCTTAGGGGAGTTGCCGGCGAGGCGGCTTTTGACGAGATTCTGGCCGAGCGTGAGAAGATTAACACCAAGCTTCACAAAATTATTGACATTGCCACGGACCCTTGGGGAATTAAAGTCTCGGCGGTGGAAATAAAGCACGTTGAGGTGCCAGAAGCCATGCAGCGGGCAATTGCCAAACAGGCGGAAGCTGAGCGGACAAGACGGGCAAAAGTAATTTTGGCCGAGGGAGAATTTCAGGCGGCTCAAAAACTAAAGGATGCCGGTGAAATTCTCGGCGCCAACCCAATTGTGTTTCGCTATCTTGAAACCATAGCAGAAGCGGCTAAAGAAAAAAGCAATACCATCATCTTCCCGGCCGAGATGCTTGACTTGGTCAAAAAAATCTCCCGAAAATCGGACATGCAGTGAAAAACCACTTGAAAAATTAAGTGGCAGAGAAAAATAGAACTTGCTGGTCCTCTTTAGAGACACTACCCCTATCTAGTGTTTCATTTGTCTCATTCTGCCTTATTTCTTCTTGGTTGAAAGTGCCCCGTCCCCGTCAGAATTAGTTTCTTTAGTAGCCCCAATTTCCCCTTAAAATTCCGAGGGGATAAGGTGCAAGACTCGCCTAGAGAGCATTAGTGCTTAAACGAGATTTAAGCAAACTCATAATCTAATATGCACACAGGAGTTCCATTACCATCAAATCCTATGGAAGAATTAGAACAAAACAAAAACCTCGCCGAGGCAGCACAGCTTACCAAGCAAGAGCGGAAACAGTTAAAGAAACAGCGTAAGCGAGAAGAGCGTCAACAGGGACGCAGTCAAGAGAAAATGAAAAAGATAATTACTATTGCTGTAATTATCTTGGTTGTGGGGGGAGGAATCTTTGCTCTGGGCTGGTTTTTCTCAACCGGCCCGAGCCTGCCGCCAACCTCACAGCTAAATCATTCTGAACTATCGCCGCCAGCTCATATTGTCACAAGTCCTATCCCAGCAGCCATCCAGAAGCATATGCTTGAACACGCCGATGGAGGAGGCAAGCCCGGGGTTATTATTCAATACAATTGCGAAGATTTTGCATGTGAGCAGGATCTGGTAGACAACTTAACTGAGCTCGTAAAGCGGTATCCAGCCAACGTATACCTTGCTCCAAATAATTATGACGGAAAGATTATCTTAACCAAGCTTGGCAGGCGACAAATCTTAGAGGAGTTTAACCAACGAACAATAGAGGACTTTATTGGACGATAAACAGCCTGCAGGGTCGTGCAGGTAAGTTGCATATACGTTAAGGTGAAGTAACATATGAACAAAACCATAATAATCATTATTATTGCTTTAGGAGCAGTTGTCGGGGCATACTTCCTCTTTCAGGGAGGGGATGGGGTTCCACAGGAATCTGGTACGCAAACTCCTGCGTCGCAAAACCAAGAGCGGATTATATCCATTCGCAACCATCAGATTACAGAACCCACGCTTGTTATCTCAGTTGGTGACACGGTGACCTGGAGAAACCAGGATAATCTTGCGGGATTCCCGTATGATAATCACTCGCCAACGAGCGGCACGATTGATTCTACGGGCGCTCAGGGCCAAAGAGGCGTGGTTCCCAACAGCGGAAGCGGCATAGCCGATGGTACGTTTGAGCTTGCTCTGGGTTCTGGTGAGTCACAAAGCTTCACCTTTACTGAAGCTGGCACCTATACTTACTATATCGCAGAACACCCTTTAGTGAGCGGCGAGGGAAAGATTATTGTGGAGGAAAAGAAGGTACCAGTAAGCATGAGTGCTCGCAGTTTTGCCTTTAGCCCCGAAACGCTCAAAGCAAGGGTTGGGGAAAGTATAGTGCTTGAGGTGCAGGCAACCGGACAACATACCTTCACCATTGATGAATTGGGCGTGAATGTTTCCCTGCCGCATGGCAAAACAACGAGAGTGGAATTTACGCCGTCTCAAACAGGAACCTTCACTTACTACTGCGCCGTTCCCGGCCATCGTAATGCGGGGCAAATCGGCACTCTAACGGTCGAATAACTTATAACTAATAACTCATCACAAACACTATGAAATGGTCACCAATTTTACACGGAGTTGCCGCAGTTTCCGGAGTCGTTGGCTTTTTGGTCTTAGTCATGTGGTGGATAGTTCTTTTGAGGGAAGGCGCATCGCCTTTTTCGGCAGAACATTTGTATGACGACGCAATAGCTTTACTTTTGCTCTCAATCGCGTTTGGCATAGGCACTCTTATCCACCAAAAACAGGAGCGACAGCAATAATACCGTATGTTTTTTCGACCCGTTCTGGGTGTTTTTCTGGTTTTTGGTCTTCTCGTCCTTGGGGGCTGGTTTGTACTGCAAAAAAAGGGTAACGTTAAAACCCCAGCCGTGGACGATATTCAAGAGAAAGTTCAGGTTGCAGCCAGCTACTCTTTTTTTGTAACAGTTGACGGGATAGGACTCAATGTTGATGTGGCAGATACGCCAGAGAAAAAGGCCCAAGGGCTTTCTGGAAGAATTGGCATGGGAGAAGACGAGGGCATGCTGTTTGTGTATGATGCGCCGGGGCTTTATACTTTTTGGATGAAGGATATGCTATTTTCCATTGATATTATTTGGATCAATGAAAATTACGAAATTGTTGATATCGCAAAAAATGCTTTGCCTGATTCATTTCTTCAGACTTTTCAACCACAAAAACCAGCGCAGTATGTGTTGGAGGTAAATGCGGGCTTTTCCGATAGAAATAATATCCAAATCGGCAGTAGAGTAGATTTTTCAGAAATTTTTATTGGTAGTAAATTTAAAGAACTTGTTTTTGTTGTAGATGCCAAAAACGATGAGGTTATTGTTCTAACCAAAGAAGGTGGAATCATAAAACGAATCAAAGTTGATCATAGTCCGCACGATATTGCTCTCTCGCCCAATAGCAAGTTTATCGTTACGGCTAATTTTCACAGCAATACCATAAACATCATTGATGTTCAGAGTTTATCTTTACAAAAAACCATCGCAACTGGCGATGGGGCCCATGGCGTAGTATTCAGCCCGGATGGCAGGTTTCTTTTCGTTGTAAACGCAAGAGAAGACACGCTTTCCATTATTGAAACCGCAACCTTTACCCAACAAACTAAGATCAATGTAGGAAGTTATCCAGAATATGTGGGTGTTACCAAAGATGGCTCCAAAGTTTTTACCACCAATCTTAGTGATGGGGGATCAATAACCGTATTGCAGAACATTGGCTTTGAATCAAAAGTAATAAAGGAAATATCTTCTGATGTTGATCCTCACGGCTGGGCAATTTCGCCAGATGGCTCAAAAGTCATTATTACCACGCTGGGCAGTAACTCTGCTTATCTTTATGATAGCAGCACCTTTGAAGAAATAAGCCACTTTGATATTGGTGCGCCCTCAGAGTTTGCCGCTTTCCGCACGAACAACGAAGTGTGGGTTACCAATATTGGAGCTAATTACATTTCTATTATTGAGATTACGCAGAATACAATTCTTGACCAAATTGCGGTTGGAGAAACCCCTCACGGCATTTCTTTTTCATCAGACAAAACGCTTGCATTTGTTCCTTTATATCAACCAGGTGAAGTTGTTATAATTGACACGGTAGAACGAAAAGTAATCAAAAAAGTAAAAGTTGGCGAAGAACTTCATAATGCAGTGGTAGTAAAATCGAGGTAACAGCGCTACAATTTAAAGGCGCAGGCAGGAGATATGCGCCTCTAGGCAAGGAGAGAACAAAACTTGGGGCGGGTCGTCTTAGCGGAGAATCCGGCCCGTGGCCCTACTATTTACACGTACTGTTTTGTGCTATTATATCAATGTAGAACGATTTGAGATTTAGCAGGCTGTAATAGTAAATAAAAGGTTGAACTGCCTGCTAAGATTGAGTAACTACCACTTAGAAATATATGCCTATGAGTAAAAATGTAGCTATTGGCGTCGTTGTAGTTATTCTTGTCGTAGTGGCGGGAGCATTCTTCATTTTTAGAGGAGAAGAAGCATTTGATGTTTCTTTGTTTGAAAAAGATGAGGCGGAGTTAACCAGTATTGGCAATGATATTGAAATGCTTTCTCAAGATGCTGTCTTAGATGAACTTGAGCAGACATTCGGCGATATTCTAGAGGGAGCAGGAATCAGTGCCGCCGAGGCATTGGACGAATCCTCAATCGCACTAGAGGCATTAGAAGCCGACTTATCCCAAACATTAGATGCTTTTGCGTCAGATGATGCCGTTTTGCAGGAACTTGACCAAGCATTTGGCGACGTTTCGCAGTAATAACTCCCTAACATTATGACTATGAAAAAACTACTACTATCGTTCTTGCCAGCTTTGATTGCTTTGGTGCTTGTAGTGTCTCCATTGGCGGGGCTTGCACAAACTACTGATGAGGACTTTCAGAATGCTGTTGGCAAACTTCGTGCGGCGCGGCAGGGCTTTAATGATGCCAAAACGCAAGAGATAAATGAGGCCTCTCAAGAAAGCAGAGCACAGGGGCAGGCACTGCGTGAGGCAGCCCAGCAAAGGCGGGCCGCCGCACAAGAGAGAATGGAAGAGAAAAGAAAGGAGACCCTCCTCCGTTTGGTTGATATTCAAGTAAAGCACCTGGAACGCACCAATGAGCGTATTCAGAGAATGCCCAATATCACCGACGACCTCAAGGCTCAGCTTGCCACAGAGATTGCTTCTGATATTCAGAGTGTGAATGACCAAAAAGCAAAAGTTGAGAGTGCGTCAGGACGAGAAGAAATACAAGCTCTTGCAAAAGAAATCCGAGCTTTCTTTAAGTCTTACCGAGAAACCGTAAAAAGTATTGTTGATGCTATTCATGCCTCCCGTGCAAATATCGCTGCTGCAAAAGCCGGGGAACGAGCCGCCGCCATTAAGGCAAAGGTTCAAGAGCTAAAACAGCAAGGAAAGGACACAACTGAAATTGAGGTAGAACTTGAGGATGCAGAAGAAGACATTAACGACGCAGAGGATGCGATCGGACGAAAGGCATTTAAGGAAGCCAACGAAGACCTGAAGGGTGCATACCAAAAGTTCCGGAATATAGCAGAAAAGGCGAAAGGGCTGTAAATACCGAGCAGTCAAAAAGAAAGGCGGCTTTTGTTTATGCCGCCTTTCTTTAAGTTATCCACACCTAAATCTCGTTTAAGCATGAATGGGGAAAAGAAGTCGCCAGGGAGGCGGTTTTTGGGTAGAATAGCAATATAGTCAACATATGAATAAGGAGACCGGATTTACACTTATAGCATTACTTATTTCAACTGGATTAGTTTTGCTTGTTATCGCAGGCGGGATTTTTGTGGCTGATAGATACGCGGAGATGGATAGACTAAATCCACCGACTCAAGCTGTTCCTGCACCTGGGTTTGAAGATGTACCAGAGATGATTGTCAATGAAGAAGACAGCTTTGCTGAACCTGAACCCAAACCTGAATCACTTCCGCCGCAACGTGAAGACAGTGGTGAACCCAAAGAACCTCCGACTCCGCCTGTAGAGGTAGCGGAAATTGTAGAGTGGAAATATAGGCAAAACGGATGGGAAACAAACGTAACTCCGCCAGCCTGTCCGGAACCGCTCCAGCTTGTGACGCCTACCGATCTCACACTTGTTACATCTGTTTTATATCCAGGTCAGTATCGAGGCGATGACTACAAACCGCATGGGGGATTCCGTTATGATAATTCTCAAAGCGGCGATATAACAATTATCGCTCCCATGGATGCGCGAGTGGTCGATGGCAACAGGATGCTTGCTAATGGCGAGATTCAATACATGTTTGATTTCATAGCGCCTTGTGGAATTTGGTATCGGTTTGGGCATTTACGAGAACTTTCTCCGAAATTCGCAGCTATAGCCGAGACACTTCCAGAGGCAATTGAAGGTGATTCGCACACATATGAGTTGAATGCTGTAGTAACAGTCACTTCTGGGGAGACAATCGCCACTGCCGTTGGCACAAAAAATGATAATACTATAGGCGTGGATTGGGGTGTATATGACATCCGTTCCAAAAACAAAGCGTCAGAAGATCCTTTGTGGACGGCATTACATCCCGGGGGCCAGGAGCAACATGGAGTGTGTTGGTTTGATTTCTTGTCTCCGGAGGACGAGGAGATTGTGAGAAGTTTGCCTCCAACGGATGGAGTGAGCGGAGCAATGAGTGATTATTGTTTGTAGACAAATCCTAGTCCCGCAGCACTTCATTTTTAAGCTCGAACCTTAGGTAACCCCTCGTGGAGTTAGAACTATGGGCGGTTTTTTGGTAGAATACAACAATGGTAGATTTGGTTCGTATTAAAACATACCAAAATAGAATGGAAGCAGAGCTTGCAAAAGGACTTCTTGAGTCAAAAGGTGTCAAAGCTATGGTTTCTGCAGATGATGCTGGTGGGGCGCACCCCGCCCTCTTATGGGCCACAGGAGGAGTACGCTTACTCGTTAAGAAGAAAGATATTCAAAAGGCAATTAAGGTTTTAGAAAGTTTTAAGGAGTAATAAATCCACTGAGCAGGTTCTAACTTCATTCAACAGGCAGAGCCAATCCTGCTTAAGTTTCGCTTAAGCAGGATTGGCTAAGGCGAGTGGTTCCTTACCGAAATTAAGGATTCCTAAATTTCGTTTAGGAGATATGCGTATCTTGAAGGACTCGCCAGTACGGCGGTTTTTTGGTAGGGTTGAATAATATGTTGTCAAAAGAATCGATTACGCTTATCCTTTTGTTTACTCTTATCCTTGCTTTAGTCGCAGGTGGCTACGGGCTTTTTATCTGGTTTGTTATTACCATAATGAAAGGTGGGGCCGCCTATGGATTATTCTTTGTTGCAATAGTTGCAGGAATAGCGAGTTTCTTTAATCCTTGTGCATTTCCGTTACTTCCCGCCTATCTTGCTCAATACCACACGACAAAAAAGGGGGAAAGTAGAAAGCCAATGAGTAAACTGCTCTTTTCTGGGATAGCCGCAGCATTAGGTCTTATCACATTTAATCTTCTACTTGGCAGCATCATTGGTCTTTTAGGAGCTGGTTTTGGGAAGTCACTAGGTCTTGCAGGAGAAAATCCAAGTGTCCCTGTGAGATGGCTCCGTGGTATTGTAGGTGTATTCCTTGTCTATCTTGGTTTGAGCCACGCTACGGGCAAAGGGAATCCTTTTGGAAAGTTAACTCATCTCTGGCATCCAAAATCCCCCTCTCAAAAGAGTCAATCTTCTTTTGCAAAACTCTATAGCTATGGTTTTGGGTATACATTGCTTGGAATAGGTTGTGGTGGCCCCATAATGGCTGGACTAATAGTATTTGCTCTTTCTCGTGGTGGTTTCACAGATGCACTTCTTGCCTTCGGAGTTTACTCATTAACAATGGCATTACTTATGATTGTCATATCAACCCTGATTGCTCTTTCCAAAGAGACCCTGCTTCAAGGACTTAACCGGTCAACCGCTGCTATTCAGCGAGTAAGTGGCGTGCTTCTTCTTCTCGTCGGGGCTTTCCTTATTCTTTCCTCTATCTTTATTACCGCATTTACAAGTATACTGTTCCCATAGATATTACAGAGGTTCTAACATTCTTCCAGACCTGCCTGCGCAGGCAGAGGCGGGCAGGCGTTTCGTATGGGGAGCAACCATTGACATAGATATCAAAACGCGATATAATGAACTCATGAAATCAATTAAAAACAAAAAACTGTTAGTAGTAGCAGGTCTCATACTCTCCCTGGGAGTGTTTGTTGCCGTAGCCAGCGCTAATAATTCATGGAGCAAATATCACTGGAATATTTCAACTGCAGAATCAATCGAAAATCCGCTTGTACTTGGAAACAACCTGACCACTTCTGCATGGAACACTAGTCTTGCGGGAACATCTGCTGACTGGAATGCCTCCGTACTTAAGAATGGGGTTGTAGCTGGAACAAATACTGATTGTAATCCTGTTCTCGGAGGCGTTGAAGTTTGTAATAGTAAGTACGGTAACAATGGTTGGCTTGGTATTGCGCAGATCTGGATATATCGTGGAAGGGCCGGCCATATTGCGCAAGGATTAGTAAAGGTAAACGATACGTACTTTAATACTCCCCAATACGACACTCAGGCATGGAGAAACCTTGTTATGTGCCAAGAGGTTGGTCATACATATGGGTTGGGGCACCAAGATGAAGACTTTAGCAATGCGAACCTAGGTACTTGTATGGATTATACAAGTGATCCGGACGGCACAATCTTAGGCCAGTTAGATAATCAACATCCAAATCAGCATGATTACGACGTGCTCACCAAAAAATACGCGCATCTAAACGAAACGACCAGTGATGAACCCAAAAAGGGGAAAGGCGGAGGTAATAACGGTAAAAAGAAAGCAGGAGTTGGAGCAAATATTGATTTAAGCAACCCATCAGCATGGGGTCAAGCAATTAAGCAAGATGCGCAAGGCAGGAACTCACTTTATGAGCGTAATCTCGTAAACGGCGTAAAGGTGTTTACCTTTGTTATCTGGGCAGACGGAGAATAAGCAGACTAGCTGCTGCAGTAGTATTCCAAAAATACAAAATGACCCGGGAACCCCGGGCCATTTTGTTGTTTCTGTATAAAATAAGTTTCCCAACAAGGCAGTCAAACAGTGAACATACCGGGGTATGTTCATTACAACATTATGCACAAAGATAATATTGTACGAAAAATCGTAAAGAACGAACGGTGACATAATGTTAGACATCGGATGTCTAACATACGATGTCTAAGATACTAACATACGAAACTTATGCAAACTCACCTGAGGCGAGTGGTTCTTTAATGAAATTAAGAAATCCTTAATTTCATTAAGGAGATATGCGCTCTAGACATGGGGAACAAAGATGGTACAATGAAAAGGTCGCTTAAAATAATAATAACATTTTAGTGAGAGCTACACATGAATAACATCAATGAAAGAATGGGGGAGATAAATGTGAAGAAAATTATTTCCCGCATAAGTATTGGATTGGTTGTTCTTATCTTTGTCTTTAGCACTTTTGGCACGGTAGGGGCAGGAGAAAGAGGAGTGCTACTTCAATTTGGGGCAGTCCAGGATAAGGTTTTTGGGGAAGGGCTTTATTTAAAAATACCCTTTGTTCACAAAGTGGTGAAAATGGATGTGAGAATTCAAAAGGATGAAATAAACGCAAGCGCCGCTTCCAAGGATTTGCAGATAGTAACTTCCAGAATTGCCTTGAATTATCACATTGATCCAGACTCGGTGAATAAAATCTGGCAAGAGGTAGGAAAGAACTACAACGTCCGAATTATCGCTCCTTCCATTCAAGAGGCGGTTAAGGCAGAATCTGCAAAATTTACCGCAGAGGAATTGATTATAAAGAGAGAAGAAGTAAAGGAACAGATCAAGGCAAACCTCTCTAAAAGATTGCTGGAACGCTCCATTATTGTGGACGAATTCAACATCATTGAATTTCAGTTTTCCCAAGCGTTTAACGAGGCAATTGAGGCTAAGGTTACGGCAGAGCAGCTAAAACTTAAGGCAGACAGGGACTTGGAAAGAATAGTAATTGAAGCTGAGCAAAAGGTAGCTGATGCCAAAGGAAAAGCAGAGGCAATCAGTATTGAAGCTATAGCCTTAAGGCAAAATCCCCAAGTGGTGGAGTTAAGATGGATAGAAAAATGGGACGGGAAAGTTCCATTGTACTGGGGAGAAGCCAGCCCGTTTATCGGGATAAACAGATAAAACATCTTTTCTCTGAATCTGGTGTTGTGCCCCGCCCCAAAAGGGCGGGGCGGCTTTTTGGATTAAATAGGATATAATGAATATAATGCAAACCCCATATATCTCTATTATACAGGCAGGGCTTGTTATCTTGCTTTTCTTTGTGATTGTGAGCTTATATGGTTTTTACACTGCTGTGCGCCCCCCAAAAATTCATTCTTCTTTTACTCCAGCTGACTTTGGTTTAAATTTTGAAACAGTGGCTCTAAAGACCAAAGATGCAGTGAAGATAAAAGGATGGTTTATTTCTCAAGAAAATTCAGACAAGATTATCATTGCACTTCACGGGTATCCAGCTGATAAGGGCGATATTCTTCCTTCGCTGGTATTTCTTCACCAAGATTTTAATCTGCTCTTTTTTGATTTCCGCTACTTTGGCGCAAGCGATGGACTCTACTCCACAGCGGGCGCAAGGGAGATATATGATCTTTTGGCTGCTGTTGAATTTGCAAAAGAGCGGGGATTTACAAAAATCGGAATATGGGGATTTTCAATGGGGGGAGCCGTAGCTCTTATGGGTGCCAGCAAAACTTCAGAGATAAAGGCCGTTGTATCAGATTCAAGTTATGCCTCGCTTTCCTTGCTTGCAAAAGAACCCTATCGCAACCTTGCTTTCCTTAAATATCCTCTGGCATTCTTCACAAAGGTCTTTGCAAGAATATTTCTGGGAATATCCATTGATGAGGTTTCACCTGCAGAAAAAGTAAAGGGCGTGAAAATTCCCATATTGCTCATTCATTCCTCAGACGACAAGGTCATTCCCTTTTCTCATGCCCTCCTCTTGAAAGAAGCGCTCAAAGATAATCCAAACGCAGAATTCTGGTTTCAAGAAGAAATAAGGCACGGAGAATTTCAAAAAGAATACGAGACACGCATACGGGAGTTTTTCCAGAAAAATCTTTAAACTATGTTTACCAAGAAGCAAAAGGTACTGTTCTTCATTATTATCCTTGTTTTTGTGATTTTGCTCGTTCCCAAGATTCCTCAGGTTGCAACGGCTTTCAAAACAGGTGCGCTTTGGATTAATATGGCTATTCCTGAGGGAGACTGGCGACCGCTAGACCTTTTTACGCCTGCTCCTGTCCTTAAAAAACATAGTATAGAAAGTGAAAGCCTGCGTACCCTTACGATGCATTTATATCTTCCTGCTGGTAAAGATAGGGCGGGGGCAATCATAATCTACACCCCATTCGTTGGAGGGGGAATTGAAGATGCTCGTCTGGTTAATGTGGCAAAAAGTTTTTCTCGGGCTGGTTTTGCAGTGCTTTTGTCTTCCCGTACCGGAGACGAACTTATTATGAGCGCCAAAGATATACAAGATGTTGTTTCTTTGTTTCTTTTTTTGGAAAAACACCCAAAAGTCAATCCAGGGCGCATAGGATTGCTGGGAATCAGTTATGGGGCTGGCCCTGTTATAATCGCTGCAGCAGATTTAAGAATTCGAGACCGCGTTCATTTTGTAATGAGCATGTCAGGATACTATGATTTTAAGAACTCTTTGCGCTTTATTGTAACTGGCCAATACTCTTACAAAGATATACGGGGGCAGTCTGAACCTTTGGCCTTTACCCAAGAAATCTTAAAAAATAGTTTGGAGCATCACGGCATAAACGGAGAACTTTTTGAGTCCTTTATTTCTCAGCCCAATCGCTTTGAAGAATTATTCCAGGATTCGCCAGAGATTCAAGAATTTGGGTTGCAGCTTTCTCCTCTAAGGGTAATTGACGACATAAAAGCGCGGTTTTTCATTATTCATTCAACAGAAGACCTTTTAATACCCCATACCGAATCAATGCGCTTGGCCGATGCCTTACAAGACAAGGTGCCAGTCTCCTTCGCTCTTCTTTCTCTGCTGGAACACGGGCAACCCAAGCCCTTTACCATGAAAAATATTACCAGGTATTATGTACCGAGTTTAGCTGACTCCTATGTTTTTTTGTATAAGCTACTTAAAGAGCAGTGGCGCCAATAAAACATGTTTTCCTTGCTGAAGAATAAAAAGATTTTAGCTTGGACTTTCTATGATTTTGCCGATACTGCCCTGGCAGCTCTTTTCTTTACCTTTTTCTGGCCCTTGCTTATCAAAGAACATTTGGGAGGAAATGAATTCCAGATTGGCCTTGTTATGGGTCTTTCGCTTCTTTTCGTAGCGCTCTTTGTGCCTTTGATAGGAGCAATATCTGACGCCACTGGCAGACGCATGCCAATTCTTATTATATCTACTTTGCTGACCGCTATTTTTGCAGTTCTTACCGGATACATGGGTTTAGTTGGAGCTTTAATTCTGGGGTTTCTGGTACGGTTTTTGTTCACCGTTGATATTGATCTCTACGACGCTAAACTGGTTGATATTGTTGCGCGTTCCAAAATCGGCTTTGTATCCGGCCTGGGAGTTGCCATTGGATATCTTGGCACAATAGTTGGCCTGGCCGTAGCCTATCCATTGCTGGAGTATTTTGGCTGGGACACGTTGCTTGGCATTCAAGTGATTTTTATTGAAGGGGCGCTCTTTCTGCTTATTTTCTCTCTTCCTCTTTTCTTGTTGGTTAAAGATAAACCCCTCAAAGAAAAAATACCCTTTCTGTCTGCTTTTCGCAAAGGTCTTAAAGCACTGAAGTTTACCATTACCAACCTTAAACAATTCCCGGCCTTTGGCAGGTTCCTGCTTGCTTCTTTTATCTACAACGATGCGGTAAATACCACGCTTATATTTTTAGTGCTGTATGCCACAAGCGTTATTGGCCTTCAAATCAAGGAGTTTTTCTTTGTTTTTGTCCTTATGGCTTTGGGAGCTGGAGTTGGAGCACTCATATTTGGGTATCTTTCAGGCAGCTTTAGTCCCAAACGAGCCCTAATCATTGCTCTTGGAATGTGGATTTTTGTCATTGTTTATCTCCTTTTAATCAAAACCTTTGCCAGCATACTTATTGCCGGAATTATAGGAGGGGCGGCACTTGGAGGCATCTGGACCGCGAATCGGCATATGGTAGTTCTAATCTCGCCATATCGGAAAATAGCTGAGTTTTTTGGCATTGAAGGGTTAACCGAACGCCTCTCCGGGGTCTTGGGACCTATTATTTTTGGCGCAATTGTTGTCACGATTGGATACCAAGTTGCTCTTTTCTTTATCCTCTTTTTGTTCATTGCAGGCCTTGCTCTTCTTTTGAGAGTGCCGCTAAAAACTTGATTAAATTAAAATGGACATATCTCAATTTGTATCTCTTTTCCATCGTGTTGAGAAAAGATATTGGCAATTGTTCCCATGAGAGCTATACTATTGGTATGCGCTACAGCGTGAAGGGAACAAATATGGAACTCACTCCGGAGGTCTCCACGTATATTGAGGAGAAGATAGGAAGCTTGGATAGGTTTATTAAGCATGTGGATTCTGCAGTGCAAGGATGGGTAGAAGTTGGGCGCATTGGCAAGCATCATCAAACAGGAAAGGTCTGGAGAGCAGAAGTTCAAATTCATCTGCCAGGCAGGTCAATGAGATCGGAAGCTGTGGCCAAAACCATTTTCCTGGCTATCAATGAAGTGAAAGACAAATTGCAACGGGAACTCAAACAATATAAAAGGAAACAAGCCACTAAACAGAAAAAGGGGGCTCGCAGCTTTAAACCGCCTTTCCCTTTGAGAAAACCTCCCCGTCTCAAGGGAAAGGTTCAGAATGTTGGGATTAAACCAATTCGCAAGAAACCTCGTACTCATATGCCACCAGAAGCCCCTAAATAAGGGGCTTTTTGGTTGCATGGGGAGTGGAGTTCAAACTTTTGTTGGTTTTTTGGTAGAATGAGAATATGAATCCAATAGCATTCGCAGTTCTAGCAGCACCAGCTTTTGGTTTGTGGACCGTATTCCATAAGCTCGCCGCTCCGTATATCAACCAAGTGTTTGGAGCAATTCTTGTGTCGTTCACTGCTGTCATCTTAGGCAGTATTGTTCTGCTGCCTAGGATAAAAGACGTCCAACTCTTTAGTGACCCGAAAGGAATAATCTTCCTTGTTCTTGCAGGACTAATGGCCTTTGGAATTGATTTCTTTGCACTTCAGGCATATTCAAAGGGATTACCTCTCACTGTCGGTGGACCTATCATTATCGGAGGAAGTATCGCCGTCGCCGTTAGTATTGGCTTTGTATTAGGAATTTTTTAAAATATCTGCTAGACTATTAATATTCAAGGTCGGCTAATACTTCATTTACTAATATTTATTCCATGAAAAAAACTACATGCAAGACTATGGGTGGCGTTTGTGACGAGGAGATCCGTGGGGAAACTGCTGAAGAATTGATGGCCAACGGTAAGCAGCACCTTCATGATGCGGCTGAGACCGGCGACGAAGATCACAAAGGTGTCATTCAAAAAATGGAACAGATGAGCGAAGAAGATCGCAAAAAGTGGGCTGGAGAACTTACGAATAACTTTGATGCACTGGAAGAGGCTTAAAGTTAGATCCCGATAGGTAGGAGGGTGTGATCTCTTATTATACTAACCAATCAATCGCCAAACAGGCGGTTTTTTGGTAGAGTAAGGATGGCGAATTTCAGAGGAGAGAAGTGAACGACAAGCACCCAAGAACAGGGGAGAGGCATATGTATATGTACTGGATGCTCAGGATAGCACCCGTAGTGACGATTCTCGTTGTTATCAACCTCCTTGTGTGGCGGTTCACCGAATTTAAGGTGATCTTCGGCCCCGGGCTCTCTGGGGTTCTCCTGATTGCCTCTGTGGGTCTGTGGTTTATTGCCCTCTATGCTTCACGAAATGCTCGATATCGAGCAAGATGAGGGTTCATACCATGATAGGGCGGTGAGATGATATCAATACCCGCTTTTCTTTTACACAAAACAGGTTCTAACATCGTCCCATAGGGAGAGCCATTGTTGCTTAAACGAGATTTAAGCAATATCCATTGAAGTTAATGGTTCCTTAATTTCATTTAGGAGATAATCACTAGAATCAATCATGCTTAAACGAGATTTAAGCAGCATGGGGAAAAAGAATCGCCAGTACGGCGATTTTTTGGTAGAATCAAATATGATTATGAAACTCGGGACTGATATCGTACATATTCCAAGATTTGAAAAGACATTGAGAGAAAGTCGGGAATACTTTGAACAGAATGTGTTCTGCCCCGAAGAATGGGCAGATTCATCAATAGAGAAATTAGCTGGAAGATTTGCAGCAAAGGAAGCAACACTCAAGGCCTTGGGTATTAAAGCTGGCCGCTGGCAAGAAATTTGCGTCAAAAATTCAGAAGATGGAAAACCGTTCCTTGCTTCCTTCCTAATGCAGAAAAAATGGAAACATGAACTTTCCATTTCTCACGACGGTGAATACGCAATTGCTGTCGTAGTATTCTATCGGTGATTCCCCCATGTTGAGCAGGGAATCACAGGTTTCTTATTTTTTCTTCAATAAAACGGGCAGCTTCTTGATAGGTCATTGTTTGGTCAATGAGAAAAGGTTTTCCAAAGGTTATCTTGACCCTGTGACGACGAGGCCATCGAAACACAGGAGGCGCTCCTTCGGGTCCCGGTTGGACAACCTGTTGGGTTCCTTTTAGTTTGACAGGCACAATGGGAACTCCCATTTCAATTGCCAAGAGTCCGGCACCCCCTTTGAACTCCCTAAGTCTCCCGGTCCTGGACATGACCCCTTCTGGGAATACCAACACCGAGAAATCACGGTCAATAATGCGCCCAAGATATTCCACGGATGACTTTACCTGCCCGCTGCGTGAGAAAGGAAACATAACGAAAAGAAATTCTAGAAATCCTTTCGCATACTTAATCCAAGGCGTTTGTGTTTCATACAAAACCTCGGTGGCGGCAGCCACTGCAAGCCGTTTTCGAATCCTGGCGGGTAGTGCTCCATAGATTACACCTACATCAATCGTACTTAAATGATTTGAGAAAAAGAGAACAGGATGTTTGATGTGCTCTATATTCTCTAATCCCTTTATTTCTACGGGGGCAACATACAAAACCAAGGGCTTGAGAAAAAATATCTGAAAAAGTGCTCTCAAGAAGGTGGTATAACTTCCAAATGGTCTTGGATTAAATGGATAGAGTATGTGTTTTTGCTTTTTCTCTGTAATCGTTTCCCGTATGTCTCGCACAGTGGTCTGGGGAGTAATTTCAGCTTCGTCTAAGGCAACAGAAAACTCGCTTTCAATTCTGGCTACGAGCTCAATGCGCTTTAGGGAGTCTAGATTGAAGTCAGCAACAAGCCGCTTCTCGTCTTTAACCTCTTGTACAGGAACCTCTGCTACCTTTGCAACAATCTCTTGAAGGATTGAAGGGGTCTTAGAAGGAAGCTCCTCCTTTCTTTTACCTTGAATCTCAGCTTCAATAACTGGCAGCACTTCATGTTTCTTTACTTTTCTCGTGGGAGTACGGGGAAAATCATCCAAAGACCATACAGAGAAACCTTGAATCCTCTGATATGCCATCAATTTGGCATTGACTTTATTAATAATGGTTTGAGGATTGACCTCTGTATCTTTTTTAAGGAGAAGAACTGCGTGTACTTGTTCCTCTCCATTCCTTTTTAAGCCAAGAACCGTAGAATCAGCCACTCCATGTTCTTTGTTCAGCTCAAACTCAATATCCTCAGGGTATACATTCTCACCAGAGGGCAGTACAATCATAAATTTTTTGCGGCCTCTAATGTGAAGGTATCCTTTTCGGTCAAAAAATCCAATGTCTCCGGTCCGAAGCCACCCTTTTTCGTCAAATATTTCTTTTGTTTTCTGTTCGTCCCTCCAATATCCAGCAAAGATATTTGGGCCTTTCGCAAGTATTTCTCCGTCCCCTGAAAGTTTGAGAGTTACGCCTTGAACTGGCTTGCCGACAGATGCAATAGTGCGCTCTTGATAGCTGTTGACGGTGAGCACGGGTGAAGTTTCGGTGAGACCGTATCCCTGGAGAATATAGATACCCAAACTCTCCCAAAATTCACCCACCTCTTTTGAAAGTGCAGCTCCCCCAGAAGCGATGGTATGCATGTTCCACCCAAACTTTTTATGGATGTTGCGAAAAAAGAGTCGGCGCAAAGCCATGGATGGGATTGCTTGAGAAATTGAAAGCAGCACTTCCAGCATTCTGAGCTTATGTTTTATTTCAGCTTGGTCTCTGATTCTAAGATATATGAGCCGTAAAAATTCCGGCACTGCCAACATGCGGTTTGGTTTATCATCTTGAAATATCCTGCTCAGATGGTTTGGACTCAGAGAAGCCGCATAGCTTACTTGAGCGCCAGCGGCAAGGGGAACCAGCATGCCTCCCAACTGTTCAAACATGTGAAAAAGCGGAAGAATTGAGACAAATCGCATGGTGTGGTCTACGGGGATTGCCTTGCGGGAACCTGCAAGACTGGAAAGAAGGTTTTTATGCGTAAGGATAACACCCTTGGGGTTTCCTGTGGTTCCTGAAGTATATACAATCTCTGCGATATCATGTTCGCCAAGAGCAGGAAGGGAAGCATGGACTGGCGTACTGGGTTTTGCTATGTCTTCAATAAAAACAATAGGAATAGAAATTCCTTTGGTTGAGATGGTGCGATTTTTGAAGATACATTTTGCTTGAGTTTGTCTGACTATACCCTGAATAAACTCAGGTTTACTCTCGGGACTGAGAGGCACCGCTACCGCTCCCCGAAGCTGGATACCAAAGAATGAAGCTACCCAAAAAGGGGAATTAAATCCTATAAGAACTACGCGATCTCCCTTTTGAATGTTGTGTTGCCCGAGAATATGCGCAAAGGAAACCGCATGATTCCATAAATCTTGGTATGTCCAGCTCAGTGTCCGAAATCTGGGACGATACAGGTATGCGGTTTGAGAAGTGTATCTTTGGCATACACGAAAAAAGAGTTCTGGAAGGGTCTTTTGTTCCATGCTGTCATTATACCTATGAAAGAAAGGGGTTATCAAATATTTGTTTTTGTATTAACCTATGGTATAATATGTATTCTCTTGTAAATTAACCATTGGCATCAACTATGATGCTGTTAATATATTATGGATGAAAGCTCGCAACGCGAGCGGATACGGCTCCGCAAACAATTGCTCAAAGAAATTCAAACCCTCAAAGACCGAAGAGGATTTCTAAGAGCCGGCCTACCCAACTATAATCGTTTATTTGGAAGAGATTCTTTGATTGCCGCTTGGCAATTATTAGATTGGAATCCGGGAATCTGCAAATCAACTTTAGAAATTCTCTCTCAACATCAGGGTAAACTGTTTAACGACGAAAGAGAAGAAGAGCCCGGTAAGATAATCCATGAAATGGATTTGGAGGAGAGTTGGCATCCTGACCACTACTTTCCCTTTCCTTACTATGGCTCTGTTGACTCCACTCTTCTTTACCTGATTCTTTTTGCTTTTTATTTCAAAAAAACAAAAGATCGAAAGTTTCTGCAGGAGCATTGGGAAAATGTCCTCATGGCTTTGCACTGGCTAGAAGAATGTGGTGATAAGGATAAGGACTATTTTATTGAGTACAAAAGAAAAAATCCAAACGGACTTTTTCATCAGGGATGGAAAGATAGTTTTGAGAATCATTTGAAAATAAAGCCACCTGTGGCTATTGTAGAAGTTCAAGGATATCACTACTTGGCCTTAGAAGAGATTGCCAACTTGGCAGATGTAAGAAGAGACTTTGATTTGAGAGAGAAACTCAAAGAAAGGGCAGAAAACTTGAAAAAAGAGTTTAATAAAAAATTCTGGATGGATGAGAAAAATTACTTTGCATTGGGATTAGACGGAAAAAAGAGACAGAGGAAAGCAATTACTTCCAATCCCGGACGTTGTCTTTTTACGGGTATTATAGATGATGAGAAAAAACAGAAAATAGTGGAAAGGCTATTTGAAAAAGATATGTGGACACCTTTTGGCATCCGCACTCATTCAACGCAAGAACCGGATTTTGACCCTCAAGCCTATCACCTGGGGTCCGTTTGGCCTCACGATAACTGGATAATAGCTCAAGGTTTGAAGAAATACGGCTTCTTCAATGAATATCAAAAAATAAGACAAGCTTTATTTGCAGCACACAGAGAACTTGGTTTTCTTCCTGAGCACTACGGGGTAATTGATGGAAAAGTTATTCCAATCTCTACCGCAGCTTACCCCCAGGCTTGGGCAACCTGTGCCCTGTTTAACTTTCTCGGTTTGCAGATTCATGAGAAAATCCTCAGGATTCCCTTAAGGATTTTTCGCTGGTAATCTTTTTTCACCTCTTCTGACGGAGAATATCTTTGTACAGTTGCTCATAGTTATCCACCATGGTCTGCATGGAAAAATTCTCGACAACATGTTCACGACAGCGCCGCCTTAAGATAGCGTGAAGATTCTTTAAGGCTCGAACAGCCTCCTCCTTGGTATCAACAAGAAATCCTGTTTCGCCATCTTTGATTAACTCTGGCATAGCGCCGGATCTCGCAGCAATAACCGGAGTGCCGCAAGCCATGGCCTCAATAACTACAAGACCAAAGGGTTCTTGTCTTTTAAATACTGGAAAGAGTAAACCTTTTGCTTCCCTAAGAAGTCTTACTTTCTTTTTAAAATCTGCAACTCCCACAAATTGAATCTGTTTCCCGTCGATTAAAGGTTTGATTCGATACTCAAAGTAGTCTGCACTCCTTGGAAAGATTGGACCTGCAATTATAAGCTTCTCCCCGGCCATCTTCGCAATTTCAATAGCATCTGGTAACCCCTTGTCAGGAGCAATAAGAGATAACCAAAGAAGGTAATCTTTTGGTCTCGCATTAAAGCGATACCTAGCAATATCAATACCGTTGTAGATTCTTTTCGCGATATGTAACCCTGGTGCGGATTTCTTCTGATCATCCGAAATTGCTACATAATGAATATTCGGGAATTTTTTGTATATAATGGTATTTTCTTCGGTAAGGGGACTATGGATAGTACTGACGACAGGAGGCCTAAAAAAATTGCTGAAGGGGGCTGTGGAATATTCCCAATGGTCATGAATGATGTCAAATTCATCCTGTCGTTCCAAAAGTTCTTTACAGAGCAAAGCGAATACAGCATAGGTATACCAAACACCAGCGTCTTTATAGACACCTGTAGGCCATATGGGGATTAATTTCGCCTTCGTCTTTGAATCGGCGGTAGCGAACAGGGTTACCTCATGCCCTCTCTTTACTAGCTCCTCAGTAACAAGAGAAGTTATAAGAGTGCTCCCCCCGTAGGTTTGGGGAGGGACCTCAAACCAGAGAGGGGCTACTTGTGCAATACGCATAAGTTATCACTCATTATGGGGCAGAATGGAATTTTTGTCCACTCTGTGTCCACGGGGATACCAGCACACTAATACAAAAAGCCAATGGTTCCTTAACGAAATTAAGGAAATATGCGCTTTCTAGATAAGGGGAACAAACACAAAGCCCTCAAATCGCTGAATGTCGGGTTCTTTGCCTGGAACTTTTTGTATGCGCACCACCGCATCCTGCACGGGAAGCACCATGACCCCGTCATCTTTGAGCTGGGAAAGAAGTTCTCTTGGTATCTCTTTACCAACGGCCGAAACCAGGATTTTATCAAAGGGAGCTTGCCCTGGAAATCCCAAGGTTTCTTTCTTTGCCTGAACAACCTTAGCTGGCAACAAAGCATACTTTGAAAGATTCTCTTGCCCAAAGCGCACCAAGCCCGGTAACACCTCTGTTCCGTATACCTTTCCTTTGGGACCTGCGGCGTGAGCTAAAAGGGCAGTAGTCCAGGCGGAACCCGAACCAATATCCAGAATCTTTTCACCTTTTTTTGGCTGCAAAAGCTCCAGCATGAAAGCTACCGTGTAGGGCTGGGAAATAGTTTGGCCAAAGCCAATAGACAGAGGGTAATCCTCGTATGCCTGATTTTGATATTCTGGCAGCACAAAGTCCTTTCTATCTATCCCCAAAAATGCCTTAACGAGGGCTGGCGTTTTGAGAACCTCTACTTCTTTTAGGTGTTGCACGAGCTCTTCCATGTATGGTATTATTGTAGCATATAAGAACCTGCCTACTGGCAGAACCTTGAAATTCTTACAGAATTATGAAAGTATTTTTCTTGGGTATAGTTGCCATCTTACTTCTTGGAATTGTAGGGTATGTGTTATCGTTGAGCAAAAGTCCGAAGGAAGAGACTAATAACCAATCCGAGCAAAAAGAAGAAACTATGGCACCAAGCGAACTTCAAATTGAAGACACTATAGTGGGGGAGGGGAAAGAAGCTACTGCGGGAAAGATTGTCGTGGTGCACTATACAGGAACCTTGCTTGATGGAACCAAGTTTGACAGTTCTCTTGATCGCGGCACTCCTTTTGAGTTTGTCTTGGGGACAGGCCAGGTCATTCAAGGATGGGATCAGGGAATTGAAGGAATGAAAGTTGGGGGTAAAAGAAAACTCACCATACCTCCAGAGTTTGGGTATGGAGCAAGTCCGGGCCACCGTCTGCAAAACGAAACTCTCGTCTTTGAAGTAGAACTCCTGGACGTAAGAGAGCAATAATCATGGCAAATATATTATGAACAATACAACGCTTAAAAACTACCTTCTTCTTACCGTTATCGGAACCTTAATTGTTTTTGGCTTAAGTATTGTATGGTTTGTAGCATCCTACTCAAAAGCGACAGAGCCAGCTTCCTTTCGAAGCTTTCAAGTTTTAGGAGAGGGAAGTGTCACCACAATTCCCGACATTGCTCAATTCTCTTTTGGAGTCATCACCCAAGGAGGAATTGACCTTGCCGTCACTCAAGAAGAAAACACAAGAGAGGTGAATGCCGCCATTGCGTTCCTCAAAGAACAGAACATTGAGGAAAAAGACATCAGCACAAAAGCCTACCAGGTTAGTCCTCGCTACCAATACTACATCTGCAACGGAGAAAACGGCCCGTGCCCGCCTGCTGAAATCGTGGGGTACACAGTACAACAAACAGTACAGGTGAAAGTTCGGGACTTTAGTGTTATAGGGGGCCTGCTTGCCGGGGTGGTAGAAAATGGAGCAAACAGTGTTTCCCAGCTTTCTTTCACCATTGACGACCCAACACAGGTGCAAAACGAAGCAAGGGCAAAAGCCATTAAAAAAGCAAAAGAGAAGGCACAGGCAATAGCAGAAGCGGGAGGATTTAAGGTAGGGCGCCTTCTTTCAATCCAAGAAAGTTTCTCACCTTCCTTTGGCTATGTAACGCTCGAAAGTAGCAGGGGAGAAGCACCGAGTCCTCCCGCTCCCAGCATTGAGCCTGGGTCACAAGAAGTGAGCGTGGTAATGACCCTCAAGTACGAAATCCGATAAGCCGATTTCCTATGGACCCCATTGTCATTCAAAGAAAAGAAGAAACGGACAAGGGCTGGCGGTTCATAGTAGAAGTGGGAAGGCAAGCGGAATACAGGGTTGGCTTTTCGGTGAGCGTTGACAAGGACTACTGGCAAAAACTCACTCTAGGCAAACATTCTTCAGAACGTCTCGTCCAGGAAAGTTTTCGATTCCTCTTGGCAAAAGAAACAACAAAGACGGCTCTTATACGAGAAATCGGCCACTCTTTTAACTTGAGAGACCTTCCCAATACCTACTACAGCTACGAGAGGCGAATGAAGATGGCATTGTTCGGCACAGAGTACCCTGAGATTAAGTGATTACTGCACTCTTCTTACGTATTCACTCGTTTGTGTGTTTACCTCAATTTCGTCCCCGGTGTCCACAAACAGGGGAACTTGAATCACAGCTCCCGTTTCCAAGATAGCAGTCTTAGTGCCACCCACAGCACGATCACCCTTTATACCAGGGGGAGCTTCTTTCACCTTAAGATTCATTTTAATGGGGAGCGCAATGGTTAAAATCTCACCTTGAAAGCGCACCCCTTCCATTTCGGTGCTTTGAATCAAAAACTCCACTTGAGATCCAATCTGTTTCTTTGTAAGCTCGAAACGCTTTGAGGGACTGTTTGTTTCTGCAAAGACATACTTTTCTTGGTTCTCATAAATAAACTTGACCTGCAGCTTTTCTAACTCCGCTTCCTCAAACTCGTCTCCCGTGTGAAAAGTGCGGCTCAGAACGTTTCCGTTCTTTAGGTTTCGCAGCTTTACCTGCATCACAGAGCTTCCCCGTCCTTTGAACATTAAAGAATGCTCAAGAACTAAGCAGGGGGCTCCTTCATACACGAAATAAGTTCCTTTTTTTAGCTCAACATGGGAAAGCATAAGCGCTTTTTCCTAAATGAGATTTAGGAGCTCCTAAATCTCATTTAGGCAAGTATTGTGCCAAGAAAATCTTTATGGCCTAAGAGAAAGTCTTTTGCGGGCATGGGTTTTCCTCCTTCAAGCTGAAGCTCTTCAATGCTAAGTACTCCCTCTCCGGTGTGTACTGCAATTTTTCCATCAACCGCAAAGGTTGTGCCCGGTACTTTCTTCTCGTCTCCTAAGTTTAGCTTAGGAGAACTGACTTTTAATATTTTAAGAAACTTTCCGTTCCAGGAGGTATAGGTGCCGGGCCAAGGGTGAAAGGCCCGAATCTGCCTTGCAATATACTCAGCTTCCCGGTTCCAGTCAATCCTCCCATCTTCTTTTGTTATTTTCTTGGTAAAGGTGGCTTTGCTGTGGTCTTGCTCTTTTGGTTCAATCTTGCCCTCTAACCAAAGGGGCAAAGTTTTTACCAACAGTTCACCTCCTATCTCTCCAAGCTTTGCGTGGAGTTCTTCGTGCCGCATGTCTTCTGGAATAACAAACTCTTCTTTTGCTAAGATTGGGCCATGGTCTACTTTGTCATCTAACAGGATAATAGTGACTCCTGTTATTTTCTCGCCTTTAAGCAAGGTAAAGCGTTCTGGGGCCGGTCCCCGGTACTTTGGAAGCAAAGAAGGATGCACGTTCAAAACTCCTTTGGGAGGCAACTCCACCAATTCTTTTGACAGGATGTTCCCGTATGCACCCAATACAAAGAGTTCAGCCTCCTTGAGTTCCTTTCTCTCTAAAAGTTCTGCTGGGTTTTCGGGTTGCGCTACAGGAAGATTGTGCCTTAAAGCAACTTCCTTTACCGGTGATGATGTGGGTTCCTGTTTTCTTCCAGCTTTTCTGTCTGGCGCAGTCACCACCAAAGAAGGGGAATATCCTGCATTCAAAAGACGCTTTAACACTTTTGCTGCGAGCTCTCTTGTTCCAAAAAATACAAAGTTAAGGTCTTGACTTGTCATAATGTAATGGTATAAAGAAGATGTCCGTGGCTTAGGCAAAGCTCTCAAATCAGCCTCGGTGTAAGGGAGCTGCTCTGGAGAAATCCAGAGAAGGGAATAGAGGAGGTGCCACTCCTATTCCGAAAGAGGGATTGAGCCCCGCGGCTGCCGCAGCTTTTGCTCCGGCGTGCTCTCCCTCTCACTTTACTTTGCAAGGCGAGCTCTTCTCGGGCTCGCGTTTTCTTTTAGGGAACAATGCGCCACTCAATGTCCTTTTCTTCTGCCGCAAACTCCAGCCATTCGCCTTCGGGTGTCACCACAAACCATTTCTTCTTTCGTTCATCCCATATCATAGGATCTCCCCGAAAGAAGGCTTTTTTGACGGCTTCTTTCGGTTTGAGCTGTTCTAACTCCGGCCAACGTTTTATCACCGTATCAAGCGTGTAATCAAGCTTTCTGGAGTTTGCCCATTCTGCAACTTTCTTTATTGCACTCTCCGCCTTTTTTAAAGAACCTGCAAGCAAGAGAAGTTCGCGCGCTGACTTTGCATACTTTCCGTATACGATTTTCTCTGCTTTTGCCTTTCTTTTAAGCTCCACGAGTGAGACGCCCTTTGTTATAAAATAGTACGTGACAATCTGACGAAGTACGGTCTTGCGCCAGAGTTCATCGCGATATGCAATCTTCCTGGTACCAATATACTCCTCAATCTTTTGAGCAATGCTCACGCCGATGCCCCGTATCTTCTTTACTCCCGAAAGCCCTTCTCTCCTGTATATTCTCCCTACGCTTTCTTTAAGTTCCTCAAGGGCAAGGGCGGCTTTTTGGTATGCCCGTGGCTTATGTTTGGTTCCCTGAAGTTCCTCTAAATATGCAATCTCCCGCAGTATCTCAACCAACTTTTTGTTTTTTTCTTCTTTTGGCATTACAGTTTCATTTTACCTTATTTATGCTACTATTCAATCATGTTGCATCGGATTTTTCTCGCCATAAACCTGCCAGAGAAGACAAGAAAAGAGCTTCTGGGATACAAGGAAAAGTGGCTTAAACTCCCTGCACGCTGGATAACACCAGAGAATCTCCATGTCACCTTGGTGTTTCTTGGCAATACGTCTGATAAAGAACTTCTGGAAGTACAGAGAATTGCAAGAGAAATTGCAGCAAAACACAAACAATTTTCTTTCTTCCTTCAAAAGATTGCATACGGGCCCTCAGAAAAACAGCCTAGGATGATATGGACGAAGGGGACAATGTCAAAAGAACTCTTGTCTTTGCAAAAAGACTTGGCAGGGGCGCTGGGATACCAAGAGGAACGCCCATTCTCTTTGCACATTACATTGGCTAGATTGAATGAATGGGAATTCCGAATGATAGAGCCAGAAGAGCGCCCTGAAGTCAATGAGGAAATATCCCTTAAGATTCCTGTCTCTTCTTTGCAAGTCATGGAAAGCAGGCTCAAACGAACGGGCGCACAATACAGCGTGATAGAATCTATACCATTATCTCCTTAATGAAAAAGCGAATACATTTTATTGGTATTGGGGGAATAGGGGTTTCTGCCCTGGCAAAGTACTACCTAAAAAAAGGATGGCAGGTTTTGGGTTCTGACCTGACAGCAAGCGAGATTACCATACAAATGAAAAACCTGGGGGCAAAGGTACACATTGGAAAACCAAAGGCCTCCTTGATTACGACAAAAATAGAAAAAGTTATTTTCAGCCCTGCAGTTCCAAGGAATCATCCAGAGCGCATGGCTGCAAGAAAAAAGAAGATACAAGAACTCTCCTACCCTAAAGCCTTAGGAGAGCTTACTAAAAAACACTACACCATTGCGGTTTCTGGCACTCATGGGAAGTCCACTACCACTGCCATGCTCGGACTGTTGCTCACCAAAGCAGGGCTGGATCCCACGGTCATTGTGGGCACCAGGTTAAAAGAGTTTGGCAACAGCAACTGCAGGGTGGGAAAGAGCAAATACCTGGTTATTGAAGCTGACGAACACTTTGCCTCGTTTTTAAACTATCGCCCCCAAATCATTATCTTGACTTCTTTGGAAGCTGATCACTTAGACTTTTACAAAACATTGGAAAACCTTATCAAAACCTTCAAAAAGTATGTTCGCCTTTTGCCAAAAGACGGAATAGTAGTAGCAAACAGAGACGACAAAAACGTTCAAAAGGTACTCAAGGGTTTTAAAAAAGAGATTATCTGGTATTCAAAAAAGCATAAGGGGGCTAAAAAGGTAAAGTCTGCGCTCTGGATACCAGGAGAACATAATGTTTCAAACGCACTTTCCGTCCTTAAGGTCGCAAGACTTCTGAATGTTCCAGACAAGAAAAGTTTGGAGGCGCTTTCTCAATTCAAAGGTTCCTGGCGCAGGTTTGAACTGTTTTCCCTCAAAAAGCCCAAACCCTATACCTTGGTATCAGACTATGGTCACCACCCAACAGAGATTAAGGTAACAATAGAGGCCACGCGAGAGAAATGGCCTAAAAAGAACATCTGGCTTGTATACCAACCCCACCAGTATCAAAGGACGTTCTATCTTTTCAAAGATTTTGTGAGGGTGCTTTCCCGCCTTCCCATTCAAAAACTTCTCTTAATGGATATTTATGACGTGGCAGGCAGAGAAGAAAAAGCAATCAGGGGCAAAGTGTCCTCTCAGAAACTCATAGAGAAAATCCAGATGATGCCTAAACGGATGATGCCTAAACGAGATTTAGGATTTCCTAAATCTCGTTTAGGAGCCCCAAAAGAAGTTCTGTACATCCCCACTGCTGACCAGGTTAAAGCGTATCTTAAAAGAAACCTCACGGGAGGAGAGGTTGTTGTAGTTATGGGAGCTGGAGATATCTACCAAAATCTGACCCTTCGACTATGCTCAGGGTAAACCTTGCGATTGACCCCTCCCTTTCTTAGTCTTTTTAGGAAAGGGAGGGGTTGACACGCCCCATACTAAAAGAGGACAATAGAAAAAGAGGTCGAGACTGTATAAATAACCAACCACATTCATGCCATTTCTTTTAATAATCGTAATCATCATCGTGGTAGCAGCAGTGGCGTGGTACTTTGTAATGAGCAGGGGAAAGGGGAAAAGTCCAAAGCCTCAAGGCCCACAGCCTCCTTCCTTCAAAACCCCTCAGGGGCCACCACCTTCACCACCGCCTCCCGTGAGGCCAGAACCCCCGAGGCCAACTCCGCCTTCGCCTCCTCCGGTACTGCCAAAGCAACCAACACCTCCTGCGCCGCCACCTCCACCTCCCACGCGGCCAACTCCGCCTTCGCCTCCTCCGGTACTGCCAAAGCAACCAACACCTCCTGCGCCGCCACCTCCACCTCCTCCCACGCGGCCAACTCCGCCTTCGCCTCCTCCGGTACCGCCAAAGCAACCAACACCTCCTGCGCCGCCACCTCCACCTCCACCTCCTCCCACGCGGCCAACTCCGCCTCCACCACCGCCTCCGGTGGGAGGAGATACAGGAATGATGTAGCATTAGAGGAGATTCTTCAGTACTCATTTACCGCCCTCTTGAATCTCCTTATAAGTGGCCTTCTTGGGTTTTTTGTATACTCACAAAATCAAAAGAGTATTATCAACAGAACATTCACCCGTCATTGTGACCAAACGGCTTTTTGTCATTCGTGTCGTCTTGACCCAAATGCTGGTTGGCATCATTTCCGTGCTCCTTTTTATCAACCTCGTTCTTTCTAGAACCGCTTTTGAATACTTCTGGAAAGGGGGACTGCTCATAGCGTTCTTGGCAGCTGGCTACCTGTTTGTGAAAAGCGTGATAAATGAAATCAAGCAGCGCCAAGAACTGGAGCGAGCCCATGTGAAGTTAAAGGAGCTGGACGAGGCAAAGTCGGAGTTTGTTTCTATTGCTTCCCACCAGTTGAGAACTCCACTCACTGCCATTAAGGGATATATCTCCATGCTTATGGAAGGAAGCTACGGCAAGCTTTCTTCAAAGCAAAAAAAACCAATAACAAACATCTACGACTCCAATGAACGCTTAATTCGCCTGGTCAATGATCTTCTTAATATCTCTCGCATTGAGTCAGGCAGAATCAAGATGGAACCACAAAAAGCAAAGCTTCAAGAGGTACTGCAAGGAGTAGTTGACGAACTTAAGATTAAGGCGAAACAAAAGAATCTAAAACTCGTTTTGCGAAAACCCAAACTTCCCCTGCCTTCTTTCAACCTAGATCCTGCCAAGATGAGGAACGTTGTCTTGAACATCATTGATAATGCCATTCGCTATACTGCCAAGGGCTCCATTACGCTTCGGCTCACGCCCCAGCCTGAAAACCGCAACCTTCAAACCAAAAGCGTACTCATAACCATTAAAGACACGGGGGAAGGAATGTCCAAAGAAGAACTGCAGCACCTCTTTGAGAGTTTTACGCGAGGCAAAACAGGTACTAAGATGTGGACAGAAGGAGCGGGACTGGGTCTCTATATTGCAAAGCAGTTCGTGCAAATGCATAAAGGCAAGATCTGGGCAAAATCACCAGGCAAGGGGAAAGGCAGCACTTTCTTTATAGAGTTACCTGTATAATTAGGTATGGCAAAGAAAAACCAGATATTGTTCTTTTGGACATTCTTCTCTTTGACGGCCATGGCATTGAGTATTTGAGAACGAAGAAATCTGAAATAGGGAAGAACAAAGGCTTTTGAGTTGCCGTGATTTTATGCTATCCTACCTCAAGGATAGTTTTTATTTGTATTACAAGAAATCTGTGGATTTCCTTACAAATAACCGCAATTATATGGAACGAATTCTCGCAAGAGAAACTCCAGAGAAAGTGGCAAAGAAGGTAAAATTAGCTGGGTGGGTACAGACACGCCGCGACCATGGAAAACTGGTTTTTTTAGATTTAAGAGACCGAACAGGAATAGTTCAGGTTGTGTTCAAAGCGTCAAAAGAGGTTGAGCCTGTTCGCCCAGAATGGGTCGTAGAAATAGAGGGGGAAGTAAAAGAACGCCCCGAGAACATGAAAAACCCCGAACTCCCCACGGGGTCTATTGAGGTGGTAGCCCTCAAGCTCACCGTACTTTCAAAAGCCAAGCCCCTACCTTTTCCCATTGATACTGCGGGGTATGACATTGAAGAGGAGCTGAGATTGAAATATCGCTATCTTGATCTGAGGAGACCGAGGCTGCAGCGAAACATCAAAGTAAGGTCTGAATACATCAAAGCAGTAAGGGAATACCTCTTTTCAAAAGAGTTTGTGGAAATTGAGACCCCCATGCTCACCAAATCTACGCCAGAGGGCTCCAGGGATTTTGTTGTTCCCAGCAGAATTTACCCTGGCAAGTTCTTTGCCTTACCCCAGAGTCCCCAGCAATACAAGCAATTACTCATGACCGCCGGCTTTGAGCGGTATTTCCAAATTGCCAGAGCCATCCGGGACGAAGACCCCAGGGCAGACCGAGCTTTTGAGCACAGCCAGGTGGACCTTGAGATGAGCTTTGTTAATAGGGAAGACGTCATGGCTGTTGTGGAAGAGATGACTGTATTTGCCATAGAGAAGATAGGAGGAAAGATTGCAAAAAAACCCTTTCCCGTCATTACCTATAAGGAAGCAGTGAAAAAGTATGGGACAGACAAGTTTGACCTAAGAACAAAAAAAGAAAAGGAGGAAGGAATATTGGCTTTTGCCTGGGTTGTGGACTTTCCCTTTTTTGAGAAAACTAAGGAGGGTAAGTGGACCTTTACCCACAATCCCTTTTCAGCTCCTTTAAAAGAAGAGCAAGAGCAATGGCTTCTGGAAGGAAAAAACATTGAGAAGATCATAACTTCCCAATACGACTTGGTGTGCAATGGCCTAGAGATTGCAGGAGGAAGCATCAGGACGCACAAACCAGAGATACTGCAAGCTACTTTCCGGGTCTTGGGATACAAGGATAAAGAAATAGAAGAGGAGTTTTCACACATGCTGGAGGCCTTTGAATATGGAACTCCTCCGCACGGCGGGTGCGCCCAAGGCTTTGAGCGACTACTCATGGCATTTCTTGGAGAGGAGTATATACGGGAAGTACAGGCCTTTCCCCAAACAGGACAAGGGAGAACTTCTGTCATGGCAGCTCCCTCAGAACTCAACGCAACCCAATTAAAAGAACTGCATCTTGAGATAAAGAAGCCCGCCTCATCGGCGGGTGCGCCGAGGAGGCGCAAGAAAAAATGACAGGGAATCTCAAAATATTTCTCGGGGTGTTTCTCTTGAGTCTTCCTTTTTGGTGGACTTTAAATGTTTTTAGCCAGCATATGGAAGATTTCTTTTTGTTCTCAGAACTCGCACGAAACCCCCAAATATTCACCGCACAGGCAGCTTTGGAAGCTAAGGTTCAAGAGGTGCTTCCACTGCAAAAGGGAAATACTGCTTCCTTGGAATTGAGCAGCGCATCTCTACTCACGGTATTTGTGAATGGGAAAACCCAAGAAAGCAAGGCTTTGTTTGAAAAGGATACAGAAAAGAAACTTGCCATTGCTTCCTTGACTAAGCTCATGGGGTCTTTGGTGATTGTGCGCCATTATCCTTTAGACGAGGAAATTACAATCTCAAGGGCTGCTGTATTGGAAGAAGAGAACTTTGGGCAACTCAGGGAGGGGGACAGGTTTTGGCCGCGAGACCTTTTGTATCCATTGCTCATGGAATCTTCCAACGATGCCTCAGCTGCCTTCGCCTTGGAGGTTGGGATGTCAAACTTTCTGGATCTCATGAACCAAGAAGCAGAGTTTCTTGGCCTTAAAAATACCTTTTTTGTGAACCACGCAGGCCTTGACCCTGACATTAAAGGGGGGGCAATAAACTATTCCACCACACAGGATCTATTCCTTTTGACACAGTACCTCAAAACATTCCATCCCTCCGTCTTTGAGATTCTGGGACTTCAAAGTTACCCCCTGCACACCAGTGATGGCAAGTTCCATCACACCATGGAAAACACCAATGAGCTCTTGTCTTTGAATGGATGGCCCACCAAAGTCTTGGGGGGAAAGACCGGCTGGACCCCGGAAGCTAAAGGAGCTCTTGTTTTGGTATTGGAAAGTCCCAAAGGAAAGGGATATTTGGTAAACGTGGTGTTGGGTTCGAGCAAAAGATTTCAAGACATGAGAGAGCTGGTCAACTGGGTTTTTGACTCTTATACCTTCTAGCGCATGATCCCATTACTTTCCTTTTCTGTTATTAAGATTGCTCTTATGGTTTCAGCCGGCTTTTTGGTTGCTCTTTTCTTGACCCCGGGGCTTACCAACATTCTCTACAAATACAAGCTCTGGCGAAAATCAGTAAGGCAAACTGCCATGGGGGGCGGGGAACTCCCCATTTTTAAAAAGTTTCACCAGGAAGGGGAGGTGAAAACCCCTCGCTTTGGGGGAGTATTAATCTGGGTTACACCCCCATTTTTAGCCCTATTCTTTTTTTTGTTGTCAAAAACGGGGAATCCCTGGCTTGAGGGTTTCAACTTCCTTTCCAGGTCCCAAACCTGGCTGCCTTTGGCAACTTTGGTTGCGGCCTCCACAGTGGGTTTTTTGGATGATATTCTTCAAGTTCTTTCGGCCCCCACAAACATTTTTTTGCGGTCTTTATGGGAAAGGATAAACAAATACACTGCAGGGGGACTTTCTTTAAAACTGCGCTTCACCTTGGTTTTTCTTATTGGTTTGGTGGGGGCTTGGTGGTTTTTCTCAAAGCTCGGCTGGGACACCGTATTTGTTCCTGGGATAGGAGATGTATTTTTGGGATTTGCCATGATTCCCTTCTTTGTTATAGTCATGCTTGCCACCTATTCTGGGGGAGTCATTGACGGCATTGACGGCTTGTCTGGCGGTACTTTTGCTTCCATCTTTACCGCCTATGGGTTAATTGCCTTTGCGCAAGGGCAAATTGACTTGGCGACCTTGTGCTTTGCCATTGTGGGGGCGCTGCTGGCTTTTTTGTGGTTTAATATCCCTCCAGCCCGTTTTTACATGGGTGAAACCGGGATTATGGGACTGACTGCAACCTTAACAGTGGTTGCCTTTCTCACCGACTCTGTCATGGTATTGCCGATTATTGGCATACTCTTGGTTGCAGAATCCGCATCGGTCATTATTCAGGTTGCCTCAAAGAAACTACGAAAGGGAAAAAAGGTGTTTCTCGCAGCCCCCATACACCATCACTTTGAAGGCATGGGCTGGCCTTCCACCAAGGTGACCATGCGATTCTGGGTAATCGGAGTTGTCGCAGCTTTCGTAGGAGTTGCTGTCAGACTACTCGGATAGCTTCTTAGTGAAACTAAGTTTCTATGAAGATAGAGGTGTTGAGAAAAAAATATCCGAAGTTTTTCTATCGGGGGTATACCTACAAGCGTTCTGGGGGAGATCTCTGCATCTCTTTTGAGTTTGCGGTACCCCGCACCGTCGCCAAAGCGGCTATGGCGCGTCGGCGACCAGACATCTCCTTTCGCCCAACAATAGTGGTAAAGAACATACCAAAAAAGCATCCAAACATTGAGAACATTATCTTTCATCTTGGATTACTTGAGATGATAAGCTACTGGAAGGCAACAGCCTCGCCCAAGATTGTTATTGAAGCGGGGCATCTTACAAAAGAGCAGATTGCCTGGTTTAAAGATCTCATCTTTCAAGGAATGGGAGAGTACTTTTTTCAAAACAAGATAGACTTTACCCAGAAAAACTTCCTTACAATAACCTCCACCGGAAGTTTTCCTAAACGAGATTTAGGAACTCCTAAATCTCGTTTAAGCAACAGGACATTGGTGCCTGTGGGCGGGGGAAAGGATGCGGTGGTAACGCTTGAGCTGTTCAAAAAAGCAAAGCTTTTGCTGCGCCCCCTTCTCTTGAACCCAAAAAAAGAACAGCTTCGTATCCTTAGTCTAACTAAGACAGGGAAACCAATTGTGGTAGAACGCACCATTGATCCAGAGCTTTTGAAACTAAATCGTAAGGGATACCTCAATGGACACACGCCTTTTTCTGCTTATCTTGCGTTCCTGACAGTTCTCTGTGCAGCTCTTTTTGACTACAAATACATAGCTCTTTCCAACGAACGGAGCTCAAATGAAGGAAATGTAAAATACCAAGGCAAGATCATCAATCATCAGTATTCCAAGACCTATGATTTTGAAAAGAAGTTTCGGGCATATACAAAGAAATATCTTCTCAAAGATGTTGAATACTTTAGTTTCTTACGTCCCTTGTACGAATTGCAGATAGCAAAGCTCTTTTCGAGATACCCAAAGTACTTCCCTGTGTTCTTGAGCTGCAACGAAGCCTACAAAACAAAATCAGGAAGCAAAAAACCAACAGGGGAGTGGTGCGGGAAATGTGCCAAATGTCTCTTTGTGTTCCTTTCCTTGTATCCTTTTATAGGTCAGAAACGGACGATTGCTATCTTTAAAAAGAATCTTCTCAAGGAAAAGAAACTACAGCCACTCTTAGAAGAACTCACAGGCAAGAAGAGATTTAAGCCCTTTGAGTGTGTAGGCACTATAGCAGAAAGTAGGGCTTTGCTTGCATTGCAAAAGAAGAAAGACCACCTCATGCTGTATGCCTGGAATAAAATGCATTTCCTCCCCAAAAAGTTTGAACAAATACTCAAGAAAGCGCTTACTCCTTAATTTCATTTAGTTGCTATGTATATCAGTGAATTGAAAAGCAAGAAGCTTCTGATCCTTGGCTTTGCAAGAGAGGGGAGAGACACCTATAAGTTTTTGAGAAAGCATTTTCCCAATAAAGTATTTGGCATTGCAGATCAAAAGGAATCCCTGCCTAATCTTCCAAAGAAACGAGTAAGGCTTCATCTGGGCCGAAATTACCTAAAAGCAATGAGGCAGTATGACGTTGTAATAAA
Organism: Patescibacteria group bacterium; assembly: GCA_022563395.1. Taxonomy (NCBI): domain Bacteria; species Patescibacteria group bacterium. Next base: position 237,412 of record JADFNM010000001.1, read on the forward strand.
AAGTCCTGGCATTCCTTTAAGAATAGTGAAACCCTTGCTCAAAAAAGAACAGCATCTTACCTCAGAGACAGATATCTTTTTTTCAGAGTGCCAAGGCGCCATTGTGGGAATAACGGGCAGCAAAGGAAAGAGCACCACGGCTTCCCTTATCTGTTCCATGCTCAAAAAAGGAGGAAAGAAGGCAAAGCTGGTAGGAAACATTGGCACGCCCGCTCTCCAGTTTCTTTCAAAGCAAACTCCAGAAGATATCTTTGTTTATGAACTTTCGAGCTTTCAGTTAGAACATTTAAACAAAAGTCCTCACATTGCAGTATTCTTGAACCTGTACGAAGAACACTTAAACCACCACGGCAGCTTTGCTGCCTACAAGAAAGCAAAAGCAAACATCACCCTTTTTCAGACCTCAACAGATTTTCTTATCTACAACGCAAAAGACAATGAGGTTTCAAAGATTGCAAAGAAAAGCAGAGCACAAAAGATTCCCTTCGCTCCAGAAACAGTTTCAAAGAACCCGTCTTTTATCGCCCCAATAGAACCCGCCTTGCTTGTGGGCAAACTCTTTGGCATTACACCCTCAGCAATGAAAGAAGCGATAAAGAGCTTCAAGCCTTTACCTCATAGATTAGAAAGGATTGGGATGTTCAAGGGCATTGTCTTTGTAAACGATTCCCTCGCCACCATACCTGAAGCCACAATTTTAGCATTGGATGCTTTGAGCAATACTGTTACAACGTTAATCGCAGGAGGCTTTGACAGGGGAGTGAGTGTTACAAAATTGGCAAGAAGAATTGAACAAAGTAAGATAAAAACCCTTATTCTTTTTCCCACAACCGGAGAAACAATCTTCAAATCCTTAAAGAAGAAACCAAAGAACATATTTTTTGTCAAAAGCATGAAAGAGGCAGTACAACTCGCTTACCTGCACACAAAAACTGGGAAGATCTGCCTTCTTTCGCCCGCTGCCTCCAGCTTTAACCTGTTTTATGACTACCAAGACAGGGGAAACCAGTTTAAGGGGTTTGTGAAACGGTATGGATAGGAGAAGGAGAAAGAAATGGGGGGTTGACCCCGTACTTCTCGGCACTATTGTGCTGCTTGTGTTTTTGGGCATCCTTATTTTGGCCTCAGTGTCTGCTTCTTTCTCTTTGCAGACCTTTGGCACCACCTACTACTTTTTGAACCATCAAATCCTCTTGGGCCTTCTTCCCGGGCTTCTTGTTGGGGCCATGGCGTTCTTTTTTGTTTCTCCTGAAATGATAAAGAAGTGGAGCTTTGCTCTGCTCTTGGCCAACATTCTCTTGTTGATTCTGGTGTTCTTGCCTGGTATCGGGAGTCCAGAGGGAGCCCACCGCTGGATCTATATAGGATCCCAGTCCTTTCAGCCCTCAGAACTCCTAAAACTCACCTTCATTCTCTACCTTGCTTCTTTGCTGGCAGCCAAGGTTACAAAACACAGTGAAACCAGCAAGAAAAAGGAAGGAATGATACATCACCTCTTAAAAGGAAAGGAGGCATTGTTTCCTTTTGTCGTGGTCACAGGAATCATCAGCTTTCTCTTAATCCAGCAACCAGACGCCTCCACATTAGGGGTCATTGGCCTGACTGGCATTATCATGTACTTTGTTGCGGGAACCCCTTTGTGGCATACACCCCTCATAATCTTTTCGGGACTGGGACTTTTCTATTTCTTGATTAAGATTGCACCCTACCGATTCTCGCGCATTCAAGTGTTTTTCGACCCTTTACTTGACCCCTTGGGCCAAGGATATCAGATAAAGCAGGCGTTAATCGGCATTGGCTCTGGGGGGTTAACAGGCATTGGTCTGGGTCTAAGTTTTCAAAAGTTCGGGTTTTTACCAGAGCCCATCTCTGACTCCATTTTTGCTGTGGTGGCAGAGGAACTGGGATTTATTGGAGCTGTCTTTCTCGTGATGCTCTTTTTGTTCTTTGCCTGGCGCAGCTTTGCTTTAGCAAGAAAAATTGAGGACCCATTTGCAAAAATTGCAACGGTGGGTATTGCTTCCTGGATTACCCTGCAGGCATTCATCAACATGGGGTCCATTACAGGACTCTTGCCCTTGACCGGTATTCCCTTGCCCTTCATATCCTATGGTGGCTCTGCCTTGGTGGTAGAACTCATTGCAATGGGCATTCTACTGAAATTAACCTCAAAATCATATACAATGAGATAACATGAAGATTCTGTTTACAGGAGGAGGAACAGGAGGACATATCCTACCTATCATAGCCCTTACGCGAGAGATACGAGCGCAGGCAGACCTGCCCGCCGAAGCCTCGGCGAAGGAGGGGGATACACCTTTGGAGTTTTTTTACATGGGTCCAAAAGATGAATTTTCTGAAATGCTCTCGTCTCAAGAAGGAATAAAAACCTACCATATCTTTTCTGGCAAGATACGGCGCTATGAGTTTTTAAAGTCCTTGCCAAAGAATCTCCTTGATGTTTTTGTCAAAGTACCTCTTGGCATCATACAGGCATTCTTTCGTATCTTTTTTTTGGGCCCAGACATTATCTTTTCAAAGGGTGGATACGGGTCTGTTCCTTCTACCATTGCAGGATGGATTCTTCGCGTACCCATTATACTGCATGAATCCGACATTGTTCCTGGCATGGCAAACAAAATCGTAGCAAGGTTTGCTTCTGAAATCTTTGTGTCTTTCCCAAACACCAAAGAGTTTCCCAAAAACAAGGTTGTGGAGGTGGGTAACCCTATTCGAAAAGATATACTTACGGGTTCTAAAGAAGAAGCAAAGCGGCTCTTTAACTTACAGGGAACAAAACCCGTACTCTTGCTGCTGGGGGGCTCTCAGGGAGCTCAGCGGGTCAACGATATGCTTTTGGTTATATTAGATGAAGCACTAAAAGATTATGAAATCATCCATCAGACAGGGGAAAAGAACTTTTCTCAGGTAAAGGCAGAGGCAGAAGTAATTGTGGCAAAAGAGAGAAGGGGATTATACCATCCTTTTGCCTTTCTTAAAGAAACAGAGCTGCGCCATATGTATGCTGCAACAGACCTCATCATAAGCAGGGCAGGATCGGGGTCGGTGTTTGAGATTGCTGCCCTGGGTAAACCCTCCATTTTAATTCCCCTGCCAGAATCTGCCCAAAACCACCAAATAGAGAATGCCTATGCCTACCAAAAAACAGGCGCGTGCATTGTGCTGGAAGAAAACAACCTTACCCCACACTTCTTTTTAGAACGGGTACACTCCCTCTTTGCCAATAAAGCAGAACTCCAGAAGATGTCAGAGGCAGCAAAGAACTTTGCCAAACCAGAAGCGGGCAGAGTCATAGCAAAATACATAATTGAGTCTCTGTCAATCTCGTGATAGGCTGAATCAATGAGAGTAAGAACGAGATTTGCGCCATCGCCCACAGGGCCCCTGCACATGGGAAACGCCAGGACTGCCCTGTTCTCTTACCTCTTTGCCAAAAAAGAAAGAGGGGATTTTGTGGTGCGGGTAGAAGATACGGCCAAGGAGCGCTCAAAACCAGAGTGGGAGAAAGACGTGTTAGAAAACCTGGAATGGCTGGGGCTGAGTTGGGACGAAGGGCCAACCAAAGCAGGGGATAAAGGAAGCTTTGGCCCCTACCGGCAGTCTGAAAGAACCAAGATATACAAGGAATACCTTGAAAAACTCCTTAAAGAAAAGAAAGCATACTGGTGTTTTTGCACACAAGAAGAACTGGAAGCTCAGCGCCAGGATCAAACCAGCAGGGGAGAAACCCCAAGGTATTCTGGGAGATGCAGAACTCTCTCTTTAAAAGAACAAGAGCAGAACAAAAAAACCGGAAAACCTGCTGCTATTCGTTTTGTAGTGGAACCCAAAAAAATTACCTTCAAAGACCTTATTCGGGGTGAGGTTTCTTTTGATATGACTTTGTCTGGTGACATTGTGATTGCAAAGAACCTAAAAACCCCGTTGTATAATTTTACTGTGGTGGTGGACGACGAGTTAATGCGCATCACCCATGTTATCCGGGGAGAAGACCATATTTCCAACACACCAAAGCAGCAGCTTATAAGAAAAGCTCTGGGGTTTAAACAAGAAATCAAGTACGCCCACCTTCCGCTCATTCTTGGAGAAGACAAGACCAAGCTTTCAAAGCGCCACGGAGACAACTCCGTCACCAGGTTCAGGAAAGAAGGATACCTGCCAGAAGCAATCGTGAACTTTCTTGCCCTGCTTGGTTGGAACCCAGGGGATGAGCGGGAAATCTTTTCTTTGCAAGGGTTGGTCAAGGAGTTTTCTTTAGACCGGGTACAAAAGGGGAATGCCGTGTTTAACCTGCAACGCTTAGACTGGATTAACGGCTTTTACCTAAGGCAAAAAGACAAGAAAACCTTGGTAAAACTGGCAATTCCTTACTTAAAAGAGGCAGGGCTGCTGGAGGTAAATGGAAATGGAGAGCAAAAGAAGTTTTCCTTGCGAATGCAAAAATCCCACCCCTATGCCGTAAAAGAAACAGGGGAGGGGATTGGCCCTGAGTTTTTGGGTGAAGTGGTTAATCTATACCAAGAGCGCCTAAAAAAGCTTTCTGAGATAGCGGAGCTGGCTGACTTTTTCTTTAAAAAAGAGTTGAACTACGAAAAAGAACTCTTGCGCTGGAAAAACATGGAAGAACAAGAAATTGCAGAATCGCTGGAAAAATCCCACGAGCTTCTCTTAGGCCTCAAAGAAGGGGACTGGAATAAAGAAAAGATAGAACAGATATTGCTTAAGGAAGCCGAAGCGGGAGGCAAGGGAAAACTTTTATGGCCTCTGCGTGTTGCTCTTACGGGTAAGAAAGCTTCGGCCGGACCTTTTGAGGTGGCTTCGGTTCTTGGCAAAGAAAAGACGCTGCAGAGAATCAAGCAGGCAATGGCAAAACTCCAACAAACACAGAAACCATCCATGACCAACAATACTAACAATTTTAACTTCTAACGGGGTGAAAATCACCAAGGCGTCAGGCAAACAAGAAACCTACAGCAGACAAAAGCTCTGCAACTCTCTCTTAGCAGCTGGTGCTCCAAAGGCGCTGGTGAATCGGGTATGCCGCACGGTGGAAAAGGAGATTAGCCCCGGCATGACGACAAAAGAGATATATGAGAAGACCAAAAGGCACCTTGCAAAGGAAAACCCGGCTCTTGCAGCAAAATATTCTCTAAAACAAGGCATAATGGAGTTGGGACCTGCGGGCTTTCTGTTTGAGAGATATGTTGCAGCCATTCTCCAGGAATACGGCTATACGACAAAGACCAACCAGATAATGAAGGGGGAGTGCGTATCACACGAGATAGACATCTTGGCTTTCACCAAAGATAACCACTACATAGTTGAGACAAAATACCACAACACCAGGGGGATCAAGTCAGACGTGCGGGTTGCTATGTACCTGTATGCCAGGCTTCTGGATATTAAGGGACATCAAAAGAAAAAGGAGAAAAAGAAACCGGCAAAACACACCGCCTGGCTTATCACCAATACTAAGTTCACGAGCAGTGCCATTACGTACGGAACATGCAAAAACATGAAGCTTACGGGATGGAAATATCCAAAGAAAGAAAGTTTAGAAAAACTCATTGAGGGCAAGGCCCTGTATCCTGTGACCGTACTTCCTTCGGTCAACCACTATCTCAAAAGGCGGTTTGCGCAACATAATCTGTATTTTGCAAAAGATCTTATTCATTTCACGCCCCAGCAATTCCAGAAGCTATTTGGAATGTACCAGAAAATAAGTCAGAATATACAAAAGGAAGCTATGGCATTATGCGAATAACATTACTTTCAATTCTTATCCTGGTAATGACTATCGGTGCGGTTCCTGTCGCAGCACAGCAAGAAACAGCTCCCATTCAGGCTCCAGAAACCGTAGAGGAAGCACAGGAGTTTGGGCTTCAAATACTCCAGGGGATTCCTGGGGCAGTACAGGAGGTATGGAAAACACAGGTAATACCTTTGTGGACCAATATGTGGAGTATTGCAAAGAACATATGGGATACAACGGTGTTTTCTTGGGTAAAAGGATTATGGGACCAAGTTCTATCCTTTTTTGGACAAGAGATTGAAAAGAGAAAACCTTTCATTGAAGAGGAGTTTGAAAGAGAGAAAGAAGAATTGAAGCAAGAGCTAGAACAAAAGATCCCGGAACCAGGAAAAACTCTGTGGAACCGCATTAAAGGATTCTTTCCTGCCAATGAAACAGAATAGGTGCTCTTGGCCATTGAGTAGTCAAGAAATGATAGAGTACCATGACAGGGAGTGGGGGAGACCCCTTTTTGATGACACAAAACTCTATGAGTTTTTTCTTTTAGATACATTCCAAGCTGGTTTAAGTTGGGCAATTATTTTATCAAAGAGAAATAACTTCAAAAAAGCATTTTCTAATTTCAACGTTGCAAAAATTGCAGCATACGGCAGGGAAGAGCAAAACCGGTTGCTGCGTAACTCCGGGATTATACGAAACAAAAGAAAGATACAAGCTGCTATAACCAACGCGAAAATAGTACTTGACATACAAAAGGAATATGGCTCTTTTGCCAAATACCTCTGGAGTTTCACTAAAGGTAAGCCCATCCAGCATAGCTATAAAAGGCTGGGGGATATTCCCACGGCCTCAAAGGAGGCAGAAGCTATGAGCAAGGATATGAGAGCTAGGGGCTTTTTGTTTGTGGGTCCCACTACCTTATATGCTTTTATGCAGGGCATTGGCATGGTAAATGACCACCTGGTGTCCTGCTTTGCGCATAAAGAGGCTAAAAAGGCCATTTCTAGGCGTTTTTAGACCTTCTAAAGACCCTTGACACCTCATTGGGGGAGAGATATGGTTATAGCATGGTATTAGTCGCACAATGTAGATTAAGCGACGTTTAAGCCTATACTTCACCCGAGGTTACACTTTTAGCCCTTTTACAGCCGAAAAAGAAAAGAGGTGTATTTCAACCTCTTCGTGACGTTGTCAGCAGTGTTGCTAACGACTCTTGCTTTCTTCCAGTCGAGCGAGCAGGTCGCCGACACTCGTTGATTCCCAGAGTCCAACCAGTGCCCCGGTAACAAGGTTCCCAATCCATCGCAACAGGTACATGACTACCCCCAATCTGCCGAGTTTCCCAACTGTCAATCACGGGGCTTTGCCAGTATAACAGCAATAACTCCAAATAGGGATGGGTCAATGATCGCGAGCCACACTACAGGAATCTCGCTGTCAGGACGAGTTCCCTGCACAACTGCTAGGACAAAACTGACCACAAATATTGCCGTGAGGCCGCGGAACACCCACCGATGAACCATTATATCTTTTGCTCCTTGCTAGGGGTTACTGACTTAAACTTAAACTATCACCATTCCCCTGTCAAACAATAATATTTTATGAAATGTCGCAAAATGTTATACTAAGTATATGGTGAAATCAAAAAAGCCCATCATAGAACATATAAAAGACTTTCTTGATTACTGCGAGGTAGAACGCGGATTATCTTCACGCACACAAGAAAACTACAAACACTATTTAAAAAAGTTTACTACCTGGCTCTCCTTTAAGAATCGACCAGGCCTTCTTCCTCATGAGTTTTCTGCAGAGGATGTATGGGATTACCGGCTTTACCTATCAAGATACCAAAATAAGGGCAAAGAACTGTCCAAATTGACCCAGAACTACTATTTAATAGCCTTAAGAGCCCTTTTGAGCTTCTTTATTGCAAAGGATATCACTTCCCTACCGCCAGACAAAATCACCTTGCCAAAAGACGCAGCGAAAGAAAAATCAATAAAGTTTTTAAATCTTGATCAGATAAAAAAACTACTGGATGCTCCAGATGCCACCAATCCTGCGGGATTGCGGGACAAAGCCATTATTGAAGCCCTGTTTTCCACTGGATTGCGAATAGCCGAACTCGTTGCTTTAAACAAAGAGCAGTTTGATTCTATCTTAAACAAAGAAGACTTTGAGCTTAGTATTACTGGCAAAGGTTCATACACAAGAACCGTGTACTTTTCAGAGCGAGCTTTAGAATGGTTGAAAAAATATTTAAAGACCAGAAACGACAACGAAAAGGCTTTGTTTATTAATTACCGTGGGCGTAGGAAAGAAGAGAACCGCCTTACTCCCCGTTCCATTGAACGCATGATAAAAAAGTACTCAGTGAAAGCCGGTATTCCCCTCTTCACCACACCGCATACTTTGCGGCACAGTATGGCTACCGACTTATTGGAGCAAGGAGTTGATCTTCGTACGATTCAAGAGTTTTTGGGCCACAAGAATATTGTAACTACTCAAATCTACACTCACGTTACCAATAAACGCCTCCGGGACATTCATCGTCAATTTCATAGTGGAAAAAATCTAAAATAAAAAGAGTGGGGTACAAACGAGAAGCAGTGCTTCTCTCCCTCGCTCTTTTGCGGATCCGGGACTAATCGCCAGGCGGGTCGTGCCTTGTGCGAACCCATTCGCAGTCATTCTTGAACGCTTCAAGGTGCCTGAGCAACCTCCTGTCGTATACGCCGATCGGGTCGCCTGTTCGGTCGTACGCCGGAGAGCACCGAGACCCAATGACCTGGGTTTGACCTTGAAAAGTCCATGTCCCAGCCATAAGATCAAGAGTAACATCCTTTGGCACCCCGCTGATCAACGTTGAGTAGCAGGTATTGACCGGCCACACAAGCGAAACCAGATCCCTCTTCTTGTGCGCTGGCTTCACCGCCGTTGCAGAACTGCCCATCTCTCAGACCTCCTTTTGTATATCCTTATATCTGCGGAATCGGAAGCAGCCTCTTTCGAGCATATGCCTGGCGTGCTTTCAACGTCTGCAGCTTCCCGTCCTGAATTACTTTTGCACAACCAGGAGAACAGGTAAGCCCATAACCCCGCCGCAAGTGCTTTTGAGGCACATACAGTGCATTGCTGCAATCCGGGTTCCCGCACCACTCCCATTCTCCCCTGAAAAGGGTTTTGGTGTATCTTGCCTGGCCTTGATAAAGCGAGGCAAGATGTTCGAGTATCGCGTCCGTATGGGGTTCGGCCGCCACCACAATCCGATGATCATCCTTTCTGTAGAATGTAAACCTTCCAATTGTATACGCTTTGGCCATGCTCACTACCTCCCATGCTAGAAGCAAGCATATCACATTTTCCCAATTTGTCCAGCCCTGTAACCAATTTTAAAACTCAAACAAGCTCGGGTCCAAACGAATAATCTTGTCATCACCCTCTTTGGGGCGCCCTCTGCCGTCTTGATTGCTGGTTGTAATGTAGAGCATACCATCTGGAGCGAGGCGTACCGCTCTAATCCTCCCAAACTCTTTAAAGAAGTGCGCTTTCAGCTCTTTTGAGTTCTTTGTAACCTGATATAAAGCTTCCCCCCGAAGTCCGCCAAAGAAGAAGTTTCCCTTTATATATTCAACATCACCCGGGGCCCAGGTAAAGTCGGCTCCAGAATGCACAAAGGGAGCCTCCATGCCTTCTTTTGTCTCACCTCCCTGAATAACGGGCCAGCCGTAGTTCTTGCCTTTTTCAATGAGATTTAACTCGTCAAAACCAGATTGGCCGGGTTGAAGTCCGGATCTTCCATGCTCTGTGCTCCACAGCCTCCCCTTGTTATCCCACGTTAATCCTTGGGGATTGCGATGTCCGTACGAATAGACCTCGTTCAAAAATGGGTTGTCATCTGGAATGGAGCCATCATCGTTCAACCGCAGAATCTTTCCTGAAAGAGAATGTATGTCTTGGGCAGAGTCCGGATTTCCTGCATCCCCCGTGGTGATATACAACATGCCATCTGGTCCAAACTCTATTCTCCCCCCGTCATGGAACCTGGCTCCTGGAATCCCAGAAAGAAGCAAGGTGCGTTCTGACAGCTTGTTCTCCTCAAAACGATATCGCTCTACCCTGTTTTCCAAGCCCTGTTCAGTTTGCGTCGTGAGGTAAAGATAGAGCCAACGACTTGTTTCAAAGTCAGGGTGTAGGGCCATGCCAAGCAATCCCCCTTCTCCAACGTGCGCCACCCCTTCAATTTCATAGACCGCGTCCTCTCCAAGCAAAAGAAGTTCTCCTGAACGCTGAGTAACCAGAATATCTTTATTCGGGAGAAAGGCAACCTCCCAAGGAATAGTAAGTCCTTGAGCTATCATGGCAATCGCCTCTTCTGGAACTCTCTCTATGCCTGTTTGCGCTTTTGAGGGTGCTTGAGGAGAAAACAAAAAAGGCAAGAGTTGTCCTCGTACGCCATATAACACCAGGGCTATGCCAAGAACCACTCCTAATGCAAGAATAGTCTTCTTCATACAATCTCTTTACTTAACTAAGTTAAGTTTCTAGGGATTCGGGTGATCCTCGCTATGAGTTTGCTTGCCGTAGTGTTGCCCATCGGCACAATCACAAGGTTCAAGCATCTTCTCATGCTTTGGACAATCTTCTGCCTGGCACGTACCGGGCGTATCACTTACACCCTTGCATGTTCCTGTACAAATATAGTGAGTCATAGACAAAGTATATCAAAAAACCGCCTATCTGGCGATCCTCATTTAATCTTCCCAAATCATTTGGAGCAAACCGCATATTGCCCAGGCCTGAATAGGATTGGCATGAATAACGTTACCCGGTACCCCATGCTGCCATGCCCCAACAGAGAGACGAATAATTTTACCATCTTTGACTCCAAATAATTCTGGTATGCGTCCTAATTCTTGATGCACTAAAAGTAAGGCCTGTTTTATCTGATCAGCTTCCCTCAAAAATCCTAACTGCTTTAACCCGTAATAGATTATCCAATTGTCATGAGGCCAGACAGAACCTAAGTGATAACTTTGAGGGTCAAAGTCTGGATCATGTTTTGAAACCGTCTGAATGCCGTACGGAGTAAAAAGATCTGACTGAAACAGACGTTTCACAATCCGAGGCAAGACTTGTGCAGGAAGAATCCCCGTGAAAAGCAGATGGCCGGGATTTGAAGAAACGCTCCTTCTCTGCTTCTTGTCTCCATCTAAAGCAAGTGCATAGTACTGCTCCTCTTCCCACCAAAAGGACTGATGAAAACGCTCTTGCAGCGCCTTTGCCCTTTCTTCCCACTCAGGATTCACTTCTTTTCCTAATACTTTTGCCATTCTTGTGGCAGCAAGGTATGCAGCGTACACATAGCCCTGCACTTCAACAATCGCTACTGGGGAGGAAATTTTAAGGTGATTCTCATAGCTGTCGCGCCAAGCTTGATGAAAAAGACCTTTGGGAATTTTTCTCTCGTATTCCACAAAGTAATCTTTATCAATATCACCATACGTTGACATCCAGTCGGCTGCTGCAACAACATTCTTCCAAATTTGTGAAAGAAAACTCATGTCACCAGTTTTCTGTAAGTATTTATCAGCGACAATAACAAACAAAGGGGTGGCATCCACAGTTCCAAAATATGGGAAATCCCAGTCGGATAAAATAGCTTGCTGTTCTGGTTCAAGAGGATATTCATGCAGAATCTTCCCCGGTTCTTCTTCAGCTTTTCTATGGATGGTTTTGCCTTGATATTTTGCTAAGACCTTGAGAGAAGATTTTGCTATCTCAGGATTTATTTCAAGCATCTGCCATGCCGATATCAACGCATCCCGGCCAAAAAGTATATAATAGTTCGGGTATCCAGCATTCAAGTAACCATCTGGTGTCTTTAGTTTTTCAAGGTCCTGCAATAATTTGTTCCTCAGGGTTTCTTTAAAATCTGCCATATTTTTTATCGCTTGTAAAAATATCTGCCCACCCAAACTTAACTTTGTTAAGTTTTACCTTAACTTCTTTTCTCTCAAAATGCGCTACTCCCCTTCTTCCAACAAGAGTACAAGGCTCCCCTCTTTTGCTTTCTGGTCTACCTTAATGCCCACCGAGTCCCCCTTTTCTCCCTTCTCTATCGGTTGATACTCTTTTTGCATGGAAGTAACCTCCTGCTCAAACGTTTGGTCTCCCCGTTCAATCCGGATTCGGTCGCCCAGCTTAAGTTCGCCTTGAAGCTCAACAATGACCACTCCTGCTTTGCTATAGTAGTGAATGACTTTGCCTATTGGTTTCATAGAAAATGTTGAGAAACAACCTCGACCTTTAACGTTTTCTTAGATACTTCTTTCCTTTTAGCTTTTCTGGCAGTAAATCTTCTTTTGTATATTTCTCGTATTCCTTTCCGTATTCCAGCTCTTTCATAAGCTTAGTTGAAGCGTTCCTAATTTTCAAGGGAACGGGTAGGTTTCCGTATTCTTTCACATCATTAACAGCGCTAAAGTATGCCTCATATGAACTCCTGTCTTTCTTGCACTCACATAGGTATGCTACACCATGCGCCAGGTTTATGGCACATTCTGGCAGGCCAATAATCTCTACTGCACGAAATGCCGCATTTGCAACAACAAGAGCCGTGGGTTGGGCTAATCCAATGTCTTCTGAGGCAAAGATAACCATTCTTCTTGCTATAAACTTGGGGTCTTCTCCTGCATCAATCATTCTCGCCAAGTAGTATAAGGCAGCATCTGCCTGAGATGCTCTCATGCTTTTAATAAAGGCAGAAATGGTGTTGTAGTGCTCCTCACCCTTCTTGTCGTACCTTAAAAACCTTGCCTGGAGCGTGTCTTTGAGTGTTTCTACGGTAATTTTGCCATACAGTTCTTTGGTACTCTCAAGCATCATAATGGCCTGCCTGGCGTCTCCATTTGCCATTGCAACAAGCCAATCACTTGCCTTCTTATCTAACTTTAACCCTGTCTGCTTTATTATCTTTGCCATTTCCTCCTGGGAAAGTTCGTTTAACACAAAAACCCTGCACCTTGAAAGCAGAGGCGCAATAACCTCAAAGCTTGGGTTCTCTGTTGTAGCTCCAATTAAAGTAAGTTCTCCCGTTTCTACATAAGGCAAAAGAAAGTCTTGCTGGGCCTTGTTGAACCTGTGGATCTCGTCTAAGAACAAAACTTTGGGCTGCTCCTTTGCTTGCCCTGAGCTTGTCGAAGGGTCTGCCAATATGGCCTTAATGTCAGCTTTACCGGCTGAAACCGCAGAAAGCCCATAGAGTTTTGCATGTAAGCTCTTGGCATATATCCTTGCCAATGTTGTCTTTCCAGAACCCGGAGGCCCCCACAGAATAAATGAGAACAGGTGTTTTTGGGCAATCGCAACATTCAAGGGTTTCCCCTTTCCCACAAGATGCTCTTGGCCGACAAACTCCTTTAAGCTCTTTGGCCTTATTTTTGAAGCTAGAGGTTCCATATGACTATTGTGCGACTTTCAGATGTAACACAAATTAAGTAGGAAGAGTGAAATAAAATGTGTTGCCTATTCCTTCTTCTGATTCAACTCCTATGATGCCGCCGTGCCCCTCAACAATACCTTTTGCAATAGCAAGACCCAATCCGGTTCCCTTTGTGCCGTCTTTTGCGACCGCTTTAAATTGTTTAAATTTACTAAATAACTGAGGCAATACTTCACGAGGAATAGCTACTCCTGTGTTGAACACAGCGATAACTAAAGAGTCGGGGATTTTATTGATATTTTTATTTATGAACCGACGCATTCCCGCACTTTTTGCTTCCTCTCCCGCGCCCTGCCCTTTCTTGTAATAAAAAACATCAATAACAACCTTTCCCGGGGCATCACTAAATTTCAATGCATTAGAAATTAGATTATCCAATACTTGAGAAACTCGCATGGCATCAAAGTCGGCTTGCTTTGGGATATTTTCGCTAAAATGAGAGTGCAGTTCCACGCGAGCGTTTTTAGCCGAAATTTCAAAAAAGCTCAATCTACTTTTAACTATTTGTTGAATATCCGATGGCTCCTTGCGAATATCAAATTTTCCTGCTTCAATTTTCGCAACATCCAAAAGATCATTCACAAGCTCAAGCATATGCGATGAGCCGCTATGAATGAGCGCTATATACTTTTCAGATGAATCTTCGCTTTTGCGGTCCCCTCTTTCTTCTATTATTGCTTCGGCCATTTTTTTGATTCCATCCAAAGGAGAACGAAGTTCATGAACCATCATAGAGATATAGTCTTCCCGTATCTTTTCAATCTCTTTTTCGGGTGTTATATCGTGGAAAATTATTACTCCGCCAAGCACATTGCTCTTTATTGTTCCAGCCACGGCGCTTACAGGTGCAATAAAAATTTGGAAAAACTTGTCCCGCACCAGAATATCGTCAAGCTTTGATATTTTACTCGACGCAATGCTTTGTGCAAGCTTTCCTTTGATATCATGCTCTTTGCCTAGTATATTCGAAAGCTCAGAGATGGATAAGGTCCTCGTTATGGGAGCGCCGATAATGCGTTTAGCCGCAGGATTCATAACTGTAATTTTATAATTTCTGTCAGTCATTATTACTCCTTCAACCATGCTCTCTACCATTGCATTGAGATGGTTAAAAGATTCTCTTAGAATTTGCTCCTTGCGCGATATCGAAACGTATTGAGAAACATTAAATATCAATGCAGTCCCTATAATGGCGAGCCCCGGGTAGAGAAGGTCAAGCACAAGAAAATTATCAAAGCTGACAAACACAATTATGCTATACAGGGCAAAAATACCCAAAAGAACGGATAAAAGCATAAAGGTATTGCGTATACGGGCACTTACCCAGACAACAATGAACGCAAGAAGAAAAATAAACCCAACACTTATCCAGGGATTAAATGTATAAGATATTCCATCTAAAAATGTGTCGATCGCATTCGCTTGAATCTCTACACCGCTCATTAATCCAAACGGCGTCTGATGAAAATTTTGGACATCGCTTGCCGTAACGCCGACTAATACAATCTTATCTTTTATGAGCAGGCTCGGTACTTTTCCATCTAGAACCTCTATTATAGAAAAAGAGGGATAGGTGTTGTTGCGTCCGCGGTAATGAATACGAGTGAAATCTTGATTACTGAAGAGTATTTCTCCATAGGAAGCACCGCGTTGATAGATGGTGCTTATAATATGCGCAAAGCTTGGGAAGTCTTGGCTCTTTGTTTCAATACGGCGTGCCACACCATCAGAATCCACAATAATATTTGAAAACCCCTGATGGGTATATGGAATAAAACGACTAAGCGGCATAGTGGCACCATCATCTGTCTGAATATCAACAGGTAATACCACAGGAACAGCACTGTTTTTAAAAGCGTTTTGTAAAGCAGCGTCATCAGATTCTCCAAAACGAGAAGATTCTTTAAAATTTAAATCTATCCCTATCACAGATGCTGTTTCAAGAGAACGAATGAGGCGAGCAAAGTTTTCTCGAGCCCACGGCCACTGCCCTAGTTGATTAAGGCTTTTGTCATCAACCTTAAGTATGATAACTTTGCCAGAAGGAGATTGCGGGGTAAATAATAAATCAGACCCCGCATTTCGTAATGCGGGAAAGGGATCAAGAAGCGCAACAAGACTAAATAAAATCGAAACCGTCAGCCAAATAAGCAGACGGTTTTTATTTATATGTTGAAGTGTTGTGCGGCGCATATTCTAAGAATTGGCGGTTCTTGAATGCCAGAGTTTGACTGACTAGGCATGATACAAAGCCGCCAGTTTTATCTAAGCTCCAACACAAGAGTCTGGAGTAATTTTAACGATTTTTCGATTGACTCTAGGGTGTGGTTGATTCTGTCCCTGGTTCTAGGATTGGTTCTGACCCCGGTTCTAGAGTTTGGGTTGGTTCTGGTTCTAGAGTTGGCTCTGGTTCTGGCTCTAGAGTTGGCTCTGGTTGCGGTTCAAAAATTGGCTCTGGTTCTAAAATAAGCTCACCGTCTATAATATACTCTGAATCTATAATATATCCTTCGTTTAGAATATACTCACCGTCCAGAATATACCCTTCCTCTAGAATATATTCATCGTCTATAATATATCCTTCGTCTAGAATATACCCTTCGTCTAGAATATACCCTTCGTCTAGAATATATCCCTCTTGTAAAATAGACTTATCGTCTAGAATATACCCTTGTTCTATAATATATTCATCGTCCAGAATATATCCTTCGTCTAGAATATACCCTTCCTGTAGAATATATTCATCGTCTATAATATACCCTTGTTCTATAATATATTCATCGTCCAGAATATATCCTTCCTGTAAAATAGAACCGTCGTCTAGAATATATCCCGGCTCTAGAATATACTCTTGGTCTGATTCTAAAATATACTGCTGCTCTAGAATATACTCATACTCTTGCTCTAGAGTTTGCCCCAGCTCTAGAATTTGCTCTGTTCCTAGAATATGCTCTAGTTCTAGAATTTGCTCTGGTTCTAGAGTTTGCCCTAGCTCTAGCATTTGCTCTAATTGTAGAATTTGCTCTGGCGCTAGAATATTCTCTAGTTCTAGAATATCCTCAAGTTGTAGAATTTGTTCTAGTTCTAGAATTTGCTCTAGTTCTGGAGTTAGAGTTGGAAAAAGAAGTTCTCCGCTTGGCCTCTCAATAGAACGAAGAAGTATAAACTCTTCTGGGCTAATAGTTTCGAGCGCCTCGCCTGCCTTCAGGTGTTCTATATCCGCAATAGCTCTTTTGAAACCTTCCCTTGTTTCTAAAGATACCTGACTTTGTAGATTTTCCAGTATATCAACATGATGTAATGTTGCTTCTTCTACAAGGTTGCGCAGACTCTCTTCTCCAAATTTAAGATCATGCGCAAGCATTGCTATTTCATCGCCGAATGCAACATACCTTTGATATGCATCTATATTATGTTCCACAAACTCATCGTCACTGAAAAATACACCATCTTCAATATTTGACAGATAGTATTCTGCCTCATTTGCAAATATTTCAATCGCTCTTTCAGGATCTTGTATCGCAAGATCGCCCAAGGAAACAAGTTGGCTGTCAATAGAGCGATTTTTTACTTCCTGTATAGTATGCCCAATTCTTGACGGTAAGTCTTGAGAAATTAAACTAATCGTTTCAATAGTACGCAGTACATTGTCTATCTTAATACTGTACAATGCAAGAAGTTCTGCGTCGCTACCTTGCGACTCTCCGGCAAGCTGAAGGAATTGATTATAATCTTCCAGTTTATCAAGCATATCAAGTGAATCCTCTTTCGCGGCGGCAACCTGCATTTCTCGAAGGAGTTCCTGCGTTGCCTCAAGACTTAGGGTCAGCGCCTCTGAAGGGCTTTGAGAAGAAATAGCTTGCACAGCTGTGATATGTCCTTGGCGGGAAACAGACTCAGCTTTTTTGATAAACGCTCGTGCCTCTTCAGGTGCTTGCTCTAATATTGCCCCAAGAATATCAAAGTGTTCTGATGTTACCCGGGCCACCAATTTTTGTGTTTCTACACTCTCAGATTCTTCACTTATCCCTTCGGCCAGTACAAGCATTTTTTCATAACTCTCAAGCGCTTTATCTATCCCTCTTTTGCCTTCATTGGCAAGAAATTCTGCTTCGGCAAGCCGCTCCGACGCAAGATGTAAATACCTTTGCGCTTTTTTGTTCTCATCAAACACCAGAAAAGTTCCTATGGCTTCAGAAATTTGTTCAATCACATAGAAAGGGCTGTCCGGCGTTACCCCCGCTTCTGTAACTATATTACCCCGTGCGGTCTGCAATTTTTTCCGTATTTCCGGCCTGTTGAGCTCTTGCTCAACTCCCGCATGAACAAGAATCTTTGCTTTTATTTCTTCTGGAGTCATGCGTTCCCGCAAAGGTACACCAGTGAGTATTTCTTGATCCCCAAGAGTAATTTTTTCACCGGAAGATACTTCAACAACCTTTTCTGCAAGCGGTATCCCCGTTTCCGGGTCGAGCGCCGTAAGCACAACGGTGCTGCTGAGCACAGTAATAGTTGAGACATTGTCTTTTACTTCCACCTCAAATTCAGTTCCTCGAACAGATGTTACTATTCCTTGTGTTTCTATCTCATAAAGTTCGTCCTCCCCCAACAGTTTTTTAATTCTTGACCAAATACTTCCGGTTGTAAGCACAAGTCGTGAAGAGTTGCCATTTTTTTGGAGTGTCTTAACAACAAGATGTGTTCCTTCGTTAAGAGTCGTGAGCGTACCGCTGGGATAAATAAGTACGGCTTTTCCGGAATCAGATGTTCGTATTTCATCCCCCGCGCTGATTTCAACGCTTTCAGCAACTGAAGTAAAACCAGAATCTCCCGATTGTTTAACCGACACCTCGGAGTTCAACGCAATAAGTACTGACGCAAGCCCTGAATCAGAAGGAAAAGATGCAATCCTTGATCTCTCGATAAGCCCCACTATCAATCCAACCAGCACAAAGCTCATAACGAAAAGTGCAGTATATAATAATTTATTGCTCATAATAGTTAGTATGTCAGTATGTTAGATTAGGTAACGTTACATACCAAGTTTCTTTTTTACATCCTTCACCATGCTTTCTACCGAAAGGCTGCTCTTAACAAAATATCCATCAATCTTGCTAGTCATCATGTCACTAATTTTATCCATAGAATCAAGTTGCGTAAGAACAAAGACTGACGCGTTTTTCCCCCATTCATCTGCGCGCAACTTCTGGAGCATCTCCTCACCTCCCATTTCCGGCATCAAAATGTCAAGAAGAATAAAATCGGGATGCTTTTCTAATGCGATTGTAAGCCCATCTACGCCGTTTTGGGCCTCCAGAGTCTTTATACCCTCCGCCCTAAGCGCCTCCGAAAGTACCAGACGAAGTGCTTCATCGTCATCTACAACAAGAACTGTTTTCAATGACATATGTATTTTTAAAAATAGACCTTATCGAGCCTTGATAAATTATCTACAGGTACCAAGCAGGTTTATTTAACTTACACCATAAACGCTCCCAATAATATTATACCAAGGATACTGACTCAAAATCAATTTTCTTTTAGTTAGTTTTGCACACCCCAATTCTACCCAAAAATCACCTTTTTTGCGGTTTTTATTTATAAAATTTTGTAGAGTATTTTACTTCTCTCCTAAGAGTGCTTTTTTGCGGGCGGCTGGCTTCATTGCTTTTAGTTCCAGCATCCTTTTCTTTGCTGCGCGTCTCGTTGGACCTCTCTTTGTGTGAAACTTTTTTCTATTAAATACTCCGGATCGTCGTTTCGCCATATTTTTTTCTATTATGCAATAGAGTTATTTATAGTAACATTCTACCAAAAAACCGCTTTTTTGACAACTCTCTGCTTTGAGTCAACCAGCTCCACCACTGTATCTTAAAGAAAGGGGCCGATGTTGGTTGCATCGGCCCTCTTTGTTGGTCCTTATCGGATCTCTCCAATATCCTTGCGCCACACCGCCTTTTCAAAGCTGATCGTTTCCAAGCTCGTGTAGGCTGATTCGCGAGCTCTTTTAAGAGAGCTTCCGAGACCTACTACGGTCAGCACTCTGCCGCTCGCGTTGTCGGTCACGACTCTCCCGTCCACACTCTTCGTACTTGCGTGGAAGACCAGAAGATCCCCATTCAGTCCTTCAATGGGATATCCGCTCCCGTACTTTCCTGGATAGCCGTGAGAAGCCATGACCACGCCAACCGTATGGAGAGCGCGGTTCCAGGAAACCTGGACCTTGTCCAAGTTTCCATCCGTGCAAGCTTGCATGATCTCCAGTAGGTCGCCTTCCAGTAAGGGAAGAATCACCTGCGCCTCTGGGTCCCCGAACCTGGCGTTGAACTCCAAGACCTTGGGACCATCCTCAGTAAGCATGAGCCCGGCATAGAGCATACCTTGAAAGGGTGTGCCGCGCCTCTGCATTTCTCGCAGCACCGGTCTCATCACCCAGTCTCTAACCCATGAATCCAGCTTGCCATCCCAGAACTCGGGCCAGGCATAGCTTCCCATGCCTCCGGTGTTGGGACCTTGGTCTCCATTGAGCAAGCGCTTGTAGTCGCAAGCTGCAACCAAGGGGGAAATGTTCCAGCCGTCAGTAAAACAGAACACGCTTACCTCTCGCCCTTCCAGCAACTCTTGCACCACAATGTGTTGCTCTGGGAAAAGCTTCCAGCAGAGATTGGCTGCCCTCTCTACCTCCTCTATGGTATGGCACAACCACACACCCTTGCCTTGAGCCAGACCATCTGCCTTTACCACAATGGGCTTCCCATACCCCTTGGCAAAGGTTATCACGACCTCTGGGTTCAAGAACACCCAGGATTCAGGATGGGGAACGGATGCCTTGACCATAACCCCCAGGGCAAAGCTCTTGCTTGTTTCAAGCTGAGCTGCATCCCTGGTGGGCCCAAAGGCCGGTACCGGTACGGTCAGAGCACTCAAACGATCAACCATGCCCTCGGCTAAGGGTCCCTCTGGACCAATAACCACTAACCCTATCCCGAACTCCTGAACCATTTTGAGCAAGACCTCCATCTCAGAAGTCTCGATGGAAATGTTCCAAGCGACAGAGGAGGTACCATGGGTACCCGGCACTACATAGAGATTGCGCACCTTGGGACTTTGGCGCAACTTCCAGGCAATGGCATGTTCTCTCGCTCCAGAACCTACCACTAAAACGTCCATGGATATCCTCCTTTCCTTCTGGGCTAAAATGTCAAGCATCTTGCTCTACCCTAGCAGAAAACCTGGACTTGGCAACTTTAGATAAATGAGTCGCACATCGCACGTTGTACGACATTTGTTATCACTTTCGCTCTGTAAAAAAACACGTAATAAAACTCAATTAATTTAAATGGATTCTTTCAAAATAGACTTACGCAATACAATGGTATAAAATAAATAATTAGTCAAATAATTGCACGGGATCCCTTATTTATTATTTCTTCTTTCAACGCAATGATGTCAGATTCAAAACCTCAAAACATTGTATATTTATTTGGTGCTGGGGCGACTCACGCTGAAATTACTAACCTCTTCCCAAATTGGTTTACTGATGGCGTAAAAAGCAGAAAAGAAAGTCTTTTGCTGAAAGATGTCTCATTGAGAATATGCAGAGAAGCAAAATTAAAACCATGGTTTAAAAAATGGAAACAAACAAGAGATTTTGAGGATATAGAACTTTTTATAAGTTTAATAAAAGATAATCGTGTAGAATCTGATGCTACTGTTAAGGGGCTACAAAAGTTACTAGAAAAGGATATTACTTCAAAGCTTGGAGAGATAAGACAAAGGAGATTTTATCTTCATAGAGCTTTTTTTGAGCTACATAAAAAGACAGATGATAAAGAAACTTTAGTGGCTATAATCTCCTTAAATTATGACGATGTGTTAGACAAATCTTACGAGAGAGTCTTTAAGGAAAAACCAAATTATTCATTATTCAGCAATCCTGCTGGCCGTAGATTCATACTTAAGTTGCATGGAGGGTTTACACTTAAAAACAAGAAAACAGGCAGAAAAATACTAATCATACCCCCTGGAACACGAAAAAATTATCTGGAATTCCCCTATAATTTTATCTGGGGTCGAGCTCTAGAATCTCTTATAGAATGCGATATACTAAGGGTGGTTGGTTGTTCTTTTAGTGCGAATGATATAGGTTTAATCGACTTAATTTTTAAGGCAAATCTAGAGAGAAAAAGTAAAAATAAACTTGAAATTCAACTTATCAATGATCAACAGAGTGGGGTAGAAATAAAGGAAAGATTTGGTTTTTTCCCAGGAATTAAGACAATTGAGGAGATAAAAGAGCGTGGATACCAAACTTCTCTTGTTCCAAGAGTGGAAAACGACAATCCCTTCAAGAGTTGGCTACTAAAAAAAATAGAAATTATGATACCAAATGATGATGACATCAACAAAACAGAGTTTATAAAAAAACTTATTAATTCATGACCAGAAAGGATAAGAAAAAAAACAAAGATCTTGAAAGAGTTTTTGCCTTGGATGACAAAAGATCCGCCTTATTCGTTAGAGTGAAGGATTTTGTTGATGAGTTGATTTATACTATAGATCTTGATGCAGATTACCAAAGAGAAGAAGTTTGGTTAGATAGTACAAAGGAAAAATTAATTGATTCTATAATTGAAGGAATTGATATCCCAAAGCTCTATTTATTCGAGCTTAAAAACAATAAACAAAGTTTTAGATATGAATGTATTGATGGAAAGCAAAGAATGTTAGCCTTATTCCAGTTTTTTTCTCCAAGTTATGAAAAGCTTCGATCTGAAAAAAAAGAGCCTTTGAAGATTGTAGTTCATGGTAAAAAGTATACATATGAAAAGCTTAGAGAAGAGCTAACAGAAGAAGCTAAAAGAATTGAAAATTATTTACTTGAGTTTATTATATATAAAGAAAGTGACGATTTTAGCGAGGATTTTATTAGAGAAATATTCCTGCGATTGCAACTAGGCAAACCACTAAACTCTGGAGAGATATTAAATGCCCATATTGGTGTTATCAGAGATTTTATTTTCGCCGCAAAAAAGAAACAGATCCCATTTTTAGAAAAAACACATCTTTCCCAAAAAAGATACTCTAAACAGTTTACTTTGGCTCAGATCTGTATAAATTCTGTCATCAGAGCTGAAACTAATGAATTTACCAGGGCTCGTCTGCCTGATCTTGAAGCATTTTTTAATCGAGATATAGATAATATTACTGATCACTTTAAAAGAATAACAAAAGTTCTAGAGGAAATGGATAAAAGTTTTGAGGATAAAGCTGAGGCAGTTTCTAGTAGAGCTGTGGCCGTATCCGCCTACCTTTTTGCTGAAGAGCTATATCAAGACAAAAAGCTTGAATTAATCTCTAAATTTGCTGAATTTTACGAGAAGCTTTTACACGAAATTACGGATAATCTGACCTTGTTGAGAAAATATGACCCACCAAAGAATAAAGTCATCATTGATGAATTTCAAAAGCATATTTCTCAAGCTTCAGTTGAAAGAAACTCACTTGAAAACAGGCACAACTTTCTAAAGAAGGCGTTTTTGCACTATCAAAAAACAGGAAAGATAATTAATCGACGGACGAAACCTCTAAGTATTCTTCCAAATAATAATACTTTCTCTTGAGGGTTTCCTTTTAAATCGCTCCATTTGCTGGGCACTATTTCCTCTATATCTAGCAACGAGTATTGCGTTAGTTTGCAACCCAGCTTGCTCCCCTATTTGAGCAAGAATTTGATCAACATAAATATTTATACCCCCAAATCGAACA
This sequence comes from Patescibacteria group bacterium, assembly GCA_022563395.1. NCBI lineage: Bacteria > Patescibacteria group bacterium. The sequence continues at coordinate 260,457 of JADFNM010000001.1, forward strand.
TTGCTTACAACGAGCGCTAATTTCCCACCGCGCTTCAGATGTTTTTGCATCTGCAATAATGAAAGAAACATATCTTCAAAATACCCTGCAATCATCTCGGGAACTTTTGAATTGTTTAAACCCGCTTTTTCAACCCGGGTAATTATTTTATTAATAATTGCCGGTTCTTTATAGCTCGTGACTTTAAATCGTTTTCTCGCTTCAACATGGGATCTTAATGTGTTGTATCTAATCTGTTTTAGCTCGCTATTATCCCGAATAAAATTAAACATCAATTCAAGCCCATATATCCTTGTGTAATCATGCCTATTCGGATAAGGTGGCGAGGTAATTATTGCATCAAACTTTCTTTCGGTTGACAGTTTTCTTGAATCAGACATTCCTACAATCGCTTTTATCTTTGGAAATTTTAAAGTATTATTGAATCCTTCTACATCATCAATCATCGCCTTAATTCTTGTTAAATATTTTGGATGTACATCTTGTCCAGAAATATTCTTTTCACTGATTCGTAAGAAACCTCCAGCTTTTGAAGTATTGCTTACCGATTCAAGAATACTTAATAGACCCAACATAAAAAAGTCTCTAACATCAGAATTTCGAATCATCTTTACTTTGTATTTCAGATCCAATAACTCGTCTTTTACATCTTCACTAAACGCCTTATTCATAAGCTCAATGTCGGGGAATGAAGCCCTTCTCAGCATTCGCCGATTACTCTCGTTAAAATGTTTGAGCTGCTGTTTAAGTGCTCGTGGCTCGTAGGTTTTTACTTTGACACTGGATAAAAATACTGAAAAAGGAAGTATATCAAAACCCATTGAGTTAATACCTAATTCTTTGCAGGCAAGAAGCGTTGTGCCTCCACCACAAAAGGGATCGAGAACCCACGATCCCTTTTCAAGATTAAAAGTCCCGACTATTTTTTCAACAAGGTTTTTTGAATAACTGTGCTTAAAGGCATGCCAATTATATATAGGTCGATTCCGATCTCTTACAGGGGATATTAAAGAACCATATTCAGCTATTTTTTGAGTAATGGGAACAAACATCATTTGATCCTAAATTTTCCAGATTTAACAAGTTTGATACTATTGTAATCATCTAGTTTCGTAAACTCAAATTGCCAGATTGAGTAAATGTTTGTATCCTGTTCCTTGTCAAAAAATAGAGTCATAACTTTCTTTTTTGTACGAATTTGCCATTGTCTGAATGGATAGTAAAGCTGACGAATAATTGTATTTTTCGCACTAAAGTTTTTTGCCTCAACGAGCACAACCTGGTTTTTTCCTTCATACCCAGCATCAACCTCCGTCTGTACGCTTTTAACTTTAATCAACTGTTTTCCAACATAAAATTGAAAAATGGGAGTATATTTGCGCCCCCGTATGGTTAGAACTAATGAGACATCGTTCATGAAAGTTCGGATTAAGCTTGAGGCATATGCGTAATCCAAATGCTGCATTTCAGAATCCCCCACTTTAGCCGTGTCTAAAGAGAAATCTAATCTAGAAGAGTATACAGTTACCTCATTCTGAATTGATGGAATATCAACATATCCCTCGCCCTTAATAATGTTGTAAAAACCATTTTTGACTGGAAGTAAAAATAGGCCATTCTCTTGAAAAACTTTTGGTCTATCCTCTCTGGTATCTTGTTTACATAAAATACGCACTTCTTTTTCTGCTGTTTTCTTGAACCTTTGGACAGATTTCTTGATATCATCGGCAGAAAGCAAAAAAGGAGATTTATCAAAATCATGTCTTAAGATCTCATAATCTTTAAAGATTTTATTCCAAGATTTACTATTTGCCATATTAAAGCATCATGCTGCTTATACTTTTTTTCAACTCCTTAAATCTTTTCACCGATAAATCTAGATATTTCTTCTCGGTATCTATACCTACAAACTTTCTCCCATGCTCATATGCCGCAAGTCCTGTGGTAGAGCTCCCCGTAAAAGGATCTAAAATAATGTCGCCTTTATTCGAACTTGCAACAACTATACGCCTTAGCAAATTCAAGGGTTTCTGAGTTGGGTGCTTGGTAAACTTTTTCTCCCAAGCCTGCGGAGTATTTATGGCCCATACTGACCGCATTTGTTTATTGGGTTTTTTGAGAAAATCTTCTGGCCAATTTCCCTCACGCATATTTTTATAGTTAAAAGTATGTTTTGCATTCTTGTCTTTGCGGGCCCAGAGCAAAGTCTCATGACTCGCAGTAAAACAACGACCACTTAAATTGGGGGAGGCATTTGGTTTATACCAAGAAATATCATTAAGAATGTGGTATCCAGCTTGTTGCAAGGCATATCCGCATTGATAAATAGAATGATATGTGCCACTTACCCAAAGGGTTCCATGGGGCTTAAGAATTCGCCTACAAGCCTCAATCCACTTTTTGTGAAACTCAAAGTCTTCTTCTACTCCCCTGCTTTTATCCCAGTCTCCCTTGTTCACACTAACCCTTTTGCCAGCATGAACTGTAAATCCACCGTTCGAGAGGTTATATGGAGGATCGGCAAAAATCATATCTACTGAGTTTTCGGGGATGTCTTTAAGCAGCTCTAAGCTATCACCCTCGTAGAGTGTAAAATCATCCTTCTGAAAGTAAGGCTTTCCCAAGCTTGCCAATATATCCTTTTTTCCTTGCGACACTATTTTCTTGGTTCGGACTATCATTATATTACTCTACCAAAAAATAATCTTTTTGGCGATTTTTAGTCCCTGTCCGCACGATATGCGACACTTTTATCACTTATTCTACAACGGTAAAAAATTTAAAAGAGCACAAACTACTTTTTACGTTTCACCATTGCTTTCCTTTTTGGAATACTTTTCTTCCTCCACTCCAAATGGATAACTTCACCTAACTTTCGGAATTCTGCCAGTAGGTTCTTCAATCCATCCTCATGAACGATAAATAAAGCATAGGGGGTTGAACTCTTTTTTTCTCCAGGGAAATTAGTAAGTAACAAAATTCGTTTTTCCCTTGTAATTGTGAGCTTATTCATAGATTTATAACCTCTCAGATTTGCACTATATAAAGAACCATGAAATACAATCACGGGAATAAAAAGATGCAAAACATTCCCCGATGCATATCTTTCATGAAGAAACTCGGTCGCTTTCAAAACGCTTTGAGTTGCACTATAAATATTTCCAGCTTTCTCAGTATTATCTTTTCTAGGTGGAACTTCTGTAAATGAAAGATGCAACTTAGACTTTCCTTGTAATAGCTCAAAAGCTTTCAAAATTGATGAATCCCATGAAAAGGTGAGGGGGGCACTTTTAAATTTCAAGAAATGTGAATGTAATTTTTGATATACAGCATTCTTAAAAAACACCCAGGCATACTTTTCTGTTTTTTTACACTCAACCACATAATGAATGATTAGTCTTCTTTGATCGGGATCTTTCAATACTGTTTCATGGTCTGGATAAAAATCCAGTGCATGTAGATCGACTTCGCGAGCTTTCTGCGTTTCCGTATCAAAGTAAATCTCTCCAGGATGAACCATTAAATCTAGAGAGGCCAATTTATTTAGCACAGCAACTTCAAGAGGAAATCCTGTTCTGTATAATGAGTTCTTTACATCCCTTATGTTCTTGATGTTCATAATCAGTTCTAGCTATAGTATTATAGTTTGGCAGTCACGACGTACAATGTTAATCCCTTTTTCTTACAAAGTCTTTGTTGGCCAATTAGATATTACCATGGATTTTCTAAATAATTCTTCAATTGAACAGATGCGAAATAACACTTATCAGCATGTTTTTGTGCTAACTCTGCCTCTTCTTTTCCAAAAAGTTTTTCGGGTCCTATTCCAAAATTTTCTAGACCGTATTTAGCTACTATATAAAAATTACTCCAGAATCTTGAGTAAAGATACAATTTGTGAAATTCGAATTGCGCTAGTGATTCGGGAATTTGATTCAAAACCTCTTTGAATTCTATTTCGCCAAACTTGTGATCTTTCGGATATTTATCTAATAATAATAACGAAACTGCCTTTAAAGAAAATTCAATACACTCTTGAAAAGACGAGATCGCTTCGGCATCCTTCCAATTAGTCAGTGATTGTTTCCCTTCGTCGAGTTTATTCTTTGCCCTTTTCAACCAACTACCAGCCAGTAAAACATTCTCTTTTATTTGGTCTTCATTGGAAAAAAGTCTAAAATACAAAAAACCAATTTCTAATTCTTCACTTTTGGGAAAAATCTCTAAAACGCATTGCAACATCACGCTCCTATCTTCTTGGTAAGTTTTCTGGAGTTGTTGATATTTTTCACTCGGGGCATAGATAATAAAACAAGATAAAAATTTATTCCAATAAGAACTGTACTGATCTGTTTCTTCTGTCCCGGACCTACAGCCGATCAACAACTTTGCCAAATCGCTTTTGTTCTTATCTTTAAGTTTTTTAATAAGCTGTATAATGGGTTTATCCATACTGGAAACTTTTCATTTCGCCTAATTTTTTTGTTGGCCAGGACTTCATAAAAATAGGGAGGATAACACGGTTACTATTGAACCTATCCCAAGACCTGCAATAAAGTAAACCCCACCTTTTTTCTTTTGTTCAATCAAGACTTTGTAAATTCCTTCGAGGGTAGCAATTTCATTTAAAGTACTCTCCATGCTTTCAAACAGATCCTCGTTTTCAGTCATTCCTTTTGGTAGGCTTGCTTTTGTGTCCTGAAGAGATTCCAGATTTTTGCGAAGGTCGGCTAAAGATTTTGACTCTGCAAGTTTTTCCAATGCATTAGTATAGGCTTTATGCAAGTCCTCTAGGTGCTCCTCATATAGCACATCTTCTATGGTTGTCCCCATATTTTATTTCATAAATCCTTTAGTCCCAATCTGATTACCACCAAATTCTCCTGAGACCCCAGACAGGCCCGCGGTAAGATTGCTTTTCTTTTCTTTTTTCATCAACCCCAGATTATATCTTCTTTACTCTTTGGGAGCTAAAAATGAGATTTTTCTAAGGGGCAATAATGCCTTATCTTCGTCTAAGAGTTTGCCATAATATTCCTCCCACAAGTCAATAAAGCGTTCAAAATCAATCTCCTCAATATGCCTATTAGACTTCCTTACTTCAGCTAAAGCATCAGAGGAAAAACCCCCGGTTGAAACAATGATACCCACATATCCTTCTCCCTGTAAGTCTCCCATTAGGGTGGCCACCTCTGATCTACTGACTTTTGTTTCTGGTCTATGCTTTACCTGTATTCTGATTCGCGGTAATTCAACCCCAATAGGATCCTTATAAGCGATAATATCAATGCCTCCATCTGGCCCGGGCGGGGCTACAAATGGAGTATAGTAACCCATTCCTCGAAAGAGAGCTGCTACAAGATCCTGAAACTCATAAGGGTTAAGGTCTCTAATAAAGCTTTTTATCTCTTCCCGTGCGGTAGATTGAGATTGCTCATAGTTAGTAATGATGGAACCCTGGACCGCCTCTGGTTCTTCCTTTTCTTCAACTGACTCACGAGATTTTGCCCATTCACGGTATTTGCTAGTCGCAGTTTCAATAAAGTTCTCTGGATCCAATTCAAGTGCTTTTTTGCCTTCTTCGGTCACATACCACACTCCCTTATGCTTACGCAGCCAACCAGCTTTTGTGACATCAATCGAAAAGAAATGTAACACGGACTGCCAACGAATATAACCACTTTTTTCATAGATAGTTTTTTCATATTCATCAAAGGTTAACCGTTTCTCCATTTCTTGCATTATTTTTCTAGAAGGATAAGAACCACCATGCTCAAGAATGATTTTGAATGCGATTTGTAGGAATTCCCCTATCCGCTTGTAAGACATTTTTCTCATTGGTGGTCTATAGAATAAAAACGCTAGTTTAGAAAAAAATTAACATCTTTTTTATAAACTTTTGCGAGACTCGCAAGCTCAGTAGCATCGATACGTCGCTCTCCATTCTCCGTCTTTGAGATATAAGATTGAGGCTTCTTCAGCTTTTGAGCGACCTCAACTTGTGTCAATCTTACTCTCAAACGCGCCTCTTTGAGGCGTTTGATCATATTCTGGTACTTTTTTGAGCGTAATGATGTAGACATGCCTGTGGATAACTTTATGGTATATCCTATTGCAGAATATCCCAAATTGGGATATACTACAAATAGGCTAACTAACCCTTAAATAGACAACTAATGGAAATATCCGAAAAGCCTTTGACTGCCCATATCGACGAATTTCTTCAATACATAGAAATTGAGCGTGGACTTTCTCAAAGTACCCAAGTTAACTATCGTAGAAGTCTATATCATTTAAAGCAATGGCTTTGCTCACAAAATAAAGAACATGCTAAGCCACACGAACTCACTACCGAAGATATATGGCAATATCGTCTCTATCTCTCTCGAAAACAGGATAGAGTTGGAAACACAGTGTCAAAGAAAACGCAGAACTATCATCTTATAGTTCTGCGATGTCTGCTTGATTACTTTACGCTTCGGGATATAACTGCCATTTCTTCTCGAAAGATAATGCTTTCAAAAATTAATGACGATAAACAAATCTTAAAATTTTTAGATACCAGTCAGATAAAACTACTTCTCGAAACACCAGATATAAGTAGATCAAAAGGGCTTAGAGATAGGGCTATATTTGAAACACTATTTTCAACAGGCTTAAGAATATCTGAACTAGTGGCTCTCAATAGAACTCAATTCAACGGCATATGGGATCAAAACGACTTTAAAGTAAGCATTATAGGCAAAGGGAATTACCCTAGAATGGTGTTTTTCTCAGAACGCGCGACGTACTGGATTAAAGAATATCTTAAGGATGATAGTAATACTTACGAAGCCCTATTCGTAAGCTATAAAGACTCTACAAACAAAGAAAATCGCCTTACAGCACGATCCATTGAACGTCTTATGAAAATATACGTACTAAAAGCTGGTATTCCTACATTCGCCTCACCTCATACGATACGCCACAGTATGGCTACAAATCTCATGGAGCAAGGCGTAGACCTAAGAAGCATACAGGAATTCTTAGGCCACAGAAGCATTGTAACTACACAAATCTATACCCATGTGACCAATAAACGATTGCACGATATCCATAAAAAGTTTCATGATGGGAATAATTTTTAATCCCATTTCTAGCAACTATTTGGAACTACAAAAAGAAAGGACTATACTTAAACTATGAACTTTGCCGAGAATGAGACTAGTGAAAAATTAAGAGGCGGCTACTATACACCTTTGAATCTGGCGACTTTTCTCGCAAGATGGATTAAAGAAGTTCATCCCAAAAGCATATTAGAACCAAGTTGTGGCGATGGCGTTTTTTTTGAAGCATTAAATAAAGTTGGTAGTTTTCGCAGATCTGCAATTACAGGTATTGAGTTTAATTCAAAAGAAGCAAGCAAAGCTCGCCAGCGAATACAGAATGGTTTCGATAATGCAAAGATTCACTCAACTGATTTTCTAGATTGGTCTCTTAAGGCTTTAAAGAATAAGAATATACGATTTGACGCAGTAATTGGTAATCCTCCGTTCATTCGATATCAATATCTTCCAGAAATATTTAAGACTCACTCAGAAGAAATATTTAAAACCTTGGATTTGCCCTTTACTAAACATACTAACGCATGGGTACCTTTTATATTGGCTTCATTTGCTTTGTTAAAACCCGGAGGCCGCTTAGCTATGGTTATTCCAGCAGAGATCATCCACATAATATACGCGCAATCAACACGCAACTTTCTTGGTAAGGAATGTAAACGATTAGTAATAATTGATCCACAAGAAATTTGGTTTGATAACACCTTACAAGGAGCTGTCTTACTTCTAGCAGAAAAGCGTTCTAGCGAAACACAGTTAGCAGGGGGTGTTGGAATATATCCAGTAAAAAACCGAGAATTTGTTAACTTAGACCCGGGAAAAGTTTTTGCTGCTCCGAAACCAATTAACGGCCGGACCGTAATGGGGAAATGGACATATGCATTATTAGAACCTGCAATGCGCGTACTACTCGATGAAGTAAGTGAACACACAGAAGTACATCGCTTTAAAGAAATAGCTGATGTTGATGTTGGAATAGTCACAGGGGCAAACGATTACTTTCTTGTTTCGGACGAAGTAATTGATGAATATGGACTTTCAGATTGGGCACACCCCATGTTTGGCCGTAGTGATCACTGTCCAGGAGTAATTTATGATAAGAAACAACATTCTGAAAATAAATTGGCTGGTAAACCAACCAATTTTATTTGGTTTCCGAAGGAAGAAGTGTTTAAAAATGAAGGGGTCAAAAGATATATTCAGTATGGAGAAAAGAGAAAACTACAGACTCGTTATAAATGTAGCGTTCGTACCCCATGGTATTCAGTACCATCTGTATACGCCACAAACATAGGAATGCTTAAGCGCGCTCACAATATTCCACGTCTTGTTTTTAATAAGATGGAGGCTTTGACTACAGATACCGCATATCGTATTAGCTCTTCTACGGTCAAACCCGAAACATTGGTTAGTAATTTCGTTAATTCTTTGACTGCATTAAGTGCAGAATTAGAAGGTCGCCATTATGGGGGAGGTGTTCTTGAACTAGTGCCTTCGGAAATTGAGAAGCTACTCATTCCTTTGCCTAATGATGTGCATGGAAATCTGCGAGTTTTAGATAAAGAAATTCGCTCATTACCCATAGAGCAAGTTCTTGCCAATCAAGATAAAAGAATTCTTGGAGCTCTTGGTTTATCTAGGAAAAAAAGAGAACAACTTTTTAAGGCGTGGGAAGGGCTTCGCAACAGGCGTCAACGCATAGATGCCATTGCTTAATCAATCTCGATAAAGAATCTATCAGGATTTTTCTCATCTTGATAGAGAGACATTGTTCGTCCTATGAGATCTGGCCGCGCAATGTGAGTTTTCATATCACCCCAACTTAACCTGGTCATAGCATTATGTTGTAAGTAAGCAGTGCTTTCTGTATCGGTAGTATGACCTATGCGTAAATTGAATGTACCATAGGAGATATCTTTGATTACAAGTTGAAATTGAGCATGAGCTTCTTCGACAGTTTCTTTGTTTGTTGGTGACCAAGTTAGACTCCCAAAAATTTCCTCGCGAAAATAATGTCTATGATCAATGCTAGTATCCAACAATCCCTTATCTAGATTAATAGAGCCCGCTGCATGAGTCACATCTGCTTCGGGAATATCAAGATCTCTTCTAGTTAAAGGTTTGCTTTGCCAAACAAGTATAGGATTTGTAGAAATATCTGATGGCTCAACAGTAACTTCCGATACCACAGTAGTACTTGGGGTTGCCCTACGACGTATAGTACGACTACGTATTGGTACTGAAAGTTGAATACGTGGAACCGCATCGTTAATTGTTTCACCAACAACCCTTCTTAGGGGGCGTGGCGGTAATGCTTCATACTCATCGAGTAATCGGCCAGATGTTTGCATACTATCCAACTCTTCAGGACTAGTAATTAAAAAAATATTTTGAGGTTTCTGCTCCGGCAATTTAGAAAATTGAGTAACTATAGTATTCACAAGCGCTAAATCATTTTCATCTGCTAAGTCCAAATCGAGAGTAACACTTGCTTCTATGTTATTATTAAGGCCTCCAAGCGTTAAGTTAGCACTACCAATTACTAACCGTGCCTCCGTGGCGTTTTTTGTTAGATATAACTTAGGATGGAAGACAATACCACGTGCACCAGTATCTACCGCATACAGAGTTATCCCCATATCAAGTAACCGAACAAGCCCTTGTTTTGTTGTAATCTCATTTCGAATTCCAACAAAAATAGAAGTACGATCAGCAATACCTCTCAATCCTTCTTCAATAAGCCGAACGCCTTCATCAGTTACAAAAGCTACACTAAAAATAGCAACTTTTATGTCTGGAATATCAAACAAACGTAGTATTGCCTCAGTGTGAGTACGAGAAGTAAATCCCTGTAATATAAAATCTTTTTTGGGCATAGTATATAAATCCTGATTCACATACAATTTACTTTTCCTCTAACTCTCTCAAAGATCCTTGGATTACTTTAACTTTATGACGAGGACAATTTAATCTAGGACACCAAATTCTCATATTAACTCTATCCTCAGATTTACCAGTAATCTCAACTTCCATCTTAGTGCTACATATTGGGCAAAATTGATCTTTAATTTTCATATTTCTATCTTATCAAAAAATCACCATTCTGGCGATCTTTAGCACAAACGTCGTACAACATATAATGGACGTCATTTAGTCTCCCTCTGTACTCTCAAGTCCGGCCTCATATAATATACGTCTTTAATTTAATGTGTCTTAATCACGACCTTACTATCTTAAGAATAAGGTTACTAATACTCCTATTGCTATTCCTTTAATGAATGCAATCCAGACTACCCAATTACTCACTTTACTTAGCCACCATTTAAATATCTTCATAGTTATAAATCAAACTTATTATCATTTTATCTGACAATTCTATTCTATCAAAAAACCGCCTTTCTAGCGACTTTGAGTCCAGCCTTATATATTGAACGTCTTTAAATCCACTATCATAATTGCAAGGTCTCTATTCTTCAAAAACCCAGTCTTTGAGCTCTTCGTATGATACGGGATCACATATCAATCTTTTTCTTTCTGCGTCATAAAAACTAGGCACAACGAGATTCCCTCTGCAATGCTCTTTATAGAGATCTCTCATATCTTCCATTCTCTGATGATTTTCTGCGTCATGCCACGCTTCGCGCTTTACAATCTCTACCCCCTCTTCCGCTATCAACCGTTTCACTATGGGTATAACAGCTAAGCAATCTGGACACTCTCGCCCATAAAAAAATTCGATACGTTTTTTAATCATATTCAATTCTATCAAAAAATCGCCCTTTTAGCGATGCTGAGTCCCCCTTTATGCGCCTGAGTCCGGCTTCATATATTGTGGGACTAACTCATCCCTGAGCTCGTTGTATGGCTTCTCGAGCATAGAACTTAATACTAGATTCCAGGCGAAACCGTGAATCATCAAGTTCATCTTCTGTGAGCCATCGAATCTCGGTGTGTTCCTCTTCTGCAAGTTGAACCACATCAGTCTCAGTCCGCAAAAAATACACAAGACCAATGTGCTTGTGCGTTTTACTGATAGGATGAATATCTACATATGCTGGCGTATATAAAAACTTTCGACTAGGGTCCTCAAGACTTAGGTTCGGTTTTGACGCCAGCACTTCAACATTTTCAATACCGCTTTCTTCTTTAACTTCACGCAACAAAGCCTCATCAGGATCTTCATCAAGCTCTATGTGACCACCAAGGGGAAGCCACTTTTGGAGTTCCTTATGAAAAATAAAGAGCACCTTACGCTTATACACAACATAGGCTACGATTGTCCAATCAATTTGCTCGTGAATATGAGACATATTATATTCTTATCGTAACAAAAAACCGCCTTTTTGGCGACTTTAAGCATAGCTTATTATCTTGTATTACTTCCCAAGCTTAAGAGTTTCATCAATCCTAACTTGATCAACGAATTCCTTTACGTGACTCACAAGAATCATAGCACCCTCATACCGACTCAGTGCCTTTGCAATAATAGGCAAATGCCTAAAGTTCATATGGTTTGTTGGTTCGTCTAAAATAAGCAAACCGGGCTTTTGCAATACTAACTGTGCTAAAGAAACCAGGCCTTTTTGCCCTTCAGACAAGCTCCCAATCTTTGAATAAATAATATCTTGATCTATGAGAAATCCGGCAGCTAATGCTCGTAATTTTTCATTGGTGACACCAGTAAATACATTAACTAAAGAGTCATACACTATATCCTCAAAATTCAGTGTAGAAAAATCTTGACGATAATAACCAATCTTTACATCAGGATTTACCGTTATGCCTTTTGTATTGCGAAAAGCAATAGATTCCAATAATGTACTCTTCCCAATACCATTTGGGCCCGCTAAAAGAAGGTGATCGCCCTTGCGCAAAGATATGTTTACAGAATGATGCGATTCTTTTCCATCAACCATACTCGTTACGATGAAAATATTAAGAATCTCTCCGGACAGCGATTCCTGCACGGGAATTATAAAGGAACGGATTGTCTTATCCTCTTTTCGCACCTCCACCTTATTCTCCTCTGACTCTTTAATCTCATCTCTCAGCTTTTTTGCAACAAGCCGCATCTTTCCACCTTTATGAGAAAAAAAGTTAGCCTTATCTTTATTCTCTTGAATCACTTTTGCGAGTTGAGCATTCTTTCTCTTCTCTTGCTCAACTCTCGCTGTAATTTCTTTTACTACATCAAAGTAGTTCCCCGTATATCTCTCTATTCTTTGTGTAAATATATCTAAATATAGTACGCCTTCGGTAAATGCATTCAAAAAGTCTGCATCGTGAGAAATGACTATAACGGTCTTATCATAGTTAATCAAGAATTGCTTTAAGTGTTCAATCCCCTCTGGATCCAAGTTATTGGTTGGCTCGTCCAACAACAGCAAATCTGGTTTTTGAATTAAGGCTGAAGCTAAAAGCAGTCGTGCTTGCTGTCCTCCAGAGAAAGATCGTATAATTCTGTCATGATCCGCCTTAAAGTTCACTACTAAAAGAATCTCATCAATCTTTGGATCTATATCATATACCTTTTCTTTGAAACAAGCCTCAAAGAATTCACGCACTGTTATATCCAATTGTTCTTGCGGTATTACTTGCCGCGAGGTAGCGATAGTAAGTCCTCTTTCAACATGTATATTGCCGTCGGTAGATTCCAGCTTTCCATTCATTAACTGAAAGATTGTACTCTTTCCAGCACCATTCTGCCCCATCAAAGTCATCTTTGATCCTCGCCTAACAGAAAAATCCACCTCAGAGAGGATGGATTGTTTGCTCGTATATTTAAATGATACTTCACCAAATCTGACGATAACATTCCCATTGCTCATCTAGACATAGTGCAACTTTTTGAGTCAGGAGTCAATAAGTCCTATGTATTCGTTAATAAAAAACCGCCTGCTTGGCGATTCTTGAAAAAGTATAAGTTGACCACTTGCACAAGAAGCTCACACAGTTTAGAATGACTAAAACCTAGCAAGAGGGAGGTAAGTGAGATGGTTCTTTCCAAAATAGAAGAAATAAAAATCCGACTTATGGTGGAAGGTATGGCGGTAGACCCAGGTGTGCGGAACCTAGCCCTTGGCCCCCTTACTTTAGCTGAGTACGCTTCGACGTCAGGAGTTATCCTGGTGCTTCCAGATGAGGTCTGGGTGAATGCCCCTATTGCGGAACATAACCCAAATTTTGTTGTCCGGCCTTCCATCATACTCTCTGCGCACGAGGATGAATTGGTACTTCAGGTGAATGGAGAAGAGATCCCAGTTCGATTTAGCCCTATGCCTCAGGACCATGAAACAATGAGCCGATTGGGTGCGGTTATACATGCTGACCGTGTGCGCATTTCCCCCGTCGATGGGTGTGCTGTAACCTGCCTATTCTGTAATATCCCATATGAGGACAGGTACCAAAGGAGAGAAGCTGCGGATTTGCTGCAAGGCATCACACTCGCGCTCCACGACGAAGTGGTACCGGCACAGCATATCCTTATTTCGGGAGGAACCCCTCAACCCGGGGATTACGATTGGTTGAATGAGATGTATGAGCGGGTGGCGAATGCCTTCCGTGCTACCGTGGACATCATGATGGTACCAGAGGAAGGGTTACTCGACCCCGGGCATCTTAAAGAAATCGGCATTCACGGTCTATCTATCAATCTGGAGGTTTACAACCAAGAAGTCGCCCGGCGGATCATGGCAGGCAAATGGAAAGTGGGACTTGACCGCTACCTTAATTTCATTGGGAAAGCGGTGGAGATCTTTGGCGAAGGGAAGGTTCGGTCTCTCCTTCTTGTGGGCATTGAGTCGCTCGAAGATACCTTGCGGGGCGTGAGCGCATTGGCGGAGCGCGGATGCGACCCTGTCTTGAGCCCGTTCCGTCCCGACCCAGCAACACCCTTGCGGAACAATGTTCCTCCTTCTATAGAGCTCCTTAGGGAGGCATGGGAACGCAGCATAGAGATTGTAGGACGCTATTCAGGAGTCGTCCTCGGTCCGCGCTGCATCCCCTGCACCCACAACACTTTGACCTTCCCAGATGATAGCGGGAGGTACTACTACTCCCGCGTACACTAGGTAATGAGAGAAGGGAGAGTAGAAGGCCCGTTCACCTGATGAGCGGGCCTTTTCACTATTCAATGAAGAGAACAAACTTTCTCACGAAAGCCAATCATATTGAATTGTGCTGCTTGCACAGCGCAATACGCACCTGCTTTGGGAATTGCCACGAGATCGCCTTCACGGAGTTTCGGCATTTTCTTGAAAGGCACAAGTATATCGCCAACTTGGCAAGAAGCGCCAAGAATTGCTCCGTAGACAAGAGGTGATTTGCGAAAACTATACGGCCTTCTTTCATTTAACAAGCCTCTGATATGATGAATTGTGCCGTCCGAGAAGAAATAATATCGTCCCCTCCTTTGTAATACGGAATGGATACGGACAATATAATATCCTGCGCCGCGCACGATGTAGTTTCCAGGTTCCACTTGTATTTTTAGAATTCTTTTATGTTTCTTGCCGAACTTTTCTGCCTCTGCAATAATTCTTTTTGCATATGTTGTGATATCAAACTCGGACTCCTCGCTTCCAATAGGGGCTGCAATACCCCCACCGATGTTAATTACCAGAACAGAAGGATGTTTTTCCGTGATTTTAAGTAACCGCTGAAACGCTTCAATAAATAGACCAATTCGATATGAGTCCGAGCTTGTATGCATATGTAGTCTTGTTATACGATTTCTTAGTTTCGCAGGAATGCTTCTGAACTCTTCTGGAGAAACACCAAAATGGCTCTCTTTACTTCCCGAGGCAATTCCTGCCCCGTAACTCCACCCGATACGGGGATTGATGCGCAGTCCCACGTCTTTCATGGAGGCAATCTTTTTAAGGTCGGGAATACTATTTGCATTTGCTTTTACACTATTCCTCTTTATATATTGCAGTATCTCTGAGGTAAGTACTGGACCAGTGAAAGAAATATCCTTAGAAACTTTCCTCGCCGCCTTTAGTTCTTCCAAAGAAGAGACATGAAACCCCAAACCCATCCTACTTAGCTGCTTGAGTATCTCTGGGTTATTGTTCGCCTTTACAGCATAGAGCAGTTTGAAGTTTGTGTACGAAGAGAAGGCATTCTTGATTCTTTCCACCTGGCCTTTTACATGGTTTACATCATACAGAAAAACGGGCGTTCTTTCGCTCAAGGCTTTAGCATTCTCCAGCGTTGCTTTAATGCACTCAAGATCATTCACCGAAATCATAGTACCTATTGCAGTAAATCATGGGTTTTGGGGCTGTCAAAATAAAATTCCCAGTCGGTTGAATCAAAACTTGTCTCAATAATCTTGCCCACAGCCCCCCGTATTTTTTGTAGCGTCTGATCATACGACGTTCCTGTAGTAATATAGTATCCCGCGTTTCCTCCTGCGAATACATAACCTTTAGGATAGAACATCGCTTTGTAGGCAGCCCCTTTTTTCATAAATGGCGTGGAAGGGTTTTTGGAAGCGAAAACTCTTGTAATCTTTTGTCCACTCTTGTATGGCTTTATCTTACTGTGCGCCCATACATAATCAACCTGAAAGTTTGGGTAGGAAATATCAGGAATATCGTTGTGCAAGAATATGCGGAGTTCAAGGTCTATAAGATCTATGCCCTTGCTGCGAGCGGAAAGGATGTGACAAAGGTAACCACCTTGTCTCCGAGGATTCAAATCTGTAGGAAAAACAGAACCATTTTTATCAATAATAAAGTCGAGCCCAAATATACCCCGGAAACCCTTACGGGAAAGATAGTTCCCCACCACTGCAGTCGTTTTTCTCATTATGCCCTTGTGCCGTTCTGTGGCCTTTGAAGGGTAGATATTACCAATATATTGATTGCTGCGGAGAATCTGGTCTGAGATACAGTTCACAACAGTATTGTTTCTGCCTACTACTATAGCATTAGTGTTGGGGGATAATACAACATCCTCGATAAAGCGTGCCACAAGGAATTCATTGTTTCGGTTAATACCTCGTAATTCATGCGAGAACGAGTCAATCTGGGCAGGATTGCTTATAATCCTGCTTTCGTGTCCTCCAGAACTAAAAGATGCGGAAAGAAAAATAGGATATTGCTTTACAGTTCGTTGAACAGCAGCAAGGTTCTTAAAGATTTTGACTTCGTTCTTTGACAGACCTAGTTTATCAAAAAGCAGTTTATGCTGAACTTTATTATCATATTTCGTTACAACTTTTGAATCAGGGCCAAGAACAATCACTTTTGAGGAATTGAACGAAAGGTTGGTAGTCGTGAATGGAAGAAGAAATACGCGCTTTTGCTTCAAGATGAGTTTTCTAATAAAGTCTTTCACATAGGAAGATCTGCTAAATTCCTGATTAAGATCCTCATTCTCTGAGAGAAAGATGAAATTCTTTTCCCCAGTGTCTCTTTGTACTTTTTGCGCTCTCTGATTCATTACGAGGAAGTTCGCTTTTTGGAAATACTGATTGCTTCTTGCTGACACTACGAAAATGGGCTCAAAAGGTCTCTGAAAGCGATCCTGGAGTGCTTCTTTCCATAGCAGAGTAGCGTATTCAAAGCGGTCTACCAAAAAAGAGAAGAAGTACTCTCTCCGATTTGTAAATATGTTTGGATCCAGTTTTGCGGTGGAAATATCAGAGGCCATTCTTCAATCTATCAAAAAATCGCCTGTTTGGCGACTTTGAGTCCCCCTTTATACATACAAGTCCGGCTTCATATATTGGACGTCTTATGGTCCTACTGCACATATTCTCCAAGTCTCCTATCTCAGGTCAACAAAAGACAAAGATAAAAAAAAGAGGAAGTAGTCAATTAAGTGACTACCCCCTCATGAAAATCCCGAAGGATTCCCTTTAAACCTAGCTGACAACATCCAGAGGCAGATCTATCTCGTAGCCCTCCAGTAGTTCGTCTAGGAACGCTGCCGTCTGTGGATCAGCCTCTACCAAAGGCAGACGCAGCCCACCAACCGGGAAACCCACCTCATTCAGGCAATACTTCACAGGTATGGGGCTGGTGACCACAAACAGGCCCTTGGCCAAGGGAAGCTGCCGCAGGTGCTCAGACGCAGCCTTCTGCAACCTGCCTTCCACGGTCAGATTGATGAGCCGCTTGATCTGCTGCCCAATGAGGTGCGAGGCAACGCTCACCACCCCGTAACCTCCAAGGCTGAGGACGCCGAATGTGTCTGAGTCATTCCCGCTCCACACTTTGAACCCGTCTGGCGCGTTCCGAATGATCTCTCCGATCTGGTGGAAGTCTCCGGAAGCCTCCTTGACGCCAACGATGTTAGACACTTCGGCCAGACGCAACGTGGTCTCAGCCGTCATGTTGACGATGGTGCGGCTGGGCACGTTGTACAGAATGCAGGGCAACTCCACACTCTCAGCTATCGTCCTGAAGTGCAGATACAGGCCCTCTTGCGTGGGCTTATTGTAGTAAGGCACCACGAGCAAGAGAGCATCGGCTCCCGCTTCCTTCGCTTCCCGCGAAAGGTGCACGGATTCATCAGTTCCGTTGGTACCGGAACCCGCAATGACCGCTGCTGTGTCCCCTACCGCATTCTTGACTGCAGCCCACAGCTTGACGTTCTCTTCGTGAAAGAGCACTGGATTCTCGCCCGTGGTGCCGGTGACCACGAGGCCGTCGCTCCCAGAGGCCACAAGGGCCTTGGCCAAAAGCCTTGCTCTCTCAAGATCCACGCCACCATCTTCTCTAAACGGCGTCACCATTGCAGTAACGAGTCTTCCAATTTCCATTTCACTACCTCCATATTATTGTGACTTCTCCGTCAGTCTCTCGTCGCCAACCCCTTCATGAGATATCGTGCCTTCCTTTCTCCCTTTCCATAGAATCAGGATTTTTCATTCTTACTACCGGCTCTCTCCAGTAAGAATATTGTTAATGTACTTTGTGAGCCGATGAAGAGAGGTATGATCTCCCTTCATCGACACATAAAAACCCGCCTTTCTGGCTTATCCAAGAAGGCGGGTTCAAATGGCTTTATCTATCTAATGGATTACAGCTTTTGCCAAGCGAAAATACGCGCCTTCTTGAAGGGCTTCTTCGCTTTTTTCTCGTCTATCATAAACAAATGCAACATATACTTTAATGTATAAGAAGAAGCTCAGGGTGTCAAGCACACTTGAGTCCGGCTTCATATATTGTGGGACACTACTCCCCCCCTACAAGATAACGTTCATTCCTCTTCGTAGATCAATGTATCTTTGTACCCAGCAAACCAAGCAAACCAGAATGTAGAACTTGAAGGTATTGATATTTGTTCTCCATCTTTAATTAAGAACACTTGAGCAGAACGTCCTGCTATATCTCCAATAATTTCAAACTCTTGTCCACTCACTATATCTCTGATCACTTTTCCCTGAACTATTTTCACTGGATATGCCTTTGATATCCCATCAATTGTAATTCCCACCACTTGATCCTTGGGTAGTAATCTGTTGTCCTGAATACTAACAGGAAATCCGGGTTGCGAATCTGGATTTTCATATGCTCTATATGGATCACTAAGATAATTTCTTGTATATCCGGTATCAAGCGAGAGTACCTTGGTATCCTCGTGCAAAGCTCGCCACTCTTTCCACAACATCATCGTGGAAGGAAGTATAGAAAGCCGTTGTCCTTTTAAAGATCCGGTAAGAGCTTCACCAGTAATTTGGTACCAATAACTCTCAGTTTCTCTATCATACATTACCATGGCACTCTCATATAAAGCTCCTGTATTACCAAATGAAAGCAGCTGCTCATTAAGGTACCGGTCAAATACAATACCAGAGTTGCACAATGGGCAATACGTAATTACTATTTTCCGTCCTCCAATTGTCTCGTTCACAATCTCATGCCAATTCATAATCTTAATCGGGTAAGCTCTTGCATCTCCAGCAAATTCTACGCCTAAAACAATATCGTCATTTTGAATCCATCTTTCTGCTTCCAAACTACTTTCGTACTCTGGAGAATTAAGCGGTGGAATAGCGTCTCTGGGGACATCTTGAATAATGGGGATTATAGTGTCTTTACGCTGCGCATCCTCTCTGGATGGAATTACTTTCTCCGCCTTATTTGTGTAAATAAACATAAAAATGCTCAGTCCTATACCAAGCAAAGCAAGGAGCAGAACCAATAGAATCCCTAATATATGAACCAATTTTTGCCATTTTTCTACATAGCGGGATTCTTTTCCCCCTTTTCGCTCAAACAGTTTTTGTTGTTGTTCGGTAAACATTTGCTTTAACAAAAATCTTGACATCTTTACCCTATCAAAAAACCGCCTTTTTGGCGACTTTGAGTCCCCTCTATACGCTTGAGTCCGGCTTCATATATTGTAAGACTAGAGCTCTCCTAAATGAGCGTAATCGTTCCAAGTGACAAGTTTCCAGTTCTCTTCACCATCTTCCAAGTGAAAAACAGTGATGCCAGTATTTGTGGTACGCACATCGAAAGACTCTACATCTCCAAAAGGAAGAGACTCCGGGCCAAAGAGCACCACGCTCAGCATCATCTTTAAGGGAAGACTATGCATAACAACAAGGATGTTGTCTTTTGAACCCTTTTTCATTTCCTCCAAAAACTGAACTATCCTATCTCGCAACTCACCGATAGATTCCTCATCCTGCCATTTCCAGTAGAGGTCATCTTTGTGTAAAACAAGCTTGTTGTGAAATTCTTTTGCTTTCTTACCATCAATAGAAATATCCAAAAGGGACGATGGTTTACCCCACTCGTTCACGAGCTCTGTTATGTGAATAGAGAGCTTGAGCTTTTCATTGATGATTTCGGCTGTCTCCTGCGCTCTTTTAAGCGAACTCGAATACAGTATATCTATTGGTATATGCTCAAACCTCTTTTGGAGAATATATGCCTGCTCTCTTCCCTCTTTAGAAAGAGAGGTTTCTTTTCTTTGATAAATACGTTTATCATTTGCTTCACTTTTGCCGTGGCGCACAAGATACAGTGTTTTCATATTCCTATCGTAACAAAAAACCGCCTTTTTGGCGATCTATTGGCCCTGGAAGACCTTTCGACAGACTCAGGGCGGGGGCCAGGCATTTCTCGCTCCCTCATTCACCCTTTTTGCCTAAATCTCGTTTAAGCATTCTTCGCTGTTGCCTAAACGAGATTTAGGTGTGGATAACTCAGGAAAACCAAAAAAACCGCCTCCTTGGCGACTTTGAGTCCGGCTTCATATATTGGACGTAATTTGGTCCCCTTTTATACACCTGAGACTTTAATATCGCCCTATTTTATCTACGCATCGTGAACAACGCTAAACCTGTTGTTGGGCATTAAATATCTAATGTTCCATCTATAGGATTAACTAAAGTCCTAAGCTATCAAGGTTAAGGCTGCTTAAAAATATTGGTATGACAATAATAAGTCCCAGGATGGGCAAAACAATCATCGCAGCAGTTATAACAAGAGTTAAAAGGAAATACTTCCTTGTTTTTTCAACCGAGGAATAAATTGCATCGATCTTTTTTTCTAGCACTTCAAACTTGTTGGAAATTTCTTGATCCATATTTTAATTCTACACAAAAACCGCTATTTTAGCAACTTGAAGTTCTTCTTTATACACTTAAGTCCGGCCTCATATATTCTCCGACTCTCCTATCGCATCCTCTTAATATACTCATCTCGGCTGATCAGTTTTCTCATATCAGTTACTTTATCAAGATAGACAACTCCATTAAGATGGTCCATCTCATGCTGAATTACTCTAGCAAGCAAACCACTAGCTCGCAGGGTAAAAATCTCTCCATCGCCATTTTGAGCCTTTATCACTATGCCCTTTGACCGCCTCACTGGACCGAACAACTGGCCAGACGCAACGCTTCCACATCCCTCATGCCCAACACTCTGATCTTTTGAGAAAGAGACAATGCGAGGATTTATATAGACCCGAAGAGAATCTGTTTCCTGGAGTTTTCTCGTTTTCGTCTTTCGTAGCTCAGTTACAAAGACTCGAAGACTCACCCCAATCTGCGGAGCAGCCATGCCAACAAGCCCATGGAAACGCATAGAGTCAGTCAAATCCTTAACAACCTTTATAACCGTCTTTGAAGAAACTCTACCTACTCTCTGCGATTTCTTGCGAATAATGGAGCTCCCTATTTGTGTAGCTTTTCGTTTAACCATACCTTCTCTAATCTATCAAAAAATCGCCTATCTGGCGATCTCTTAAGTTTTGCTTAAATCTCGTTTAAGCACAAACCCATATTGCTTAAACGAGATTTAGGCGGGGATAACTAAATGGAATTTAGGTTTCCTTAGCGAAATCTGCTCTGCCGCCTGCCAAATCCTGTATGTCGCTGCCTAGACCCGCTACGTCCACGCCCTCTCTGCTGGGGCCGGGAAGGCCTCTCTACTGCCCGCGACTTGGGAGCGGCCAAAATACCCTCCGGGAGAGGTAAAGCGAGGATTCGCTTTTGGATTGCTCGCTCTATGGCACGAACCTCTTTCCCTTCGCTCACCATAGCAAAAGTAATGGCGTGTCCCTTGGTGCCGGCTCTCGCCGTGCGCCCGATGCGATGAACGTAGTCATCTGAAGTACCTGGCAAATCATAGTTCAAGACCAGCTCAATGCCCATAACGTCAATGCCTCTTGAAGCAATGTCGGTCGCCACGAGCACACGGTATTTCCCGGACTTGAATCCGTCTAACGCCTCCCTTCTTTGGTTCAAACTCCTGTTGGAATGCAACTCTGAGGCCCGTATGCCAAGATCCCGTATCTGGCGCGCCACTTTCTTTGCTCCATACTTTGTTCTGGTAAACACAAGAGTTGGGCCCTTGTAGCTTTCAAGCAGTCGTTTTAAAAGTTCTGGCTTCTGCTCTCTCGCAACCACGAAAAGCTCTTGTGAAACCTCTTCTAGGGTTGTGCCGGGCGGGGCAATCTCTACCCGTAGCGGAGTTTTCATATAGTCTGTTGCCAGCTTCATTATCTCGGGGGGCATGGTGGCACAAAACAGCATGGTCTGGCGCTCTTTGGGAAGGGCCTTAAGAATGGTTCGAATCTGGGGAAGAAAGCCCATATCAAACATACGGTCCGCCTCGTCAAGCACCACTATGGAAACGCTGGACAAAGAAAGGGTTTTTTGCAAAAGATGGTCGTTAATTCTTCCCGGTGTTCCAACGATAATGTGCGGCTTACGGGAGATATCACGGCGCTGTCGTCCAAAGGGAAGTCCGCCAATGAGCACGGCGGTTTTAAGACCCTGCTGTTGTCCCACCTTTTTTAGAAACGCTTCTACCTGAAGCGCAAGCTCTCGCGTAGGCAGCACCACCAACCCCTGTCTCTTTGTGCCAAGGAGCATTTGTATCATGGGAATGCCAAAAGCAAGGGTCTTTCCGGTTCCCGTCTGGGCTATGCCTACCAGGTCTTTTCCCTGAATCCCAAGAGGGATGGTACGAACCTGGATAGGGGTGGGTCTGGTGAATCCAGTCCGCTTGAGTACCTCTAGGAGACCGGGCGCTATGCCCAATCCATAGAAGTTCTGTTCTCTGTTTTCTGAAGATTCCTGCATAAGAAAAGCCCTGGACGCGCTTGCCAGGGCACACGTTAGTATAGTATACACTCTTTTTAAGATACTGCAACCTTAAAAATTACAAACTGAATGCTAAAAGCGGCAAAAATCTCAAGTGATGCTGGGCTCGGTTTAGTTTTCCCCACGCATTTCTACCGGGCCACATCCCCGCCGGTAATAAAAATAATCTCGCCCGTCATGTAACTGGAGTCAGCTTCGGAGGCCAGGTATACATAGGCCGGAGCCATTTCGTCTGGCTGGCCCGGACGACCCATGGGATTATACTTGCCAAAGTGCACAATATCCTCTTCTGATGAGTCTTTAATAGTTTGCAAGGGCGTCCAAACTGGCCCTGGAGCAACACAGTTCACGCGAATACCGCGCGGCAAGAGCTCTTTTGCAAGGGTTTTGGTTAAAGTATGCGTTGCAGCTTTGGTTCCAGAATATATCGGGTAGCCACCTCCACGCGATCCCACTATTGACCCCGTGTTTATGATACATGTACCTTCTTTCATATGTTTGAGTGCAGCGCGGGTCATGTAATAGTAGCTGAATACGTTCACTTGGTACATGCGTTCCAGCTCTTTGTCCGAGAACTTCTCAATATCGTCTGCAGGGGACATGGTAGCCACGTTGTTGACAAGGATATCCAGAGAGCCAAACTCCTGCACGGTCTTGTCTACGGCCTTCTGGCAGAAGGCGCTATCTGAAACATCACCCTCAAGGCACAGGCACTTTTTGCCCAACTTTTCAATCTCTTGCGTAAGTATCTCTGCGTCCCGGCTTTCTACAGGCAGATACGTAATGGCAACATTTGCGCCCTCTCTGGCAAACAAAAAGGCAACTGCACGGCCAATTCCTGAATCCCCACCCGTGATGAGAGCGGTTTTCTTAAGAAGCTTGCCAGAGGGTTTGTACTCTTTTCCCTGATACTGCGGCAAGGGCTTCATGTCTGCCTCTATCCCAGGGGGTTCTTGGTGCTGGGGTGGAAAAGGCGGGATTGGTCTTTTTGACTCAGACGCCATACATTACAGATGTTTCTTGATTAACCCGGTGAGCTCTTGAATGTGGTCTTCTTTATCCTTTTCCATCTTTTCCCAGAAGGCGTTGCAGTTTTCGCACTTCCCCGCGTCGCGCTTGTACACATCTTTGATGCGCCACAGACTTTTGTGCTCCACCACCAGCTGATTCATCAAGTTATACGTATGATTGTCAAACATAGGGGCAAAATACTCTATTAGACTTCTTTTTAAAACAACCTTTACTCATTTTAAAGTATATCAAAAAACCGCCCGTTTGGCGATTTAAGTCCACGCTCATATATTGTAGGGCTCATCCCCTAGCCAAAGGTGAAGGTGAAAAACTCAAGATTTAAAGAAGGAACAAGAAGTTCTAAGGTATGGGTACCATATTCCTCTTTTGTATCTACAAGATTATACAAACTTGCACCCTGAACTTTCAAAAAAGAAGCGGTGCCCTGAAAAACAATATCCTCTCCCTTGTTCTTTTCAGTAAGATATTCCCCGTCTAGCTTCACTTCGGCCAGAATGTCTGCTTCTCCTTTTGTATCCAACACAAGATTCAGCTTATTTGCCTTGTAGCGAATAAGAACTTTCCCCTCCCCCTCTACCAGTTGCGCAAACTCTGGGGCAATGCGCCAGGTTCCCACAAGATAAAAACGATTAAACTCTACTGCCTGGGGTTCTTTAAACTCGTGGGGTTCATTCACTTGAACTGCCTCAATTGGGTTCCCGATGTTGTTAATACGAGAAGCTCCAAAGTATATCTCTGGAGTTCCAATGCTCTTAAAATCAACGCCTGCAGGGGGTTCTGTAACCTTGGTAATCTTGTCTAAAGAAAGGAGGCCTGCCTCAAGCAACAGCTGTTGTATTGCAGCCTCGGTCTCTGCATATTGCCCTTCCCCAAAATGGGTGTAACGAATGTTCCCTTTTGCGTCAATTAAATAGAGTGCAGGCCAAAATCTATTCTCAAAAGCATTCCAGGTTGCATAGTTATTATCGAGGGCCACGGGATACTCAACGCCGTACTCTTTCACATTCCTTCTTACATTCCCCTCATCCTCTTCAAACTCAAACTCCGGGGTATGCACCCCAAGAACAACAAGACCGTTATCTTTGTATTTTTCATGGAACGCTTCGATATGGGGGATGTTGCGAATACAGTTAATACAGGTATACGTCCAAAAATCCACCAGCACAACCTTGCCTTGAAGCTCCTTTAGTACAAGGGGTTCAGAATTCATCCAAGAGGTAAGGCCAACGAACTCTGGAGCTTTTTTAAGAATAGGCAACTCTTCGGAAGAACCCAGAAGATTCCTTATCTCCTCCAAGACAGGCTCACGGGAGGTAAGGAACTCTTGATCTCCAAGTATGGCGTACCCGACTGCAAAAATGACGATAGCAAGAAGAACAAAAGTAATGAGTTTCATGGATATACTTTATCAGAAAACCACTTTCCTGGCGATTCTTTTCATACTTCTCTGCTCTAATCTGAAAAGAAAACAGGACGTTTTTGCATCCTGTTTTCTTAAGCCAAAACTCCAAGCGTTAAGCGCCCTTGCTTTGAGCATACTTTCTCCAAGCTTCTGCTGCTGATGCCTCTGTTTTTTCTAATTCAGCAAGAATGACCTCCCGCAATTCAGAGGTTGCAATTTCTTCTTTGCTATTTGCTGCTGCCAATGCAATCGGCAAAACCTGATTTACTACCTCGTCTGTCCTATCTGAAGAAAGGGCTGCGTCTTGCACTGCCAACTTAATGGACCTTCTGATTTTCCCTTCGTCAAAGGGCTGCTTTGAGCCGTCTCGCTTGACAACGTTTGTCGCCATAATTGCAATAATGATTCTTCATTATATTAAGTTTATAAAACAAGAGGGACCTTTCCTCTTGTTTTACTATGGCTTATGGAGAGATCCTTGTCAATTCAAATGGAAAGGCCGATGCTGACTGCATCGGCCCTGTGTTCACAGCTTGCGTAGCTCATCCTCCTTTCTCAGATTTTGCGTACCAGAGGAAGCTCGCGAATCAACATAACAAGCTCTACTTCCGCTTCAAGGTTTAAAAGAAGCAGCACTTGCTTGCTGCCTGCTGCCTGGATGCGATAATGCCACATCCCGTCGCTCATATACTCTTCCTCAGAGTCAATCCTGGGAGGAGAGAAGAGACTCATGGGTAAAACGATAACCCATGTGTTGTCATCCCTTTGCTCTCGAAGCTCCGCTTTGAGTAAAGACACCGCTTCTTCTGGCGTCTCTGCTAAAATAACAGCATCCGAGTCCTCTCCCTGAGTGAAAAGCTCATAGGCCTTGAGGCTCATTACACACCTTCCTTTTTAGAATGATCAAAAGGGCACCACTTTTATACATGAAAAAGAAGCTTTTGTCAACCTCCGGCAGAAACCAAATCTGTCTTCTAGGAAAGCTCTATGCGCTTGAATCCTTCTGCGTAGCGAAAGCCGGCCTTCTTGCCCAGCATCCGGGAACGATCACGAATACGCTTTTCAAACACCGCGTCAGGCATAACCTGACTTACATGCGCTTTTAGGGTTTTAAGTTTTGTTTCAAAGCTACCCGTAATATCCTCGCAATGCGTGGGGTCTTCCATGGCAACGAGCAAAAGTGTCTTTACCTTGTGGGAAGCCAATCCCCTCTTTTCATGATAAGGAAAGTTCAAGCGGTCTCTTGCCAGAGGAAACACCGCGTCAATTGCGGCCTGCCCCGCTGCCCTATGATCTGAATGATTTATAAATCCTCTCTTTACAGAGTACAAAAAAGTGGGGTCAAGCGTAATGACCAAGTCCGGTTTCTTTTGGCGAATCACCCTGGCAATATCTTCTTTGAGCTTTTTGTTCACCACAAGCTCCCCGTCAACATGGCGCAGGAATATTACGTCTTTTACTCCAAGAATTTTAGCCGCCATACGTTGTTCTTTTTTGCGTATGAGAGAAAGCTTGCGGGAGGTCATCTTTGGGTCATCTGACCCTTTGCTCCCATCGGTGCACACAAGATAGGTGATAGCAGCTCCTCTTTTGGCCCACTTTGCAATGGTGCCAGAAGAGCTAAAGTCCATGTCATCTGGGTGTGCAAAGACCGCAAGAACACTTTTAGGAGTCTTAAGATTTTTTGTCATATTTTTTCTATTCATATTCTATTAGTACACTATTCTTGAAGCTCAATTAAAAGCCGCGTCTCGTCTACAACCTTCTTTTCATCCTCTACTGCAAAATATCCTGCAGCAGACACAATAACAATAACAGCAAGAATGATAAACTTCATCATTTCTTTTCAAAGTTTAAACATACCGAGTTAATGCAGTACCTCCTTCCTCCCCTGTCTTTGGGGCCGTCGTCAAACAAATGACCCAAGTGAGAACCACATTTCTTGCATACAATCTCGGTTCTCTTGATACCAAGACTGCTGTCTTCTTTAAGCTCAACGTTCTCTAAGTTCGTAGGTTCAGTAAAGCTGGGCCAACCCGTGCCAGAGTCAAACTTGGTGTCAGAAGAAAACAATTCTTGTCCGCAGGCAGCACACGTGAACATTCCCTTCTCATGAAAGTTCGCATACTTTCCTTTGAAAGGGGCTTCGGTCCCTTTTTCTCGCATAATCTTGTACTGCTCGGGGCTCAGTTTCTCCTTCCAATTACTCTCCATCTTTTTGTAATAATTTCTTTACCTTTTCTACCTTTGGCGCAATAATTGCCTGGCTGTAGACCGTGTTTGGGTTCTTTTCATAGAAATCCTTGTGATAATCCTCTGCCTCATGAAAATCTTCAAAAGGCCAAATCTCTGTTGCAATGGGCTCCTTGTACTTTGAGGCCTGCTCTTTTTTTGTTTGCTCAGCTATCTTTTGCTGTTCTTTGGTGTGATAAAAAATAACCGCCTGGTACTCTGGTCCAACGTCAGGACCCTGCTTGTTTTTCTCGGTAGGATTGTGAATCTCCCAGAATATCTTTAACAACTCTTGGTAGGAAGTAAGTTTTGGGTCATACTCAATCTGAACCGTTTCCACATGCTCTTTTCCTGCGTATCCTGGGGTAACCGAAACCACGCCTTTTTTAAGCTTGAATGCGGCTTCTGCACACCAAAAGCATCCTATTCCAAGAGTAGCCTTTTCCATGTCTCTATTCTACCCCACTCTCTTGAATCTCAAAAAGAAATGGGAGGGCTTTTTCAATTGCGCGCTTTCGGTGCATATCCTCCAGTTCTTCAATGGCAAACTCAGAAAGCACCTTCCCTCCCAAAGTAAGGGAGAAAAGAGAACGATACGGATATCCTGCAACAATGGGATAGTACGCTTTCTCTGCAATGTATCCTTCCATAATACCGTCAAACAGGCGGATGTCTTGTTTGTCTTTAGCAATCGCAATAACTGCCCGGAACCTGGCAGTCCTTTTCTCTTTTGGGACTCCCTCCAACCTTTTGAGCGCATAATCTATAAGTTCTTGGTCTGTTGCTTCATACCCAGGCCAGCGTCTTGCATGAATGCCAGGCTCGCCTCCCACAGCGTCAATCTCAAGGCCCGTATCATCGGCAAGCACTGAAATCCCACTTTTCTCAAAGTAGAATTGCGCTTTCAAAAGAGCGTTCTCTTCCAAGGTTACACCAGTCTCTTCTGGTTTTTCCTCAATACCCAAATCAGAAAGTGTCACAAGCAAAAGAGGCACCTCTCTTAAAAGGTGCCTGTATTCTTTGATTTTCCCCGCGTTTGTTGTTGCAATAAGAAGTTGCATATCTTGCTTTAAAACCGTAGTGCGCTCTCTCGTGCTCGCAATATCTCCTCTAAAGAAAGTCCAAATCCGTTTGCGCCCCGGTGCATGAGCCGCTGCACATTTTGCACATGGTCCAATCCCAATATGTGTCCCACTTCGTGAGCCAGGGCCCGAAAGTCGTAGACCGTGGTATAGTCTGCCACGGCAACGCTGGAAAGTCCCCCAAAGGCAATGCCGTTTATCCCGCGCAATCTCGCCACGAGAAATACATTTATAAAGAAAGGGTCAAATCCCTCTACTCCTTCAACAAATTCGCGAGAAGAATCCAAGAGCAGAGTTATCTCCTCATCTGTTCTCTTTAACTCATACAGGTTGTGTATTTCTAATTCAATGTTTGCTTGTTCCCAAATCTGGGAAGCATTCTCAACCAAGTTCCTTATATTCTCTTTTGTACGCAGAGATCCGTTGTCTTCGTCGTTTCTGAGAATGAATAGAGAAAGAGGAACAAGAATCTCCTCTGCGTCTATTGCGCTCACCACTGGTTCTTGCTTGACCTCAGTTGGGGTCCTCTGGTAGAAAAAGTACTGGTCGAGCCCCGAAAGGTACACAAAACCCAAAAGAACCGCAAGGGCCATCAGCACTTTAAATATTCGAGCGAGAACACTGGGCTCTTGAATCTCTTCGTCTTCTTCAATCATTTCCCAAATCTTCTCTGCCTTCTTTGATATTCTTGAATTGCTTCATTAAAATCCTCTTCTGTAAAGTCGGGCCAATACTTACTGCAAAAGTAGAGTTCAGCATATGCTGATTGCCACAAAAGAAAGTTAGAAAATCTCTGCTCTCCTCCTGCCCGTATCACAAGGTCAGGATCTGGCAGGCCTGCGGTGGAAAGATAATTGGAAAACAACTCTTCTGTAACCTGTTCTGGAGATATCCCTTCTTTGAGCATTTTTTGTACCGCACTCACAATATCCCATCTTCCCCCGTAGCTTATAGCCAGGGTAACAAAGAATTTGTCATTGTCTTTGGTTGTCTCTTCTACCTTGGCAATAACCTTTTGCAGGGATTCTGGTAGGCGCTCTTTTTGACCAATGATACGTATTTTTACTCCCCGTTCTTTTGCTTTTTCTCCTACATACTTTTTAAGCTGCTGAACCAAACCAGTTTCCAAAAGACGCATTAAGTAGGTGACCTCTCGCTCCGTACGGTTCCAGTTTTCCGTGGAGAACCCAAACATGGTAAGGGCTTTTACTCCCCGTTCTTGGCACCAGTCTACAAGTTGTACTGCTTTCTCGTACCCCACCCGATGACCCTCTAAGGCATCCATGCCCCGTTCTCTTGCCCATCTCCGGTTTCCGTCCGGGAACAATACGATGTGTTGCGGAACATTATTCTCCATACTGTTCTTGGACCTGAACCGGGCCTTTTAACTGGTCTTTTGCCACTAAATATCCCGCAGCAAAGGAAATGAGGGAAATCAGAATCACGCCCAAAACCAGGACTATGTCCTTTTGATTTACTTTGACAAACTCTCTTATTTTTGTTAGTATAGTCATTGCTACATTGTTACATTGCTAAATTGTTTAACAATGTAACCATATAACCATTTAACAATTCTGTCGTATGGCTACTACAAAGTCAGTTGGATCAACGCGCCTCGGGCG
Source organism: Patescibacteria group bacterium (assembly GCA_022563395.1). NCBI lineage: Bacteria > Patescibacteria group bacterium. The sequence continues at coordinate 290,504 of JADFNM010000001.1, forward strand.
GGATTCTCAACCAAAATATCTTGGAATAAAACTGTTTGCGGGTGAAAAAGCCAGGGCAGGACAGATTTTGGTCAGGCAGCGCGGCACCAAACTCTTTGCGGGCAAAAACGTTGGAACGGGAAAAGACTACACCCTCTTTGCCTTAAAAGAAGGTGTGGTGCAGTTTTCTACAAAGAGAAAGCGGGGATTTGACCGATCTCAAAGAATCGTCAAGGTGGTACATATTACCTAACTGCAGCTCGCACAAACTCTAAAAATAAAGGGTGGGGCTCCAAAGGCCTTGATTTAAATTCTGGATGAAACTGGACTCCAACAAAGAACGGATGATTTTTCAGTTCAACAATCTCTACTAAATCTCTTTCTAGATTGACGCCTGATATTACCATACCTTTCTTTTCCAGAATACCTCGGTACTCATTATTCAACTCATAGCGATGGCGGTGCCGCTCTGAGATATCTTGTTTTCCATACGCCTCGTATGCTAGGGTTCCCTTCTGAATACGACATCTGTACGCCCCAAGGCGCATGGTGCTCCCGTATTTCTTTTCTTTCAAAAGAGTCTTCTGGTCTTCCATCACATCAATAACGGGGTCAATAGTATCACGTGGGTAGAACTCTGCTGAAGATGCCTTTTTCAATCCACACACATTCCGCGCGAACTCAATTACTGCCAACTGCATACCAAAACATAAGCCAAAATAAGGAATTTTGTTAATCCGGCAAATCTCACTTGCCTTTGTTTTTCCCTCCACTCCCCTAGTGCCAAAACCGCCGGGAACAATAATACCATCAAAGTTTTTAAGCTCCTGGGCCGCCTTTGGGTTCTTTATATACTTCTCTGAAGAAAGCCAAGTAATTTCAGGATTCCTCCCCATGGCCCACGAGGCATGCTTGATAGCCTCAATCACAGAAAGATAGGAATCCATTAGGGTAAAGTCCCCTGTCTCAAAGTATTTCCCCACGATCCCTATTCGCACGGTCTTTTTTAAGGAACGTACCCTGCGCACCAAAGCTCTCCAGTCTCTCATGTCTTGCTTTTTGCCTTTCAATCCGAACTTTTGCAATATCTTGTCTCCCACCTTCTCTTTTTCAAAGTTCACGGGAATCTCGTAAATAAACTTTACGTCGGGGGCTGAAATGACGTAGTCTGCCGCAACGTTACAAGACAGGGAAATCTTTTGTTTTCTTGGCTTGTCTACGGGTAGTTCGGACCTGGCAATAATCATGTCTGGCTGAATACCTGCTGCGTTCAGAGTTCTGACAGCTGTCTGCGTAGGCTTGGTCTTTTGTTCTCCAATACTGGGTGGAATGGGAAGATAGCTTACCAACACAAAAAAAACCTGCTCAGGAGCGCTTGCCTGCATCATGCGCGCTGCCTCCAAAAAGAGCATGTTTTGATATTCTCCCACCGTGCCCCCTATTTCAATCAAGACAAAGTCTGCCTTGTCTACTCTTGCAGCCGCCTTAATGCGCGAGATAACCTCTTCTGGGATATGGGGAACTACTTCTACGCACTTTCCTTTGTATTCCAGATTGCGCTCTCTTTTAATAACAGAGTCATATACCTGACCTGTAGTCATGTAGTTAACTTTGGAAAAGGGTCTTCCAAAAAAGCGTTCATAGTTTCCCAGGTCCTGGTCTGACTCGGTTCCGTCGTCAGTCACAAAAATCTCCCCGTGTTCCAGGGGATTCATGGTACCGGCATCAACGTTGATGTAGGGGTCAATCTTTACCGCAGAGACGGCAAAACCCTTGCTTAAGAGAATCTTTCCAAGAGAGGCCGTAGCCACGCCCTTGCCAACGCCGGACATGACGCCTCCTGCAACAAAGATGTACCGGGTCATTCCGCTTCTTGTTCTGCAATGATTACTCGAATTTCTGCCTCCAGGTTATGCTCAAAGCTCAACTTTACAGGAAACTCTCCGAGTTCTTTTAAAGGATCCTCTAACTTTACCTGAGATTTCTTGACATTGTATCCCATCTCTTTTAACCTGTCTGCAATCTTTTGGGCGTTTACTGCCTCAAACAGCTGTCCTTCTTCTCCCACCTTCAGCACAAGCTGAACCTCCATGTCGTCTAACTGAGATGCCATTTCTTGAGATTTCTGCAGGCTCTCTTCTGCAACCTTTTCTACTAACTCCTTTTGCATCTCCGCCCATTCTAAAGCTTCCTTGGTTGCAGGCTTTACCAGTCCTTCTGGAATGAGGTGGTTTTGGGCGTGGCCGTCTGCCACCTCCTTTACCTCAAACTTCTTGCCAAGTTTTGGAACATCTTGCAGCAAAATAACCTTCATGAAAGTATTTTCTCACAAATCCTTAACTAACTCAAGAGCCTTGTCAAGCTGGGGATCCAGCTCTAGGTCAAAGTCCTCTGGAGTCATCTCAACTTCCACATCCGGGTCCAAGCCAACGTCGGTAATATGGTTTCCATTGGGGGTAAGCCAGTTTGCCACGGTCACTTTCAAAGAAGCATCTCCAACAAGGTTCTCCAACTCCTGCACAGACCCTTTTCCAAAGGACTTTTCCCCCACGACCGTCACTCCCTTGTGGTCTCGCAGGGCTCCAGCTAAGATCTCAGAGGCCGAAGCTGACCCCTGGTTCATTAAAATGACCAAAGGGTAGCCTCCCAGGCGGCCATTCCCTCTTGCCTTGTAGATGATTTCTTTTCCTTCTTCGCCAAAATCCTCCACCACCACAACCTGCCCTCTCTCTAGGAACCATCCTGCAATATCCACTGCAACCTCAAGAAATCCTCCCGGGTTGTTTCTTAAGTCTAAAATAATTCGGTCAGCTGAAGAAGCAAGAATGCCGGTTGCTGCTGTTCTGAAAGTGCGCGAGGCATTTTCTGAAAAATGGAAAAGCTGAATATATGCAATATTCTCTTCCAACATTTCCCACTCCAAAGAAGGAATCTTAATGACTGCCCTGGTGATAACAAAGTCTTTGGTTTCAGACCAGTCGCCTCGCAGAATGGAAAGGGTCACATCGGTTCCCTTGGGACCCCGAATTAAAGAGACTGCTTCATCAATCGTAAGGTTTCTTGTGAAGGTGTCATCCACCCGCACAATAACGTCTCCCGGGCGCAATCCAGCTGCCTTTGCCGGAGTCCCCTCCAGGGGAGAGATAACCCGAAGCTCACGGTTTCGAATGCCAATCTCCATACCCACCCCTTCAAAAGACCCGGAAATGTCGTCGCGGAACCGCTTGGTATCTTCTGGGTCCATGAACAAAGTATAGGGATCACCCAAACTCTCCACCATGCCAGAGATGGCACCGTACACCATCTCTTGATAATCAAAGGATTCCTTGGCAGCATACTTTTCTTGGATGATATTCCAGGCATCCCAAAACAGAGAAAAGTCTACAGCTTCAGGCGCCCCGAACTGGGTGTTTTGCACCCCTTCGATGGGAACTATTCTGGCCTCAGATTTCCCCACCTGAAAACCAAAGTAGTAAGCCCCAAGGATGGAGCCCACAAGAAAAAAGAGGACTGCTATTTTCCCTGCACCTCTTAACATATGGAAATAGTATATCATTTGGGGCTGCCTGGCGCAACCCTTAATATAGAAAGCCCCCTGTCCGCTTCTCCTTACGAGTTGCAGACAGGGGCCTTTAGTGTCACTCATGCATCCTCTCCGTCTGGTACCGGACAAGAGGCATACCGGTGATGCGCTCAAAGATCTCCAGATACCTTGAGCTTGCGTCCGACAGGACCTCTTCTGGAACCTTAAGCGAGGCCACGAAGGCGAGGTCTTCTGGAGCCTCAGGATCAAGCTTGTTGATTCCTTGCCCCTTTGGCGTCTCCACGGTACGCCCCCAGTTCCGCACCGTCTCCTTGTCATAGAAGACAGGGTCGCGCCCTTCTTTCATCGCGCGTTCAAAGTCCTCTACTGTAGTAAACCTTGAGGAGTCTGGAGTGAGCACCTCATCGGCAATGACGGGCGAGCCGTGTTCATCTACACCTACCTCAAACTTTGTATCGAGGATTAGGATGCCGCGCTTGCGTGCTTCTTCGTACACCAGTGCATAGGCCTTAGCAAACATGGAAACTACCCGAGGGCCAAGCTGCCCGGTAGCAGCCAGAAACTCATCCTCGGTGATGTTCACGTCGTGCCCGGACTCGGCCTTTGTAGAAGGAGTGAAGATTGGGGCGCTTAGCTTCTCCCACTTGGTGAGACCGTGAGGAAGCTGCTTGCCCGCAACCATGCCTGTGTCCTGGTATGCGGCCCACACCGACCCCCCAAGATGACCCCGAAAGATCAGTTCAAAGGGAATCATCTGGAGCTTTTTGACGACGGATGTGCGCTGTGCAGGAATCGATGCAAAATTCCCCATCAGCATACCCGAGTCCCTCAAATGGTGAGGAAAACTCGAAAGGACACCGCGCAACCAAAAGTGGGTCAGTGCGGTGAGCACCTCACCCTTCTTCTCCACGAAAGCGGGGAGAACAAGGTCAAAGATGCTTACGCGATCAGTTGCAACGATCAGAAGCAAGTCAGAGTTTGTTGGATGCGTATAGGTGTCCCGTACCTTCCCCTGATACAACCGGTCCAGTCCACCCTTCCTCAGTTCCTTACTGAACGGTGACTCTCGTACCATCTTTGGAATGACAGCTCCCATCAGGACCCTCCTTTCCCCTCAAGATTGTATACGGGCTCTCGTTTATTGCTTTCCAGGTAGACAGTCAGACCGCTTTTCACTCCCTTATCCCCCAGCGCTATGATCTGACAGGCCTGGATTGCGGCGTTCCGCAGTCCTGCACTCCCAATCCCCGTACAGGAAACTGAAACTCCAGGGGGCATACGCACAATAGAAAGCAGGGCGTCCATGCCGTCCAGCACGTCAGAAGCAAGGGCAACCCCAATCACAGGGCGTTCCTTGACAATAGCTGCTATTGCGCCAGGGAGCGCTGCTGACATGCCAGCCACGCCAATGAACACCTTGCCTCCGCTGCTCAGGCAGTAATCCCTGAGCTCCTCGGGATTTCGGTGGGCCGAGATCGCCGCAGCGGTCCAGGAGACCCCGACTTCATCCAAAACCTCGAACATCTTTGAGCTTCGCACCGCCTCTTCGTCACTTGTGCTACCAAGGATAACAATTATATCAGCCATGACAGGCCTCCTTTGTAATGGGCAATTCTGAGCAAAGCTCAGATAGGACAGTATACACAGAAAAGAAAAAGAGCGCAAGAGTTCAAAGAGTGGATTGGGCAACTCTTGCCCTTACTCCTATAAGGCGTATTGGGTTTAAGTTCTCAGTCAGAAATCTCAAAAGGAGCTGCATTGCTTCCTTCTCAAAGAGCTTCCAGTCTTTTTGGGGCTCCTTGAAGCTCTTTGCTTTCGTATGCGTCTCAAACCCATGGAAACGACACACCACGGTTATGGTTTTGAAAGCAAGCCCTGCTTCTTTGAGCTCTGAGGCAACCTCTCTTGCAAGCTCTCGGAACACGGGGAAGATTTCTTCGCCGTCTCTTGTATCCCTCTCAAAAGTGTGTTCCCTGCCAATAGACTTTACCTCTTCTTTAACGGTAACGGGGCTATGGTCAATGCCTCGAACCTTGTCATACAGAGTACTTCCAAACACACCCAAGAGTTTCACCAGCTCTTCTTTTGATGTCTCTCTCACATCTTTTATTTTGAGTGCCTTTTTCTTGAAAAACTTTTCCAGGATTGCGGCGGTTTTTGGCCCAATACCTGGAATCTCCCTGATACTCAAAGAAGAAAGAAAGCTCTCTACCTTTTGTGGCTCCACAACCAAAACACCATTGGGCTTTGCATGCTCACAAGCTATTTTGGCTACCATTTTGTTTGGAGCAATGCCGCAAGAAGCAGGAAGTTTCTCTTTTTTAAAAATCTCCTTTCTTATCTTTTCAGCTAACTTCCTTGCATTCTCAAAGCTCCCAACAAAGCTGATGTCCAAATATGCTTCATCTAAAGAAACTTGTTCTACCAAAAGAGTATACTTTCTCAAGATGGTCATGATGTTCTCTGACGCCTTATGATACAAGGCTCCATCCACCGGCAAGAACACGGCCTGGGGACATAATCTCCAAGCTTCAGATATGGGCATTGCAGAATGAATGCCATACTTTCTTGCCTCATAGTTGCAGGTGGATACCACTCCCCTGCCCTTGCCTTCTTTGGGGTCTGCCCCAACCACCACTGGTTTTCCTCTAAAGTGGGGGTTTTCTCTTTCTTCTACCATGGCAAAAAATGCATCCATATCAAGAAGCAATACAATTCTATTTTTCATAACATAAATAGAAACTAAATTTCATTTAAGCAATATGCGGATATTATATTAAATTTAAGCAGGACCGTTATGACACAATCATTATATACCACGCACAAAACAAAAGCCCCCGATTCGTTCTTTTGGTTCAGAACTACTACGGGGGCTCAGGAGCTGTATCCTGTTGCTGCTTTTCTCGTCAGAAATCTTCCAGTTCCGCCTCTTCACACTCCTGGCAGATACCATGAGTGGTCTTAAGACGCCGGAAAATCCAGCGGAGGAAAACAACAAAGATGAAACCTGTGTAGCCCATGTGCTTTCCGCATTTTTATCCTTTTGTCAAACAAAAAGTGCCCCTTGAGGGACTTGATTGGGACCAGTTACTAGAGGAGTTGAAGTACTTAGAGAAGCTAAGAAATGAATTTACACTCTCTGTAGCAGCCTGAGTGGTATTTGTCTATATATTTATGAGAGAAAAGGAAAAGGGTCTCCGGTGCACAATGTGCAGGGTGGAGACCCTTCTTTTAGAGGCGCTGCCGCAGCAACATACCTCTGTGGACCAGTTCTTCTGCAATCTGCACTGCGTTGGTCGCCGCGCCCTTGCGTAGATTGTCTGAGACGATCCACATTGCTAGGCCGTTCGGATGCGAGGTGTCGCGACGTATCCGGCCAATGAATACCTCGTCATGTCCAGCAGCATCAATCGGCATTGGGTAGACGGCGTTAGACGGGTCGTCGACCACAGAGATGCCAGGTGCACCAGTGAGGATGTCGCGGGCTTCCTCGGGGGTCATGGGGCGTTGGAATTCTACGAAAACGGCTTCACTGTGTGACACCTGCACCGGGACGCGCACGCACGTTGCTGCGAAGGCAACATCCGGTTCGTGCATGATCTTCTGCGTTTCCTGGCGCATCTTCACCTCTTCGGAGTAGTAGCCGTCCTCTCCGAGCGAACCGATGTGCGGTATAAGGTTGAGCGCAATCTGGTGGGGATATTGCTTGGGGACCGCTGGCTTGCCGGCGAGTACCTCACGGGATTGTTCGCTTAACTCTGCCATGGCAGCGGCGCCGGTACCCGACACAGACTGGTACGTGGCGACGACGACCCGCCTGACCGGGTTCTGTCGGTGCAACGGCCAAAGGGTCATCACCAATGGTGTGGTTGAGCAGTTGGGGATCGAGATGACTCCCTCGTGCTGATCTAGGTCATCGCCGTTGACTTCGGGGACAACGAGCGGGACTCTGGGGTCCATGCGCCATACGCTGCTGTCGTCAATAACGATGCACCCTTGCTTTGGTGCAAGCTCGCCCATCTGGCGACTCATCTCGTCCGTTGCAGAGATGAATGCGATGTCGCACTCGGCCAAGAGACGTTCGTCTACTACCTCTACCGTAATTTCCTCACCCTTGAACTCAATAGTCTTGCCCACCGAGCGCGGCGAGGCACAAAGACGTAGTGAACTCATAGGGAAGGTGCGTTCCTCCAGCACCTGTAACACAACCTTTCCCACGGCCCCTGTGGCACCAATGACGACAACTCGAGGGGCATTCATATAAAGTACTCCTTTCTGCTGGTTCTCTAGAGAAAAGGATTTCCTTATCTCCAGGGAACAGCACAAGAGCGCCTTCTCGTTGAGAAATCAGCTGTGAATATCGGTTATTGCTGATAGTGCCCCCAGCAGGACTCGAACCTGCAACCAATGGCTTAAAAGGCCACTGCTCTTCCATTGAGCTATGGGGGCAAAAGCAAACTGCTTTGCTTTTGCCGGGAAACCTACCTTGATTTGCCATGTCGCCGTTGAGGCGACGGCATAACAAGGGTTTCCCCGGGTCCGCCGGAGGCGGATACATTACTCAACTGCTTGAGTTTTTGCGGGGCCAGAGTCAACTGCTTGACTCTGGCGGGCGTTCTAGCAATTTAGTCCTTAAATTGCGTTAAGGAATGCCCAGGGCCCTCAATTGAATTCGTCCTCAACTAAATCAAGGAATCCTTGGTTTCACCAAGGACGTAATGAGTATACTCTAAAGTCCTTGATTTTTCAAGCGCTCCAAGAGCTCTTTTTGCTCTTTGGTGAGTTTCTTTGGGGTGACAACATCAATCTCAACTAGCATGTTGCCGCGGCCTAAACCAGAGAAATGAGGAATACCTTTGCCTAAAACTCGCAATGTCTTGCCAGATTCAATACCTTGGGGAATGGTTAAGAGAATCTTGGTTCCCTCAATGGTTGGAACTTCAATCTCGTCTCCCAAGGCGGCTTGCGAAAACAAGATTGGCATTTTTACATACAGATCATCCCCTTTTCTTTTGAACACGCTATGGGGCTTTACAAACACTCGAATGTATAAATCCCCTACTTTCCCTTTTCTTCTTCCCACGTCTCCTTTTCCTGCAATCTTAAGAATCTGGCTGCTATCCACTCCCGGGGGAATCTGTACCTTAATGCTATCTTCTCCCTGAATCCTTCCTTCTCCCTTGCATACGTTGCAGGAATGTTCTGGGATTAACCCTTCTCCCTTACATTCAGGACACAAACCAACCCTAGTAAAAGAGCCGAACACGGTTCTTTTAATCTGCTGCACCTGTCCTTGTCCCCTACAAGAAAAGCACTCTTTGACTTTGGTTGAGGGTTCGGCTCCTACTCCCTGGCACCTGATGCAGGTTACAAGCTTTGAAAGGTTAATAACCTCTTCTTTTCCTTTGACGGTTGCTTCCAAAGGTATTGTAAGCTCAACCTCAATGTCTCGCCCGCTTTTTATGTCTTTTGTGGTTTTTTGACCAAAGAAATCTTCAAAGATTTCTCCAATGTCAAAGTCAACACCAAAACCCTCCGAAAACTCGTCTGCGTCATGCTCATGAGGGGTTCCCCAACCCCACTGAAAACCTCCAAATCCCGCACCTGGAGCCCCTTCAAACACTCTGCCAAACTTGTCGTACTGGGCTTTCTTGTCCATATCTGAAAGCACCTGGTAGGCCTCAGCAACCTCTTTGAAACGTGCTGCGTCACCGCCTTTGTCTGGGTGATACTTGTGGGCCAACTTCCGGTAGGCCTTTTTAATGTCATCTTCTGTGGCGTTTTTTGTAACGCCAAGAATTTTATAGTAATCCTTCATCCTCGTATTTATTATTTCTCACGATACTTTCCTTCTTCCGGTTTTTCTTTGCCATTCTTTTTCTCCTCTGACTCCTGCTGTTGATACATGGAGGCCCCAATCTTTTGGATCGCCTGGGAAAGCTCCTCGGTGGCTTTTTGAATCTCCTCTATTGTTTCACCATCCTTCACTTTTTTGAGGGCGTCAAGCTTTTCTTCCACATCCTTCTTGTCTTGTGGTGCAATCTTGTCTCCAGCATCTTTTAGGGTCTTTCCCACGGTATAGATTAAAGAGTCTGCCATGTTCCGTGCTTCCACCAACTCCCTTCTTTTTTTGTCTTCTTCTTCATGTGCCTCAGCTTCCTTACGCATGCGCTCTGCCTCCTCTTTAGAAATGCCAGAAGACCCTTCAATGCGGATGGTCTGGGTTTTACCAGACGCCTTGTCTTTGGCAGTAACATTTAAGATACCGTTGGCATCAATGTCAAATACCACCTCAACCTGGGGAACTCCTCTGGCAGCCGGAGGAATGCTGTCTAAAATGAACCTGCCCAGAGACTTGTTGTCTTTTGCCATTTGGCGCTCTCCCTGCACCACATGAACCTCAACTGAAGTCTGATTGTCTGCCGCAGTAGAAAACACCTGCGACTTTGCTGTGGGAATGGTGGTATTTTTGGCAATCAAAATGGTGTTTACCCCGCCCAGGGTCTCAATACCCAAAGACAAGGGAGTCACGTCTAACAAGAGAACGTCTTTTACTTCTCCATGCAAGATTCCGCCTTGCACTGCAGCTCCCAAGGCAACCACCTCATCTGGGTTAATGGAGCGGTTGGGATCTTTGCCAAACAGCTTTTTTGCTGCTTCTTGGATGGCTGGCATGCGGGTCTGCCCCCCTACCAAGACAATTTCGTCAATCTCTTTTGCCACAACCTTAGCTTCTTTTAAGGTTTGCTCCACTAGGGTAATAGACTTGTCGATATACTCTTGCACCAAACTTTCCAGCTGGGCTCTCGTCATTTTAAAATACAGGTGCTTTGGACCAGAACTGTCAGAGGTGATAAAGGGAAGATTAACTTCGGTCTCCATGGACGAGGAAAGTTCAATCTTTGCTTTTTCTGCCGCCTCTTTCAAGCGCTGTAAAGCTAAAGGGTCTTTGGAAAGATCAATACCCTCTTCCTTGTGGTACTGCTCCACCAGCCAGTTCATAATCTTTTGGTCAAAGTCCTCTCCCCCAAGGTGGGTATCTCCTCCTGTGGCTTTCACCTCAATGGTGTCCTGGGAAACTTCTAAAATGGAGATGTCAAAGGTTCCGCCGCCAAAGTCATACACCACAATACGCTCATCCTTTTTCTTATTTAAACCATAGGCCAAGGCTGCCGCCGTGGGCTCGTTCAACACTCGCTTTACTTCCAGGCCTGCAATCTCTCCTGCCACCTTGGTTTCCTTTCTCTGGCTATCGTCAAAGTAGGCTGGTACGGTAATGATGGCTTCTGTAATCTTCTCTCCCAGCTTTTCTTCTGCATCAACTTTTAGTTTGCGCAGCACCATGGCAGAGATCTCAGCTGGCTTCAGCCATTTCTCCCCCAGCTTGATTTCTACTCCCCCATCCTGGCCTTCTCGTATATTGTAGGGCAGAAGCTTCTTATCTTTTTGTACGACAGCATCAGAAAACCTCCTTCCAATTAACCTCTTTACCTGAGAGATAGTGTTTTGAGGGTTGGTTATCTGCTGGCGTCTTGCCTGCACCCCAACCAAGATCTCCCCATTCTTAGCTTGTGCCACCACAGAAGGAGTGGTTCTTGCTCCTTCCCGGTTTTCAATGATTTTTGGTTCTCCACCCTCAATTACTGCCATAGCAGAGAACGTTGTTCCAAGGTCAATGCCTAATACTTTTGCCATAATGTTTGAATGTTAAATTGTGAGATGATATATGTTCTGCAAGCTCTCGGAGGCAATTTGGCATGGTTGCGAAAGCACAAATTGCCGAGAGTGCAGTTCCCAAAATCCGGCTGGGGATTTTGAGGAACGGTTGCCAAGAACATGTATCATCGAACAACCTTTACTTTAGCTGGTCTTAGTAATATGTCTTTTATGGTATATCCTTTTTCTACCACCTCTACCACCTTGCCCGGTTTTTCTCCTTGAACCATGCCTACTGCTTCGTGCAGGGCAGGGTTAAAGTTCTTTCCCTCTGCTTCAATCTCTTTTACTCCCTGGCTGTAAAGAAAGTCTTTTAACTGCTTTGCTATCTGCAAAAACCCTTGAACAAGCTTGCTGTTTCTCTCTTCGTCCTTTAGTTCCTTTTCTGCCCGTTCTAAGTTGTCCACCGTGGGAAGAAGGGAGGCAAGGAATTCTCCTCTGACATATTCCATCAAACCCTGCAACCGCTGTCTCTCTTCTTTCTTGTAGTTTACAAGGTCCGCCTTAGCTCGCTGCCATCCTGCCAGAAACTCTTCTTTCTCTTTTTGAAGCTCTTTTATCTTCTTTTGTAGTTTTTCAATATCTTTTTGTTCCATGAAATGTAGGTTTTGTTCACGTCCACCATTATACCCGATTTTTCTCTTTTTGAAAAGGGGTGATGCGCAAAAAGCAAAAATGAGTGTGGATAGTCTTCTACTCCAATACGCTTGAATCTGTTACAATAATGTAATGCGGAATATCATTGAACACGGAGGAATCACCTGGGTGGATATCCAAGATCCCACCAAAGAGGATGTGGAGTATTTGAGAGAGAGCTTTCATCTCCACCCCGTAGTACTAGAACAAATCATTCCTCCCTCCTGGGGAACCAGAGTAGAGCAGTTTGCCTCCAATCTCTTTTTGGTGCTGTTCTTTCCCATATACAGCAAAGAGCGCAAAGAAACACGTCCCAGAGAACTTGACATTATTGTTACCAGCAACGCTCTTATCACAAACCACTATAGCTCCATCTTGCCTTTAAAAGCCATGTTTGACGAGTGCAACCTGTATGAAGACTTAAAAGAACAGCACATGGGAAAGGGAGTGGGTCTTTTGCTTTACCGCGTGCTCCACACAATCTTGGAGGACACGGGAAAAAAGACAGGCAAGGTTGACCGCAAACTCATCCTTATTGAAGAATCCATTTTTAAGGGCAAGGAACGAGAAATGTTAACAGAAATCTCCCTTGCAAAAGCAGACATCATCAATCTCTGGCGCATCGTGCGCCCCCAAAAGGGAGTATTCACTTCACTTCGCGACAATGCAGCTAGTTTCTTTGACGGAGAGCACTACACTCCGTACTTCTCGCACCTGCGCAACCATTGGGCCCGCATCATGAGCACCCTCATTATTGCAAAAGAAACTATCAATTCTCTTGAGCAGACCAACAACGCCCTTTTAACAGACAAGACCAATGAGATTGTAAAGCTGCTCACCATTTTCTCGGTCATTGTCTTTCCCTTATCCTTAATTGCTGCCATATTTGGAATGAACACCAAGGTTCTCCCCTTGGTGGGACTCCCCGGAGACTTTTGGATTATCACTGCCATCATGGGAGTTGGCATCCTCTTTATGATTGCCTTTTTCAAAAAGAAAAAGTGGATCTAGTCTTGGTACTTAATGTAGGCCTGGTCCCCAAAACGAAGATCAATGTATTTAAGCTCCCCTCTTTTCTCCGGGGGGATTTTTTGTTCCAACACAAGCTGCAGCTTTGTTTGCTGCCATTCCATGCTTTCCTCCGTATCCAAGCGTATCTTCCATCCTTCCTGAGTCACACCCTCCACTTGTCCTGCGCGCCCAATCTCAAAGGCAGCAAGAATAACGTGCATGGGCTCGCCTGCTGAAAGGAAGGCCTCTCGAAAATCCAACAGAGTGGAAAGAAGCTGAAGGTTCAGGGATTCCTTGCCTAATGCAACCTGGGAAGCTTCCTTGGAACTAAACAAGGTATAACCTTCTCCAGCCTCCACCTCCTTGAAAGCAATGCCTTCTTTATCTAGTGCAAAACACAAGCTTTCCTCGCCTGCCTTAAGAGACACGCACCACGTCCCCACCTGCACCCGCTCTTCTACTGAAACGACAATGGTCTGCGGAAAGGAGCGCTTCACAAAAACCGCTCTGAGCAAAGGAAACTTATAAGATAGCAATTCTCCTGCTCCCGTGCCGTCAAAGAGCAGAATACTGTTTGTGGGAATGCCAAACCAGTTCCACCACAACTTCTCACCCAGAGCAGCAAGGATATGCTCTTTTTTGACTTCCTGTGCTCCCTCAACTTGAACCTCTTTGATTTCCAGCCAGGAAGAAAATACTACGGCGTAAAAAAGAAAGGTAAGAAAAAAAAGAACACCCGTCGCATACCAAAAGGACCGCAATTTCAAAAATGACACTCGCTTCTTTTTTCTTTTAAAACGCATGGGTTTTCTCATCAAAGATGTCTTCTTATTCTTCTGACAGTTTCAAAAAATGCGGTGAACCAATATTTTAAGCTCACTGGGTAATCCTGGGTCTTCACATAAAGCTTTGCCTCTCCTCCAAATCCCTGTTTGAAAAGCGTGGGTCCTGCCCAAGGATGCTTTGGCTGCGTCTTTGGGTCAACGTATCCCCAAAAATCATACAGCACACACCCTCTTCTCTTTGCCTCTTTTAAAGCTTCCCATAATAACAGATAAGACAAAGAAAGCTTTGCAAATTCCGGCAGAGAGACTGCGTGATGATAGAATCCAATGCCAGACCAAAACACCACAAAGGAAGCAGCTGCCACATTGCTTTTGTACTTTGCGAGAAACAAAAGAACCTGATTGTCTTTTGAAAATGCTTCAAACTCACCTTGTAAGTACTCCAAAGAAAAAGGGACAAAGGCCTGCCGCCTTGAAACTTTCTCATGCATGCGAGAAAAGAGTTCAACATCAACTCTGCTGCTGCTCCGTTCAATGGTAATGTCCTGGTTCTTTGCTGCCTGGCGAATAAGATAGCGTGTGGTCTTTCGCATCTGAGACAGTAACTCCTCTAGGTCAAGAGTAATATCTAACTTCCAAGAAGCTTCAGGGTGCATTTGTGAAGGAGCATCTTTGAATCCAGCTTTCCTGAAAAGCTGCACGTTTTCCTCTACCCTCTCCCAAATGGGGTTAAAACGAATAAAGCTTGCCTTTTCTTTTAAGGCAACGTCTTTCAAAAAAGGAAGCAGAGCAGAGAGTATTGCCTCCTTTCTCTGTTCCCCTGGTTTTGTCACCGGACCATGAGGCAAGAGCAAGAAAGTTCCCCGGCGGGCTACAACCTTCACCACAAGGGAAACTGCAACAAGGTTTTCCTCCTCATACACTCCCAAGCGCCATACACGCCCCCGTATGAGTTTCTGGAACTCGCCCCAGTTCCAAGACTGCAAAAAGGTCTTATCACGACATCCTTGCAAAAACCCTTCCCATTCTTCCTTGTTTGTAACCTTCTTAATCTCCATAGTGCTTAAACGAGATTTAAGAACTCTTAAATCTCGTTTAGGAGAAACTGGATAATAGTGTTTACTTCTTTTTCTGAAATGCGAATGTGCGTGGGGAGGTTAAGCGTAGTCTTGGCAAGTTCCTCTGCCTTAGGACAGCTCCCCCACTCGTATCCCATCTTCTCTATTTGAGTATCATAAGGAGCTATGGGAGTCGTGTACCAATCTCCCAAAAGCAGATTTTGCCGCCATGCCCTTTTGATGATCTCGTGGGCCTTTACATGCCGCAAGGGAAATCGAAGGTAAATATTTCCTTCCTGGTATTTCGTATCTAGTATTTGGTATTGAGTATGAGATAGGGCTTGAACATATTTTTGAGCAATCTGTCTTCGGTGTTCATTGAAACGTTCCAGTTTTCTCAATTGTTTTCTTGCCAAAAGCGCCAGCGCATTGGGGAGTGCCTTGGGGAAATATCCTGGTTTCTCGCCCCTTTTCTCTTTTTTGTGGACTGCCTTAGAAAGAACATGGAGGTATTGGGCAATACGAAGCGTGTACTTGCCTCCAATTCCATACAGAGGCAGAATCCTCCAGTTCATGATAACTGGATGAAGCAACTGCTGAAAAATCCAAAGTAAAAAAGGATACCCAACTTTTTTCTGAAACTCCCTCATACTCTCTGCAAGCGGAGCATCGTTTGTGACAACCATTCCTCCATACACAGAAGAAATCACCTTATCTCTTGAGAAACTGAAAAAAGAAGCTTTCCCAAACGTGCCAACTTTTCTACCTTTGTATTCTGCCCCCAGGGCATGGGCACAATCTTCCAGGAGAACAAGGTTGTGTTTGCTACAAATTTCTTGAATCTTGTCCATATCAGCTGGCGCGCCAAAGGTATGCTGCACCAACACTGCCTTTGTGTGTGGGGTAATCTTTTTTTTAAGATCCTCAGGAGACATGTTGTAGTCCTCTTTACAGTCAACGTACACGGGTTTCAAACCGGACCAAAGTATAGGATTGGGTACTGCATTGCAGGTGAAAGCTTGAATAAGAATTTCGTCTCCTTTTTTAAGCCCCAAAGATTCTAAGATAGCAAGAAAGGCAGACCTGCCACTGTTAAATGCAAACGCATATTCCACCCCCAAATACTCCCGAAACTCCTCCTCCAAAAGGGGGGTCTGACCCCCCTTTTGCCATCTCCACGGCTGAAATAACAACGCGAAAGCAGCCAGAATATCATCTGTCTCAGTATTGGGAGACAAGGAAATGGAAATGGGGCGAATCATACTTCAAGCAAAGGAAGAATACCAGCTGGTATTCTTCCTTCCAGCAACACAACATCTTCTTTCTTTGCTATCTTGAGAATCTTTTCCGCAATCTCCTTTGGATTTTCAGAAAGGAACATATCTTTTTCTTTCATGCCCTTTTCTTTTGCCCCCTTGAGAAGCGCAGGGAACTCATCTTGAGTGGTGATAATGGCCATGTCGCATACCTCCCCTATCTTGCGTCCTATCTGAACATGCAGTGTAGAGGAAGCTGACCCCAGCTCAATCAAAGAAGGCATAACCATAATCTTTTTTCCTTCCCACAGCTTTATGTGCTCTAAAGCAGCAAACACTCCGGTAGGATTAGCCGAGTAGCTGGAGTCCAGAATCTCAATGCCTTGCTTTCCCTTTTTAAGCAGCATGACACCTACTTCTGCCGGAACATCGCGCAGCGCCTCTGCTATCTCTTGTATACTCATGCCAAGAACCTCGGCTGTCGCAGCTGCCAAGAGCACATTTTCCACGTTGTGTTTCCCTACCAAAGGAAGGACTACCTTTGCCTCTTTTTCGTTCTTTCCTGCCATGGTGAAGCTGACTTGATCTTTTGCGACAACAACGTCTCTTGCAAAAAAGTCCTTTTGGGTTTTTGCAGAACACCACACATAGTTGGCAAAATTGGGATTCCACAACTGCAGCCAAGGCCCAAGTTCGTGCAGTTGTCTTGAATCATCGTTGAGGATTAAAACCCCCTCTTGTGGCAAAGACTGCACCAATTCTCCTCCTCCTTCAGCTGAAAACAGGCTCATTTCAGACCCAAATACACCCAGGTGCTGTTCGTTCACTCCCGTTACAATACCTATGGTAGGCTTTGCCATATTAGCTAACAGTTTTATACCTCCTTTGCTGTACGCCCCCATCTCACATACAAATACCTGGTGCTCGTCGGTAAGGTTATACAAAATGGTATGGGCAATACCCATTTCAGAGTTTTTGTGCTCTGGGGTTTTTAAAACAATAAACTTCTTTCCCAGAATGTGTGCCAAGAACTCTTTGGTTGAGGTTTTTCCGTAGCTCCCGGTAATTCCAACCACCTTGAGGTTTTTGAGCTTTGCTCTCTTTTGCGTTGCGCGCCTGAGGACTCTGCTTCTCTCAAATATGGTGTAGGGTTGCCATAAAAGCACCACCAAAGAACCAATCAGCAAAGACAACACATCAAAAAGAAGCAGGGCAAGAAACGGGGAATCAAGAATATACAAAAGTGTGCCGGCTAAAAACACGGATTGCAAAAAGAGTAGAGAGAACATAAGAACTGTGGTCTTTCTTGTAAGTACCGGGAAAAGCAATGTCTTTGTATTTGCGGCACGGAAAAACAGTATAGTTTCTCCAATATACAAGACCAGTAGCAAAAATGCTGCCGTCACTGGCTGAAAGAACCACAACACAAGTAAGGCAAGCTTTGCTGCAACAAAGGGATGGAAGAGTAGGCGTTTCCCTTTTGCAGTACGAAAATGCGCCAAGAACCGCCCTATGTGGTACTCTTTTAACTGCCAAAGGTACAAGGTAAAAAAGAGGGCTCTCGCAGTTCTTATATACCAAAAGAAAGAAAGAAGAAGTATCATATTCTAGTAAAGAAACTCAAGAATCTTTTGCGTGAAAGCTTGTGGCATTTTCTGCTCTATATCATGGTCGCCTTCAGGGAAGAGAGTGAGTTTTGAGTCTGTAATGTGTTTTTTGATGAAATAGGCATCTTCCACAGAAACCACATCGTCTTTCTCTCCCCAGAGAATAACAGTTGGAACTTTAACTTCTGAAAGAAGCGGGGAAAGATCCTGACCAATAACTTTAAGATAGATATCTTTCATGATTCCTTTTTGGTAAGGATAGTCGCTTGTTCTAATAATATATTTATACACTGCTTTGCGAAAAAGTGCATAGAAAGGAAGAAAGGAGAAAAACTTTCCTATCTTTGCTGCCGTCCTCAAGATATGCTTTCTTAAACTCTTTTCTCTTCTGATGGCGGCTGCCACCAAAAACAACTTTTTTACTCTCTCGGGATTCTTAGCAGTATAGGCAAGAGCTAATCCCCCACCAAAGGAGTGGCCGAGAAGATAAAACTCTTTTAATCCCAAGGCATCAACAAACTCCTCAACAAAGACACGGTACTCCTCTATGCCCCAGGGAGACTTTGGCTTCTCGCTCCTTCCAAACCCTGGCAAGTCTGGGATAATTACTTCATATCCCTGCTGCGTAAGTCCAACTTGCACAGACTGCCAGCTGGCTGAAGAACTTCCCCATCCATGCAGAATTAAAACCGCAGGACCTTCTCCCGCAGTTTTATAACCTACCTGAAAGCCTTGAATGTTGAGTATCTCTTCTTTCATCATTTCTTTATCTCTTTCTTTCCAACGTACTTTGTAAGCACCTTGGGTATTTTCACGCTTCCGTCTTTCTGCTGGTAATTCTCCAGAATGGCAATCAGCGTTCTCCCAATGGCAAAGGCAGTGGCATTAAGCATGTGAACATATTGGAGCTCTCCATTCTTTCCCTTAAACTTGATGTTCAGTCTTCTTGCCTGGAAGTCCGTGGTGTTGGAGGCAGAACTTACCTCGCGGTACTTGCCCTGTCCCGGGAGCCACGCCTCAATGTCTATCGTGGACGAAGAAGGTCGCGCCATGTCTCCCGTGGATAGCTGCACTACCTGGTAGGGAATCTCCAATGCTTGCCACAGGCGTTCTTGCATGGAAACTAAGAACTGGTGCTCTTCTTTGGACTTATCTTTGTGTGTGAAACTGAAAAACTCTACTTTGTCGAACTGGTGAACCCGCAATATTCCTTTGGTATCTTTGCCGTAAGAACCTGCTTCCTCACGAAAGCACGTTGAAAAAGCAACAGCCCTACTCGGAAGCTCGTTTTCCTCAAAAACCTCTCCCTGGTGCAAGGGCCCAATGGCTTGTTCTGCAGTCCCAACCAAAAAGAGTTGATCTTTTTCTAAATAATATCGCTCTGCCAAGTCCTCGGGAGTATCTATATACCCCATTCCTTGCATCGCTTTGAGCTTAATGAGAACCGGGGGCACGACAGGAACAAACCCTTCTTTGACAGCAATTTCGAAAGCAAGCTGAACCAAAGCAAACTCAATTAAAGCTGC
The DNA here is from genome assembly GCA_022563395.1 of Patescibacteria group bacterium. Taxonomy (NCBI): domain Bacteria; species Patescibacteria group bacterium. The sequence goes on from JADFNM010000001.1 coordinate 309,622, forward strand.
TTCTCTTTTCAAATATCCAAACCTCGAACCCGAAAGTTTTGCTGCTCTTTTCACATCTATAATATTTAGTTCTTCTCCAAGATTTAAGTGATCTTTTGGTTCAAAGTCGAATTTTGGAACTTTTCCAACTTGTCTCAATACTACATTGGCAGATTCATCTCCTACCGGAACATCATCTTGGGGCATGTTGGGTAACAAGACAAGCAAAGAGCGTAGTCCTTCTTCCACTTCCTCCAATTGCGGCTCCAACTTCTTGATTTCCACCTTTATGCCTCTTGCTTCCTCAATATCTTCTTTTCCGAGTTTGTTCTGTTGCGCTTTCAAGGTTTCTATCATTCCCACAAGCTCCCTCTTTTTCTCGTCCAACTCCAAAACTCTGCTTACATCACAGGCAATACCTCTTTTTTGACACCCATCTTTTACCTTTTCTGGATTCTCTCTAATGTATTTTAAATCGAGCATAGTATACTTTGCTTAAACGAGATTTAGTTTTTCAAAACTAAATCTCGTTTAGTCATTACTTCTCTTTAGGTCTCATGGTGGGGAATAAAATGACTTCACGCAAACTATGCGAATCGGTAAGTAAAGCTGTTAATCTATCGACGCCCATGCCAAAGCCGGCTGCTGGTGGCATGCCATATTCCAGGGCCTCAATAAAATCTTTGTCCATACGCTGAGCATCCTCAAGCCCTTTTTTAAACAAAGACTCTTGCTGTGCAAATGCCTTTTTTTGCACTATGGGATCATTTTGCTCAGAATACGCCCTTACCAACTCCCATCCACCGCCAACCAACAGCTGAAAGGTTTCTGCCTTACTGGGATCATTTGCCCTGGTCTTTGCCAAAGGATACATCTCTGAAGGATGGTGGATAACGAACTGGGGTTCCCACAGCTCTGGGCGAATTGCCTTTTTATACAGCGCATCTACAACACGGCCTTTACTAAACGTTTTTTCAACATCAATACCAAGTTTCTTTGCTTCTTTTGCTAAAGCATCGCGATTCAAAGATTCAATATCCAGCTTAAGATACTTTCTAAACAGCTCGGCATATTCCACGCGAGGCCACGGGGTCTTAAAATTAATCTTTTTTTGCTCATACACAATCTCTTTTCCCCCTGCCACCCTCAAAACGACAAAAGAAATGAATTCTTCGGTGAACTTCATTAAATCCTTGTAGTCAGCATAGGCCCAGTAAAACTCCAGCATGGTAAAATCTGGGTTGTGTTGTCTGTCTACTCCTTCGTTTCGGAATACTCTCCCTATCTCGTACACTTTTTCAAAACCCCCAACAATCAAACGCTTTAAGGGCAGCTCCAGGGAAATACGAAGGTACATATCTAAATCAAAAGCGTTAAGATGCGTCATAAAGGGCTTTGCATCAGCTCCCCCGTATGTGCTTTGAAGAACAGGTGTTTCTACCTCAACGAACCCTTTTTTATCTAAAAACTCGCGAATGGATTTTAAAACAAGGGTTCTTTTTTTAAACTTCTCTTTAACCTCTTTGTTGAAGATAAGATCAAGGTAGCGCTTTCGGTATCGCTCTTCTTCGTCTTTTAGCCCATGCCATTTTTCTGGCAAAGGCAACAAGGATTTTGCCAGCATCTTTACCGAGCTTGCCTCAATAGTCTTTTCTCCTTTTTTAGTGGAAAAAAGAGTACCGCGGATTTGCACAAAATCACCTATATCAAAGGCATCCAAGAAAAACTGGTATGCCTTCTCCCCCACCCGATCTCGCTTGAGATAGACCTGTACTTGTCCCGTTCCGTCTTCAATATGAAAAAAAGTGGAACCTCCATGCTCCCTTACACTACGAATCCTCCCAACAGCCGTCACCTCCCTTCTTGACTTTACCAAAGCAGAAAACTCCTTGAGAAGCTCTTGCGCCTCGTGGGTTCTTTTAGACTCTGAAGGATATGCCGACTCTCCCGCCTTTTTCAGCAGGCCGAGTTTCTTCATTCTGGCTTTGCGTATCTCTGGGTTGCTTGCCATACTCCCCTATTCTACGACTATTTTAAGCCTTCTGCAATCTCCAGAATTTTGTAGGCAGTCTCTCCTTGAGGCGTTTGTACGACAACTTTCTCACCTTTCTTCTTCCCCAAAATAGCTTCACCCAGGGGCGAGGAAGCTGAGATCTTGTCTTTAAACGGGTCTGCTTCTTGCGACCCTGTAATGGTAATGGTCCACTTTTCTTTTTCGGTCTCCAGGGTTACCTTAGAACCTATTTCTACTGTTTCGTTTGTAGAAGAGCCTTCCACAATCTTAGCGTTGAAAAGGGTAGATTCAAGCTCTGCTATCCTGCGCTCCATGAAGCCCTGCTCTTCTTTGGCGTTCTGGTAGTCAAAGTTTTCAGACAGGTCTCCCATGGCAGCGGCCTGTCGAATGCGATTTGAAATCTCTTTTCGCTTGGTCTTTTTTAAGTATTCCAGCTCCTTTTGGAGCTTTTCTTTTCCCTCTTTGGTAATATATTGTTCCATATTATTAATATATGCCGGTGCGGTTTTATACGGCTCCGCAGGAGCTCCGCCTAAACCGCCCGTAAAAGTAAAGCAGTTTACTTTTACCCATACTATTGATTGAAATACCACTGAAACGCGTCACGCACAACCGGAAGGGTTGCAACCTGCCCCTCTATGACATCCTCCACAAGAACCACCAGAACAATCTCAGGGTTTACAAAAGGAGCAAAGGCCACGGTCCAGGAATAGAGATAATCTTTACCGTCAATAGTTTTTCTCCCGATTTGGGCCGTTCCGGTCTTTGCAGCGACAGCCACGGGCAATTCATTAAGAAATCCTGTGGCAGAACCTGAGGTCACGGCCTGTCGCATCCCTTGCCTGATAATCTCTATGCTCTGTCCGTCTACAAATCCTTGCCTCTTTACCTTGGGCTCTCGAATCTCCAAGGTGTTTCTCTCACCATCAACAAGCAGCTTTATTGCCTGTGGCTCCAGTAAAGTTCCGCCATTTGCCAAAGCTGCAAAAGCCGATGCAACCTGAAGAGGAGTTATGGCAAAGGGGCCTTGCCCAATGGAAAGATGGTAGGTGTCTCCCAATCTCCAATTTTGATCAAACGTTGGCAAGATGCCGCTTCCTTCCCCGGACAAATCCACCCCGGTTGTTTCACCCCACCCAAACTTCTCAATGTACTCTTTAATCTTTCCCGGTCCCAAGCCAGCAAAACCCTCATATCCTCCGCCAATGATGTAAAAAAAGGTGTTCACCGATTCTGCAATGCCCCGTGCAATGTCGGTCGTGCCATGAAACATCCAATCCCGGAAACATTCATCTTCTTTGGTGTAAATATTCTCAACACAGATTTCCAGAGGGGCAAAGATCTTGGTATCTTCTTGAATAATGCCCTCTTCTAAAGCTGCAATCCCGACTAAGGGCTTAATGACAGAACCGGTAGGATAGCCAATACCGGATATGGCGCGGTTAAACAGCGGCTTTGAGGGGTTTTGTATTAAATTATTCCATTGTTCTAAGGAAATACCCTGTCCAAAAAGATTTGCGTCAAAGGAGGGTAAGCTCACTAAAGCAAGAATGCCCCCAGTGGAGGGGTCAAGAGCTACTGCAGCTCCCTTCTTGGTTGTAGTCTGCTTAAACACCGCCTCAAGAGATTCTGCAATGCGCTCTTGCAATCCTGCGTTAAGCCACAAAACAAGGCTGGTACCCTGCTGTGAGGGGATTGTTTCTTTTTGCCCCACGATCTTTCCTGCAGCATCCCGCGAAAGCACTATTCTCCCGGGATTCCCCCGAAGAAACTCCTCGTATGTTTTTTCTACCCCAACCTTGCCAATCTGGTCGGTCACCGAGTATCCCTGAAGCCCTAAAAACTCCTGAGCTGAAATCTTTGCGGTATATCCCAAGAGATGGGAAAACAGCTCTCCTTCAACATACTCTCGCCTCACGTTTTCTACAACGTGGCATCCTGGAAATTCTTGAAGTCGCGCCTCCAGCAGCACAAGTTCTTCGTGGGAAAGATTTTCTTTCACCAAAATGCGGGGTGCAAGATTCTTTTGAATCTCGTCTTTCAACTCCCCAAAGGAAATGCCTAACAAAGCAGAGGCTTTTTTAAAAATGGCTTCGTTTTCTTTTGGGATAGTAGGCATGTTAAACTTGTCGCATACAAAGTCAAAACTGGGCCTGTTGAATGCAAGCTGCACAAAGGAATTATCGTACAACACCCCGCGGTCTGGGGCCAAAGGAATGTTGCGAACTGCGTTTTGTTCTGCTGATTTTCGCATCTCTTCCCCTAAAAATACCTGAAGGTCAAAGGTTTTTACCAGAACAAGAGCCGCAACCAAAAGAAAGGTACCATAGAGAACACGCATAATTGTTTCAGACAGAGGGAGTTCAATCCTTTGCTCGGCAAACTCATCTCCTGCCTTTTTTTGAGCAAGCTTGTCGAGCAATACCTCCTGAATCTCAATCTCCTTCCCTGCCGCCTTCTTTTTATATATATTGCGGGAGGCGAACATAGTTTCTGAGAATATGCCGTGCTGCAAAGAACAGCATCAAAGAAAGGATTATCCAGAATCCAAAAGGGAGCGAAGAGTATAGGTCTAAAACAAAACCCCCAGCCAATGCTGCGACAATCCCTGTTTCAGTAGAGGCAAAAGAGGCCAAGATCACCAGAGAAATTAACACAAGGTTTGGTACCCATCCCCACAAAGGAAAGTGGGGCAAGAAACTCACTTGGAGCAAGGCAAGAATGAAAAAGCTGAGTATGACAAGGAATCCTTTCTTCATTGGTAGTTTGTGAGGATAAACAAGGAGTTCTCCTTTCTCAATTGAAAGAACAGCTCAACCTTTCCTCCTTGAAAAGCGGTAAGGTCGCTCTTTTCAATGCTTTTCACATCTCCAATCAAGAGATTGTCTGGAAACACACCTCCTAAAGCTGAAGTCACCACAGCGTCTCCTTCCAGTAGTTCTTCTTCTTGAGGAATAAGATCTAAAAGAACACGATATCTTCCCTGCCCTTTCAACACTCCTATCACCTCTTTTCCCTGGATCTTCACGTCAGAAGAACGGCCACTCAGCGAAAGAAGAAGAACCTTTGAGGTGTGTTCAAATACTTCACCGATGCTTCCCACGGCAACCTTGCTTTGCGTAATGACAGGCATTCCTTGTTTTACGCCATCTTGAGCCCCTTTGTTTAAGAGCAACACGTCCCGTTCAACTTCCTTTCCAATAATCTCAGTAAAAAGCAGATTAAACTCCTCCCTTGAGGCAATATCAAGCGCTTCCCTCAGACGTTCGTTCTCCTTTGCCACTTCCTGGACCAAAAGGAGCTTCTGGCGAAGGAGAAGATTCTCTGTTTCTAGTTCCCAGGCACGCTCTTGTGAAACCTTAGAAAAAATCTCTACAGTAGACGTACCCGCTTTCCAAAGCAAAGACTGCACGGGAGAAAGGAGTGAGGAAAACGTTCCCCGTACGCTTTGCGAACTAAGGTTTAAAATCAAAAGAACACCCGCGAGAAAGAGCAGTGTTAAAAGCTTGTGTTTTTTGAGAAGAGATTGCATGCGTTCCCCTAGTATATCAGGAAATGAGGAACAAAAAAAACCGCCTAATTGACAATTCTTTGTTTTGAGATAAACGGATATCTCCTAAATGAAATTTAGGAACCATTGGCTTCAATGAATATTGCTTAAATCTCGTTTAAGCAATAACGGCTCCCCCTGCTGGACGAAGTTAGAACCTGTTTGGTGTAAAGATAAAGGCCGCTGGGCGAACCATGCGGCCTTGCAATCGGGCAGATTAACACTTCTTCATACTGTGAATCAACCGAGCGCTGGACTGAAGCGTTCGAGTGCTTCTTGGTCGGCTGGATGCATGTTGTCCGGGCGTGGTTGATCAACCCGGTCATCCATCCCCCAATCTTCCAGTATCTGCGGCTCCCCAATCTTTGGAAGGATGAGCCGCTCCAGATGTCCTTCTGGAGCAATCACGATCCATCTTGATTGAGAAGCGTCTCGACGGCTGGAGAAGATGACGACCTTGGTCTCACCAGTTACTCCCTCAAGGAGAGTAACGTGGGGTCTTCGTCGCAACAGCCTCTCTCCGAGAGAGCGTTCCACAGCACCGAGCTTGATCGCAAGATCCGGAGCGAGCTGGACATGCCCTTTCTCTTGAAGGAAACGCTCAGCCCTGGAACGTAACACAGAAGTGTTCATTCTTCTACCTTCCTTTCTAAATGCAACCATACCACATCTCTATGGTATTGTCAATATTAGCTCCCCCTGCTGGACGAAGTTAGAACCTGTTTAGTTGCTCAATAATTGGAAAAGTCGTTCTTTTTCTTCCCCTGGTAAATCCTTGTAGAGGGGTTTGCGGTGAATGTCTGCCTTCTCGTGAAGCTCGTCTTGATACTCTCTTGGATAAAGGTGGAAGTGCATATGATTTACGTGGGTTTCACTGTTTTCAATATAGGGCTTGTAGTTCTGGCGGATATCACACCCAGAGGCGAGTTTATCAAGAATCTTTGCCTGAAACTCAGCAACAAAGTCTATAGTCTCGTCTCGCTCTTCCTTGGAAAGCTCCTGAAGTTTTCCCTCAATGTGCCTCTTGGGAATGACCAGAAGATGCCCTGGCATGAGCCGTGGATTGCTAAAAATCACATAGGCATACTGCCCGTCTTTGAGTATCCTTCCCTCTTCTTTTGCGGTTGTACAGAATGGACAAGTGTTAATCATACCACCCTAATCTCTTCTCAAAATCTTGAACTCCTTGAATCCAGTGTTCTCATCGAGCTCTCGAGAAAACTTATGCTTTTCTGACTCCCCAATAACTACCTCTGCTGTAGTATGCAAAACACATCCTTCTTTAAGGTGTCCTCCTATCGTGTTCCCTTTCTTATCTCCCAAACCAATATGTAGGTGCATCCCATCCTGCGAAAGGGTGCCTACTAAAGAGATGATTTCAAACTTCTCATCCCATGTTCTAATCTCATTCTCATCTGCAAGCCTAAGCGTTGCCTTCTTCAAGCTTCCAACGCACGTTAGAATGAAACCTGCCTGAATGTTGTTTTCCGCAACAAACTTCTTGAGCTCTTCTCTAAGATCCTGGCCTGGTTGAAGTCGAAAGATATGAGTTTTCATATGCTCACTCTACCAAAGAACCGCCAGATTGGCGATTCTTTTTCTCCATACTGCTTAAATCCATGCTGCTTAAATCTCGTTTAAGCATGATTGACTCTATTGATTATCTCCTAAATGAAATTTAGGAATCACTGGCTTCAATGAATATTGCTTAAATTTCGTTTAAGCAATAAGAGCTCCCCCCCAATCGGGCACAGTCAAAACTGCAATCCTTATGTAAGTCCGAATTGCACAGGGGTTTACAGTTGTAATCAATAGCAAAACCTGTATAATGACAAAGTAGAAGAATGCAACAGTGGAGATTTGAAGACGCGCGGGCTCCGCGGTAGCTCAACGGTAGAGCCATTCGCTGTTAACGAAGGGGTTGTAGGTTCGAATCCTACCCGCGGAGCTCGCGTGTTTTCTTTACAACAAAAACAGGGTGCTTATGCCCTGTTTTTGTGTAGATAACTTAGCCGGGATAAATTTTAATAACCGCGGAGTTTTTTTAAAGACCGGTGGTCCCGGATTTTCTCTAGAGATTTAGCCTCAATCTGGCGGATGCGCTCTCTTGTAACGCCAAATTCACTTCCCACTTCTTCTAGGGTGTGGGTAATTCCATCATCCAGGCCAAAGCGCATAGCAAGAATCTTTTGTTCTCGTGGGGTAAGATCAATTAAGATTTCTTTTAAGCGCTCTTTTAAAAGATTTCTTGATGCTTCCACAGAAGGAGGTGGAACCTTTTCGTCTTCCACAAACTCAGCCAGCACGCTGTCTTCATCATCCTTTCCTACGGGAGTTTCCAAAGACACGGTTTCCTGAGAAATCCTTTGAATCTGGTGAATCTTCTCTATCTGAAGCCCCATCTCGGCTGCAACCTCCTCTGCTAAAGGCTCCCTTCCCAAATCCTGCAGCAAGCGCCTTCTTACCTGGGTGTACTTTGAGATGGTTTCAATCATGTGCACGGGAATACGAATGGTCCGCGCCTGGTCAGCTAGAGCTCTGGTAATGGCTTGCCTAATCCACCAGGTAGCGTATGTTGAAAACTTGTATCCCCGCCTCCAGTCAAACTTCTCTACCGCACGAAACAACCCGAGATTTCCCTCTTGGATCAAGTCCAGCAGGGTAAGGTTTGGGGAGCGACCTACATATCTCTTTGCAATAGAAACCACGAGGCGGAGATTTGCCCGTGCCAACTGCTTTTTTGCCTCAATGTCTCCTTTTTCAATGCGCTTTGCAAGCTCTTTTTCTTGCTCTGCTGTTACAAAAGGAATTTTGCCGATTTCTTTTAAGTACATCTGCACCGAGTCTAAAGGAGCTTCTGCTTCCACCCTTTTCTTTTCTACCTCTTCTTTTTGAGGCACACTCAGGTATTCTCTTACCTCTTCCACCCGAATACCAGACTCCTCTAACCTTTCGTACAAGGCCTCCAGAGCAGGAACCTTCTTTTCAATGCCGGGGAAAGCGTACAAGATTTCAGAATACGTTACAAACCCCCGGGGCTGTCCTCTTTCAAAAAGTTCCTGGAGGAGATCCTCTGAAAACAAGGCTCTTTCCCCCTTCCTTCCTCTGCCCTGCTTTTTCGTTTGCCTGAAGTGTGGGCGGATAAACGTTCGCTTTGTGGGGCGAGGAACCAACTGCTTGGTTCCTCGCGGGGTCAGAGTCAACTGCTTGACTCTGGCGGGCGATTTAGCGAGGCGTCTCTGCCAAGCGTTAGAAATCGCCCTGGGCTTGCGGCGAGAGGTCATAGAGCGCCCCGGGTCTAATTTTTTCTTCTTCTTTCTTGTCGGCTTACGCCTCTTTTGCGTACCCGCCGGCGTAACGGGCCTTTTTGCTTTCTGTTTTCTTGCCATATATTATTGAGATAACTCCCTGGTTATCTCATGAAATTCCTGCAAAAGCAAGTCGAGTTTTGCTCCTTCTTTTGCCCCTTCTGCCTTCTTAACTTCCTGTATGATCTCTTCCAAGCGCTCTCTTAAAGAAAATACCGCAAGGGATTTCAAACACAGGTGAAACTCATCTTCCAAACCTTCTTCATCTTCTTCAAGATCTGCCAGCAAGGCAATGTGCTTTACTATTTTCAGGTTTGTTTCTGGGAATATCTTTTCTAAAGAAGAAAAATCCAAGTCCTCTGCTTTTTTAAGCCCCGTAACGATCTCTTGCGTTCTAAGAGACATCTGTTTTACATCTTGCTCTTTGAGTTTTTTTAAGTTCTCTTTGTCACGGAACAGTAAAATGAGAATGCGCTCTTCAATCAACTCTCGTCTCCCTTTCTTTTCTTTTGGGGGTTGCGCCAAGGGAGCTGTCTCTTTTCGTTCTCCAGGATCTTTTTTGACTTTCGATAACTCCTCAAAAACTGCCTCTTCTTTTACTCCAAGCTCCACGGCCAAACGCTGAATCCAGTGGGTCTGCTCAATTTTGTTGGGAAGCTTGCTGATAATATGCAACAGAAACGTTCCTGCCTTCTTTTTTCCTTCGGCTGTTGTCCTATCAAACTGAGAAAACGCTGTTTCAAAATAATAATCAATAATAGAAAAAGCCTGAGAAAGCGCTTTCTCCCACAAAGCGGGATCTTCCCTGGCAATGTCTGCTGGGTCTTTTCCTTTTAAAAGACGAGCAATCTTTAAATTAAACCCTTCAGACAAGGCCAGCTCAATGCCTCTCTTGGTTGCTGAATCCCCTGCAACGTCCATGTCAAAAGCCAATACTAGATTCTCTGAATAACGCTTTAACAACTGAAGATGAAAAGAGGTCAAGGCGGTTCCCGAGGTTGCAACCACATTCTTTGTTGCAGTCTGGGTTGTCAAGATAACATCCATGTATCCTTCCACTAAAATGCAAGAATCCTGTTTTCGCATTTCCAGTTTTGCCTTGTCCAATCCATAGAGAATCCTCCCTTTGTCATACAGAGGAGTTCCGGGGGTGTTCACATATTTTGCAAGGTCCTTTCCTTCCTTACCAAAGATTCTGCCTCCAAAACCAACAACGACGCCTTGCACACTGAACACGGGAAACATAATGCGAGAACGAAACCTATCGTACACTCCCTCATCCGTTCTCACCAAAAGCCCCGCCCTACCGATTTCCTGCTCTCGGTATCCCTTCTCCAGCAAAAAGTCCAGTAGGGTTCTTTTGGTATCTGGCGCATATCCCAAACTCCAGGTTATAAAGGACTCGTCTGAAACTCCCCTGCTTTTTAGATATTCCTTTGCCGCAAGACCCTGCTGTGACTCAAGCTGCTTTGCAAAAAACTTGGAGGCGAGTTCCAAAACCTCTTCTAAGCGCTTTCTCTCTGACTGCAGTCTAGCAAAGGCAGGGTCTCTTTTGGGAAGTTCTACTCCTGCTTTTTGGGCCAACAGGCGTAACACATCCCCAAACTCTATACTCTCAATCTGCATAACAAACTGAAATACGTCTCCCCCAACCGAACACCCAAAACAGTGGTACATCTGGCGGGCTGGACTCACAAAAAAGGAAGGACCCTTTTCTGAATGAAAGGGACACAGGGCACGATAATTTGCCCCGGCCTTCTGGAGTTTCACGTATTCTCCAACTACTTGAACTATGTCTAATCTATTTTTTATTTCTTCTATGGGAGAATTGAGCATGCCTATTTAGAAAGTTTAGCTAGGGCCAGGGCAGCAAAGAAAAGGCCAGCATCCCGAAACACAATATCCATGGCTCCCAGGTTAAGGACAACGATTCCAAGAAAGGTAAGGGCCGAAAGCAGGGCGGAGTATACAACCTTTTTCCCCCACAGGAGCCACAGGCCCAATGCCGCCTCATACAGAGAGAACCCTCCCAGCACCAACCCTTCCGGGATGCCAATGCGAAAGAGAAACGTCGGGAAAAACCCTATCCAGTTCAAGGGTTCTATAAAAGAACCCAGGGCAGCATACAACAAGACGAAGCCAAGGCCTACTCTCAAAAGGAGGGCTGCTGAGACATACTGGAGCATATATACTGCTATTGTACGGTAATCTTTCCCGTATTGGAAATGTTCAAGTGGTTGTGGTACCCCCAGCTTCCCTGCTCCTGAAAGGCAAAGGACCAACTTTCCCCGGGAGCTATGCCTTTGCAGGCATCAAAGATTCGAGACTCCTCTCGCGTACCGCACTTTTGAATGCCAGAACCAGGATAGATGGTGTGGGTTGGGTGAATGGCACTAGCAGGCCACATTTCCCTTGAGCTTTGGTTCTCAAATGTCACGGTTCCCCCTGCCAAAACAGCAACCTCTCTTGGGAAATACCCAGAGTCCGTATACGTTACTGTAACTGAAGATTGAGGAGGGATGCTTGCCTCTAAAGCAGCCTCTTGGGGAGCATCTCCTGACTGAAGAAACAGAAATCCTCCCAGCACAATAATGACAACAACGGCAATGATGATATAGGTGTTTTTCGACATATGCTTCTGAAGTTAAGTAGTATGAAACTCGACTGATATACCCTACTCTAGCAAAAGAAAGGAAAAGTTTAAAGCGAGAATTCTCTCAGCACTCTCCAATCTTTCAACTCTGTATTCTTTGAAGAATTGGTAAGAAAAAGACTTTTTACCTCAAAGTTTCGAGGAAACTCTCTCCCGATCTCTGTAATAATCTGTTTTTTTATCTCTTCAGAAAACTCTCCATAGAGCAAGCTCACATGTGGCATGAAAGGAGGGACTTGTTCTCGAGAAAAGATCTTCCTTGTTTTACTGTTAGCCTTCATCAATCCTTGCGTTTCTTGTGCTCTAATGAAGACGCAACGAAAATACTCATCAGAAGAATCGAGGGCGGTGAAGGAAGTGGAAAAAGGTTTTAAAAGACCGGCTAACTCTGCCGTTTTGGACATGATTTTTTCTTCTGTCTCTACAATATCGCCAAGCAGGGTAATGTGCGGCTCAAAAAGAGGGGCGGCATACTCCTTGCTCAACCGAGATATTATTCCAGCCAGTTCATCATACAGCTCTCCCTCAGGCATTAACCAAATGGTATACTCTTTTGTTTTCTCCATCATAACAAATGCTTTCTTATAAAAGCTCTGCTAGAACCTGACTTGAGATATTTTTCAAAGGCAAATGCTTTGTATTTACCACCAGTCCCAAAATAAAAATCTAATTTTACAGGCAAACGGTCTGTAGTGGCTGAAATTTGACCCTTGTTATGTCTTTTCAACCTGTTCTCAAGATCGTCGGTACAACCGATGTAATAGCCGTCTTTACATTTTAAGCTGTATACATAATACATAAAGCGGATTTATCACGCCGTAGCTGAGCCGAGCTTTTGCGAAGCTCGCCTTCGCTAAAGCTTCGGCGAAGCGAAGGCGGAGGGGGAGAGATTCGAACTCTCGATGCCCTTTCGGACATAGCTGCTCTCCAAGCAGCCGCACTAGGCCACTATGCGACCCCTCCTTTATTTCGGTAATGATACTATTATCTGGGAAAGCCTGGCATGCTGTACAGCAAACTTATACACCAAAAGCTTGAGAATAGTCAAGAAATCCAGAATTTCCTCGCGCAGTATTTCAGGTCCAGAAAACACTTCCCATGTTTCTTCAAACAGGTTCCGGGCATAGTGATAGAGAATCCTGTTGTTAGCAGATTCCCTTACATACACAACAATGTTCTTGAACTCTCCCCTATCCAGCCACACTCCGTGGCATAAACTGCACACATCCACTTTGATGTTAGAATCCCCGTACCTAACCTCATACATGGGAAGACGGTCTTTGGGGCACAGCTTTTGGTCTAAAGAAAGAACAAACTTGGCAGGGTCTTTCCACAAATCAATGTCCAGCCATCTCAAATCCCTGTCTTTCTCATCCTTTGCCTCTCTAAGCTCATGCTCGTCAAACCACAAACCATAGTCTTTTGGGCAATAATCAACCTCAACTCCCAAGATGGCAGACTGCTCTAAAGGTATTTGATGATGGGGACAAAGCTTTTTCATTTCAAGATTATATATTTCACTTCCTTGGCGAATCAAGGTTCTGCCAGCAGGCAGGTTCTTATGTTTTCTGATTTCTCAACACGGCTACGCGTTCTTCAATAGGAGGATGGCTCATAAACAATTTATGAATCCAGCTCTTCTGTTCTTTTCCTCGAAACGGGTTTGCAATGTAAAGGTGGGATAGAGCATCGTTTGCAGATTTTAATTGATGCGGGTCAGCTGAAATCTTTTCTAAAGCCCTGGCCAATCCTTCAGGATACCGGGTCAACAAAGCACCTGAAGCATCTGCCAAGAACTCCCTCTTCCTTGAAATAGCAAGCTTCATTATTTGAGCAAGCACCGGCGCTATAACCAAGAAGACCAAGGCAATGAGAATCATCACTATTCTTGCCTGTCCTCCTCCCCTATTGTTATTTCTTCCCATACCGCCAAAGAAAGCTAAGCGAAAGAACAAATTTGCGAGTAATACCACAATTCCCACCAACACCACCACAATAGTAGAAATCAGCATGTCTTTGTTCCCAATGTGCGACAACTCATGGGAAAGGACTCCTTCCAGCTCCACGCGCTCAAGGCGCTTAAGTAGTCCCGTGGTTACTGCAACCACAGCATGTTTTGCATCTCTCCCTGTCGCAAAGGCATTGGGCTGCTGGTCCTGAATAATGAATATCCTTGGTGCTGGCAATCCTGCCGTAATGCTCAGATTCTCCACAATTCGGTAGAGTTCAGGAGCATCTTTTTTCTCAATGGGTTTTGCATGGGACAGAGACAACACCAGCTTGTCTGAATACCAGAAAGAACCGAAGCTCATCACGATACTCAAGACAACTGCAATCCACAAAATGAGCTGACTCCCGAGAACATAGCTCATCAACCACCCGGACCCAATCACAAAAAGAAAAAAACCCAGGAGGTACAGCCAAGTCTTTCTTGTGTTTGCCTCCGCATGCGAGTAAATGTTCACGGCACTGTTGCCTAAAAGTTTACTTTCGGAACTACCCGTTGCCCCTCCTCTTCAATCTCAAAGAACTCCTCTTTTTTAAATCCAAGGCTCTTTGCAACAAAGACCGCAGGGAAGTTTTGTATCATGGTGTTTAATGCCATGACTGTGGTGTTAAAAAACCTTCGTGCTGCTTGAATCTTGTCCTCTGCATCGCGAAGCTCACGCTGCAACTCCATAAAGTTTGCAGAAGCCTTAAGCTGGGGGTAGTTTTCTGCTACCGCAAACAGGGATTTTAAAGTTTGAGAAAGCATGTTTTCTGCCTTCCCCATATTCTTGACGTTTCCTGACTTTTCAGCAGAAAGCGCGTTTGCTCTCGCCTCGGTCACTTTTACGAATACTCCCCGTTCGTGCTGCGCATATCCCTTTACGGCTTCCACCAAGTTGGGAATTAAGTTGTACCTTCTCTTAAGCTGCACATCGATGTCAGAAAAGGCCTCTTTTGCCCGGTTCCTCAAGGTAATTAAGCGATTGTAGGTGAAAATTGCCCAGACGACAATAACAGCTACAACCAAAATAATGATTTGTGTAATGTTCATATGCCTCTATTCTACCAACAATACCTCCAAAAAACAACACCCCGCACATAAAGTTATGTGCGGGGCGCTGTTTTTGTGGGCGTAGCCTGCTTAAACGAGATTTAGGAGTTCCTAAATCTCGTTTAAGCAGTATCCCATGGATTAGTATTCTCCCATTCCTCCAGCCATGCCGGGGCTTGGAGACTTACCTTCTTTTTCTGGAATATCTACTATCACAGCTTCTGTGGTCAGCAGGGTGGAAGCAGCTGATACTGCACTCTCTAAAGCAACGCGCACTACCTTGGTGGGGTCTACCACTCCTGCATGTACCAAATTTTCATACGTGTCGGTTTTAGCATTGTATCCAAAGGCCCCTTCATTCTTTGCGACTTCTGCAACAACAACAGAACCATCCTTTCCTGCGTTTTCTGCAATCTGGCGGATAGGTTCTTCCATCGCTCTTCCTAAAATCTTAAAAGCAAGTATCTCTTCGGTCTCTTCAGGATTAGTAATATCTGGTCTTACGTTTTCCAGCACCTTTGCCGCTCTCAAGAGAGCAACTCCCCCTCCGGGAACAATACCTTCTTCAATTGCTGCCTTGGTTGCAGAAAGGGCGTCTTCTGTTTTGTGCTGTCTTGCTTTTTGTGCCACTTCGGTTGCAGCCCCCACTTTAATAACAGCCACCCCGCCAGCCAGTTTCGCCAAGCGCTCTTGAAGCTTTTCCTTGTCAAAATCAGAGGTAGTATCCTTCAAAAGTGTTCGTATCTGAGCAATCCTGGCATCAATCTTTTCTTTCTCTCCTTTCCCTTCGACAACCGTGGTGTTCTCTTTGGTTGCAACCATGCGCCGGGCAGATCCCAATTGTTCTAGGGTAACGCCGTCCAGTTTTAGGCCTACTTCTTCTGTGATAACCTGAGCTCCCGTTATCACGGCAATGTCTTCTAACATTTCTTTCTTTCTGTCTCCAAATCCTGGGGCTTTCACTGCCAGCGTATTAAAAATTCCCCGCAGCTTGTTGACCACCAGGGTTGCCAGGGCATCACCTTCTACATCGTCTGCAACAATAACAAGGTCTTTCTTGCCGGTCTTTGCAATAACCTCCAAGGTGGGAAGAATTTCTTGAAGAGAAGAAATCTTCTTGTCGGTTACTAAGATATACGGGTCTTCAAAAATTGCTTCCATGCGTTCTGTATTAGAAACCATGTACGGAGAAATGTATCCCTGGTCAAACTGGAGTCCTTTTACGATCTCTTTTTGAATGCCAAAGGTCTGGGATTCCTCTACCGTAACCACTCCGTCTTTTCCAACCTCTTCCATGACCTCTGCAATAAGGGTGCCTATGTCTTGGTCCTCTGCTGAAATGGTAGCTACCTGTGCCATTTCTTCCTTTTTAGAAACCGGCTGAGAAAGCTCTTTTAGGGCATCTATCACCTTTTTTGCGCCTTTTTCTAATCCTCTCTTTAAAGCGAGGGGGTTGGCCCCAGCCGTAACGTTTTTTAACCCCTCTGTGATAATGGCCTGTGCAAGCACGGTGGCCGTGGTGGTTCCATCACCCGCAGCATCATTTGCCCGAGAGGATACTTCTTTAATAACCTCGGCTCCCACGTTTTCAATCTTGTCTTCCAGCTCAATCTTCTTTGCAATGGTAACGCCGTCGTTGGTAATGGTGGGAATGCCAAACCCTTCTTCCAGCACGACGTTGCGCCCTTTGGGACCAAGGGTTACCTTGACCGCATCTGCCACCTTGTCTACCCCGGCCTTCAGTTTTCTTCTTGCTTCTTCTGAATAGAGTATCTGTTTTGCCATACTACTTCTCCAAGATAGCTAAAATATCCTTTTCTTCTGCAATGAGGTAGTCTTTGCCATCCACCTTCACCTCATTTGGTCCATACTTGCTAAACAATACAAGATCTCCCACCTTCACCTCCAGGGGAGTTATCTTGCCATCCTTTCCTTTCTTGCCAGGGCCCACCGCAACAACGGTTCCCTGCTCTGACCTTTCCTGTTCTGCGGTTTCTGGCAGTAAGATTCCGGTCTTGGTTTTTTGCTCCTCTTTTAGGGGCTCAATTAAAACGTGATCTGACAATGGTTTGATAGTCATAACTCTTTTGAGAATAGATTAGTAAACGCAACCTTTGAGTGCTGATTTCGCGCATAGGTACTCTACAAGACAAGAGAGAAATTGTCAATAAAAAAGCCCTTCTTTGGCAAGAAGGGCTACTCTCGGGACAGATGCCTCATCTTCCTCACGTGCACCTGGGGACGAGGAATCCCGACGCGAGGAGCAAGATTGCGGCTGATGCGGTGCGTAAGGTTACTGAATTTCCCCTTCTGGAATCCTTCAGCGGGTTGAACCAGAACCTCAAGAATACGTTTGCGGTCCACGCCCGTCTTAAATGAGATGCGTACATCCTCTACTCCAAGCTCTGCTCGGACCACCTCCTCAAGGAACTCGACGTCTTCAATGATTTGGACGCCTTCGTCTCTTCTTTGAGGAAGGATATCTATGGCTTTGAGCTCAACAGGCTCCTCGTCCTCTGCTTCCTCAGCTTCCTGCTCTGCCTCCTGCGGCCTCCCATTCCGATGAGGTAAAAAGAGGCGCAGGAATGATAGTATCTCCATTTCTCACCTCCGTAGGATTATAGTAAGCCGCTTCTAACAAATCATAAAACGGCCGAATTGTCAAAGAACCCTGCCCGTGTAGCTCTTTTTCACTCTTGCTACTTCCTTGGGAGTGCCCTCTGCAACAAGCTCGCCTCCTTTTTCTCCGCCTTCCGGTCCTAAATCCAAAATCCAGTCTGCATTACGCACCAAATCCAAATTATGCTCAATAACCAGCACGGTGTTTCCTTTATCTACAAGTTCTCCTAAAACCTGCAAGAGTTTTTTTACGTCGTCAAAATGCAACCCGGTGGTTGGCTCATCTAATATGTACAAGGTCTTTCCTGTTGCTTTCTTTGCAAGCTCTGTTGCCAGCTTTACCCGCTGTGCTTCCCCGCCAGACAAAGAGGGGGCCGGCTGTCCCAACTCAATATACGAGAGACCAACATCATGTAAGGTTTTTAACTTTGCTGCGAGCGATGGAATGTTCTTGAAAAACGCCAAGGCTTCCTCTACGGTCATCTCAAGTACCTCTGCAATATTCTTTCCCTTATACTGTACCTCCAGCACTTCTTTCATGTACCTTTTTCCCTGACACTCCTCACACTCAACATACACATCAGGCAAAAAGTACATCTCAATCTTTTTTAACCCTTGGCCTTCACAACTCTCACATCTTCCCCCCTTCACGTTAAAAGAAAATCTGCCCAAAGCATAGCCCCTTACCCTGGCCTCTCTTGTTCCGGCAAACAAATCACGTACGACAGAGAAAGCTCCGGTATAGGTTGCGGGGTTAGAGCGCGGCGTTCTTCCAATGGGCGACTGGTCCACCAACACCACCTTATTTACATACTCAATGCCTTCAATTGCTTTGTGTGCTCCCGGCTCTTCTTTTGCCTTGTAGAACTTTTGGAGCAGGGCTTTTGCCAAAATGTCGTTTATCAAAGAACTCTTCCCAGAACCAGAAACTCCGGTCACGCACACCAACTTTCCCAAAGGTATTTTTACGTCAATGTTTTTTAAGTTGTTGTGGGAAGCTCCCTTTATTGTAAGGAAATGCTGAGTGGGGTGCTGAGCGGGGTCAGACCCCGCTCTGCCTTGAAGGGGGGGTCTGACCCCGCTTTGCCTCAACATCGTGACTGTTTTTCTCCCCGCAAGATAATCACCAGTAAGGGTGCGAGATTTCTTCAGTTTTGCAGGAGTACCCGTAAATGTAACACGGCCTCCGTGCTTTCCAGCTCCGGGGCCAATGTCTATCACCCAGTCAGCAGAGCGGATGGTTTGGGGATCGTGCTCTACCACTACAATGGTGTTGCCCAATGTGCGCAATTTCTGCAATATTGCAATCAACCTGTATTGGTCTCTTGCATGCAGACCAACCGATGGTTCATCTAATATGTATAAGACTCCGGCGAGCTTAGAACCAATCTGGGTTGCAAGCCGTATTCTCTGCTCTTCTCCCCCAGACAAGGTTCCTGCCTTTCTTGCTAGGGTCAAATATTCCAACCCAACGTCAATCAAAAACTGAAGTCTATTCAACACTTCTTTTATTATGGGTTGGGCTATCTTCTTTTCGTACTCTTTTAAAGAGAGCTTGGAGAAAAACTCTTTGGTGTGATTAAGCTGAAGGTTCACTACTTGGTGGATGGATTTTGAGCCAACCGTCACTGCCAAGACCTCTGGCTTTAATCTCTTTCCTTGGCACTTGACGCAAATCTTCTCAACCATATACTGCTCAATTTCTTCCCTTGCATATTCAGAATCGGTTTCATGGTATCTCCTCTCTAGCCAAGGAATCACACCCTCAAACCCCGCACCAGAAGCTTCGCTTCGGTGCGGGGCGGGATCTCCGTAGAGTATTAAATCAATCGCTTTTTTGGGTAAATCCTTAACTGGACTATCCAAAGAAAACTTGCGCTCTTTTGCCAAATCCTCCAGTTTCCACCAAAAGAATCCCTGCCTCCCTATCCTATGGGAAGCATGGGCCCAGGGGAAAATAGCGCCTTCTGCAATGGAGAGCCGGGGATTGGGAATGACCAGTTTTGGATCAACCTCCAACTTCTCTCCCAACCCTTGGCAGGCAGGGCATGCTCCAAAAGGAGAATTGAAAGAAAAGACCCTGGGCTCAATCTCTGGCAAAGAGATACCGCAATCCTCGCAGGCAAACCGCTCTGAAAAAACAAGGTCAACATCATTTTGATTTTTTGCTTTTGATTTTTGACTTATCATCACCATGCCCTTTCCAAGCTTTAACGCGGTCTCTAAAGAATCAACAAGCCGGGGGCGGTCCAAATCATTTTCCATGGTCAACCTATCTACTACAACTTCAATGGAATGTTTCTTTTTGCGGTCCAACTCTTTTTCCAGGGCTTCTTCAATGCGGTATACGATACCGTCAATCCGAACTCGCACAAACCCGGAACGCTGAATCTCTTCTAAAATGCCTTGATGCTCACCCTTTCTTTCTCTTATCACAGGACCTAAAATGGCAACCTCGGTATCTTTGGGAAGTTTTTGCACCTGCAGCGCAATGTGAGAAACAGATTGCCTGGAAACTACCTTGCCGCAATTTGGGCAATGGGGTATGCCAATCCGCGCAAACAAAAGACGGAGATAATCATAAATCTCCGTAATGGTTCCAACCGTAGACCTTGGATTGTGCGCCCCTTTTCTCTGGTCAATGGCAATGGCAGGAGAAATGCCTTCAATGCTGTCTACGTCGGGTTTTTGCATGATACCCAGAAACTGGCGGGCGTATGCACTCAAACTTTCTACATACCTTCTTTGTCCTTCAGCATATAAGGTATCAAAGGCAAGAGAGCTTTTCCCAGAACCAGAAAGCCCGGTAATAACCACAAGCTTCCCCTTTGGGATGTCAACGTCAATGTTTTTTAGATTATGGACTCTTGCTCCCCTAATTTTAATGAGATCTTGCGCCATGTCGGTGCAATTATACACTCATTATCAAATCATTTCAAGAGATGAATGGGGAACCTGCAATTATTGACAAAGAGAGAAATATATGATATGAAAAATTCTAGCTCACGGCCAAAAAAATCAGTCAGCAGACGGAGGATACGATGAACGAACAGGAAATGCGCCAGGAAAAGATAGCTCTTGTCACAGGCGTCCTATTTGCTGTTTTGGGCGGCGCGTTCGGGTTCTGGATGGGGCTTGAAGCGGCGAGCGAGCCTATTGGAATTCTCGCAGGCATGATGGTTGTCGCCTTCGTCGGATACTTTTTCGGAGTTATCCTCGGAGGTATACTCGCCGCACCCCCAGAAAACGGCACTGCACACTAAGCAAACCTGGTCAGTATAGCCCCGGAGTTTCGACTCTGGGGCTTCCTATTTCTGCTATACTATTTTTATGGAGAAGTTTCGATATATTCTAAAAGCAAAACTCTCAATACTTCCCAAGGCACCCGGTGTCTATGCTTTGTCGTCTCCCAAAACAATCTTATATATAGGAAAGGCAGCCAACATCAAAGACCGGGTCAAAAACCACTTTGCAAAAATCATCTACAAAGACAACCTCTTCATTAAAGACGTAACCAGGGTTGGATATATCAAAACAGACTCAGATATTGATGCTTTGCTGCTGGAATCAAAACTCATTAAAACAAAGCAGCCAAAGTATAATGTCATGTGGAAAGACGACAAGAAGTACTTCTATGTCGCAATAACTAAAGAAAACTTTCCACGAGTATTTCTCACTCATCAACCCACAGGTTCCGCTACGGGAGCATCCACCGTCGCTTCGCGCGCCATACCCACGGCCCCTCCCGAGCTTCGCTCCGTCGGACGCTCCCTCCGCCAGGGCATAGACTATATTGGTCCTTTTACCGAAGGAAAGGCAATTAAGCGAGTGCTAAGATTGTTAAGAAGAGTATTCCCCTATTACACGGCAAAAAAGCATGGGACTCTTCTTTGTCAGTACTGTCATTTGAATCTATGCCCAGGCCCCACCCCTAACAAAAAAGCATACAAAAAGAACATACGCAATCTTGTTGCTGTTCTTTTAGGAAAGAAAACCTCGGTGTTGAAACAACTAAAAAAAGATATGGAGAGCGCGGCAAAGAACCAGGATTTTGAAAAGGCGGCAGGATTAAGAGACCAGTTTCTTTCTTTAGAACACATCATTTCCCATGCACGGCTTCTTTCTCCCGAGGTTTCGCCTTCCCTTAACTGGACCATGATAGAAAAAGAACTGCAAAAGCTCTTTTTGACCAAAAAGAGAATTACCCGCATTGAGGCATACGACATCTCCAACATTCAGGGTAAGGAGGCAACGGGTTCCCAGATTACCTTTCTTAAAGGAGTTCCTGCAAAGGAGTACTATAAAAAATACAAGATTCGATTGGTACATAATAAGAGCCGGGGCATTGCTAAACGCTCGACAGGGACGCCTCGCTACAATGCCCGTCGGAACCAAGCAGTTGGCTCCGACCCAAATGATTTCGCCATGATGAAAGAACTTCTTGAAAGGCGCCTTCGGCATCCAGAGTGGCCCTACCCCCAGCTCATGGTTATTGACGGCGGCAAGGGCCAACTCACCTCAGTTCTCAAAGCCATTTCAAACTTAATCTCGTCAAATTATCCCCAACCCTTCGGGTCTGAAAACCCTTCAGGGTCTGAACGACTTAGTTTAACTAAGTTACGAGGTATTAAAATCGTAGCTTTGGCAAAGAGACAGAATGAACTGTTCTTTCCAAAAAAGCCAAAGTCAGTATTACTCCGAGATCTGCCAAGACCGCTGGAAAACTTATTCTTGCACATTCGAGATGAGGCACACCGCTTTGCCATTAAATATCACCGTACCCTACGCTCAAAAAACCTATTCTTGAGGTCCTCTTAAATGAGGTCCTCTTAAATCTCGTTTAAGCATGTATGCTTAAACGAGATTTAGGCATTATCTGTATTATTGACGAAACGAGAGAATACCTATATACTAAGGTAATGCTGCAGACAATTGTACTCTCTTTGCTTGCAGGACTGGCTGGCCTTTGGATTGCAACGGAGTTCGTTCCAGGAGTTAGCTTTACGGGCAATCTGAAAAGCTTCTTGATTGCAGGTGTTATTCTTGGTATTATCATCGCTGTATCGCGCCCCTTGCTGAACCTCTTTTCTTTGATTGTGAAACTCGTGGTTCTGGTGGCCCTCACTCTTTTGGGAGTATGGATCTTGGACATTCTCTTTCCCGAACTCAACATTCTTGGTATAACCTCTTTGTTGTGGACCGGGCTTGCGGTGGCAGGAGCTACCGTAGTCCTTTCTCTGTTTGGCAGAGGTAAAGTATGAATCCTTTAAGCATTGCGCAAATTGTCGTAGCGGTCCTCTTGGTGGTTGCCATCCTTCTTCAGCAGCGTGGAGGAGGGTTGGGCGGCATTTTTGGAGGCGGAGGTGAAGGATTCTACGCCGCGAGGCGTGGGCTCCAACAAAAACTCTACTGGGCAACCGTTACATTGGGTATTCTCTTTGTAGCCCTTGCCCTGCTCAATCTCCTTTTTTAGGTAATGTTTCGAAAATCTCCTCTTTTTGACAACTTTTCTGGTTTTGTGCGGGACTTCAGGTTTCCCTCGTTTGATCAATGGACAAAACTGCCCCGCGTTCTTTCTCTAAAAGAAAAGAAGGGGCTGCTCTTGCTTCTGGTTCTCTTTTTGGGCTCCTTTCTGTTCTTAGCTTCCCATATCTATATCACCTACACCGTAGTAACTCCGGCCAGGGGGGGTCAGGTAACCGAGGGCATGGTGGGCTCTCCTCGCTTTTTAAACCCCGTGTATGCTGAGGTAAACGACATTGATAGAAGTTTGAGCCAACTTTTGTTCTCTGGGCTGCTCCGTTACGACAATGATGGTAACCTCGCTTACGACCTTGCAGAGAATTACAGCGTTTCGGAAGGCGGGAGAGTATTTGAGGTAAACTTAAAAGACAATGTGAGGTGGCACGACGGCTACGGCTTTGACGCAGACGATATTCTCTTTACCATACAGACCATTCAGGACCCCAGGTACAAGTCGCCGGTGAGGGCAAACTGGGTGGGAGTTAATGTTCAAAAGGTTTCTCCTCTTAAGGTACGATTTGTTTTAAAAGACCCTTTTGCAAGCTTCCCAGAACGTCTCACCTTAAAAATCCTGCCCAAGCACGTATGGGAAGAAATTAGTCCTGAAAACTTTGCTCTTTCCATATATAACCTTCAGCCCATAGGAACTGGCCCCTATCGCTTGGTTGATGTAAAACGCACCAAGTCAGGCTCGGTAAGTGAAATACAGCTCAGGGCAAATTCAAGATACCATCTTTTGGGCCCATACATTGAGAAACTCGTGTTCAAATTCTTTGAAACAGAAGAAGAGTTGCTCCGCGAAGCTGATGCGGGCAAGCTTCAGAGCTTTTCTCTCATAAACCCCGCCCCCTCAAGATTCCGCAACCCCGCATTAAAGCTATACGAGTTTTCTCTTCCACGCTCCTACTCTTTATTCTTTAACCTTGAAGCAAACTCTCCGGTTGCAGAAAAAAATGTCAGAAAAGCGCTTGCCCTCGGAATTGACCAACAAGAGTTAAACAAAAAAGTGTTTGCAGGAAATGCAATTCTGCTGTCTTCTCTTCTGCGGCCTGACCTATTTTTGTTTACCAATCCTCCAATCCAGGACAAAGATATTGCAAAAGCCTTTACCTTGCTTCAAGAAGAAGGATACCAAAAAACAGAGCAGGGAAATTTGGTAAAGGTTGCAGTTTCAAGCGAGTTTTCAACAGACCTTCGCCGAGGAAACCAAGGCGCCTTAGTGACTGCTTTGCAACAATGCCTATCGCTAGACCCCAATGTATATCCTGACGGCACGGTAAACGGGGTGTTTGGACCCGCAACCCAGGCTGCGGTCATACGATTTCAAGAAAAATATGCAGAGGATGTCTTGGCTCCCTCAGGCTTAAGCAAGGGAACAGGAACAGTGGGTCCCGCAACCCGTGCAAGGCTTAATGAAGTATGCTCTACTCCAGAAGAAGACACTCCGTTTAAGCTCACTCTTACCACCCTAGACCAGTCTCCCTTAAAAGACGTAGCCCTGTTTGTGGCAGATTCATGGAAAGAGCTGGGAATCGCCACAAAGATTAATTTTCTCACCTCTGGCGAATTGGAACGAGATGTGCTAAAACCAAGAAACTTTGAAATACTCTTGTTTGGAGAAATTCTCAGCAGAATTCCAGACCCCCTTCCCTTTTGGCACTCCTCTCAAGTAAAAGACCCGGGGCTTAACCTTTCAGGATACGACAACTCAGATGCAGACACACTGCTTGAACAAATCCGCAGGAGTTTAAACGCAAAAGACCGGAGCAATTTCCTGCTTGAGCTCCAAAGCCTTCTGTTAAAAGACCTTCCAGCAATAGCGCTCTATGACCTTCCTTTCCAGTATGTTGTTTCAAAGAAAATTAAGGACGTGAAAGGACAGCTCTTGTCTGAGCCTTCACAAAGGTTTTCTGGCGTTTTGGATTGGTATATAAAGACAAAACGAGTTTGGAGCTTTTAGGCCTGGGTGGTGAAATTGGCAAACACGCTAGCTTCAGGAGCTAGTGCCTTCACGGGCTTGCGAGTTCAAGTCTCGCCCCAGGCACCAAAGATAAATAAATAACTCACATATGACAAAACCACAGACGCAACCAATAAAGATTATCCCCCTAGGAGGATTAGGTGAGGTTGGGAAAAACATGATGGTCATTGAGGACCAGGGCAAAATCCTCATTATTGACATGGGTCTTCGCATGCCAGAAGAAGACATGCCGGGCATTGACTATATCATTCCCAACATTATTTCCTTGCGGGGCAGGGAAAAAGACATTGTTGGCATTCTCATCACCCACGGACACCTCGACCACATTGGCGCCATTCCCTACCTGGTAGGCAAACTTGGCAATCCTCCCATGTTTGTAGCTCCCCTTGCAAAAGGCATTCTCTTGAAACGCCAGGAGGATTTCTCGCGCCAGCCAAAGCTCAAAATCTCTCCCATAGAAGACGGGAAAATATTGAGGCTCGGGCCGTTTAAAATAGAGCCCTTTCGACAAAACCACAATATCAACGACAACTTCGGGTTTGTTATTGAAACGTCGCAAGGAAACATTGTCCACAGCTCAGACTTTAAGTTTGACGACAGCCCAGTCAATGATCCCCCAACAGACTATAATCGTTTTAAAAAGATTGGGAGAAACAAGGTATTACTGTTAATGTCTGACTCCACAAACGCGGAACAGCCCAATCATTCCCTATCAGAAAAGGTCATCATGGAAAACCTGGACGAAATCTTCAAGAAAGCACAGGGGAGAATCATTACCGCAACCTTTAGTTCTTTGCTCAACCGCATCCAACAAATCATCACACTCTCTGAAAAATACGGACGGAGGGTTGCCATTGAGGGATATTCCATGAAAACCAATGTGGAGATTGCAAAACGACTGGGGTATATTAAGGCAAGAAAGGGAACCCTGCTTACAACAAAAGAGGTATTAAAATACCCCGACAACAAGATAACAATTCTCTCCACGGGAGCTCAGGGAGAAGAGAATGCGGTCTTAATGCGCATTATCAACAAAGAGCACAAGGTTTTAAAAATCCAACGGGGAGATTCTGTCATTTTTTCCTCTTCTGTTATTCCGGGCAATGAGAGAACGGTGCAATTTGTGAAAGATCATCTCTATAGACAGGGCGCCATTGTGTTCCATTATAAAATGATGGATATTCATGCTTCGGGGCACGCCAATCAAGAAGAACTCAAAGAACTCATCTCATACTTAAAGCCCACGTTCTTTATGCCCATTCATGGACAGTTCTCCATGATGTATACCCATGCTGACCTGGCAAGGGAAGAGGGTATCCCTGAAAAAAATATCGTCATACCGGAAAACGGGAATATCATACATCTGACCCGAAGCCAAATCTCCATTGATAAAAAGAGTGTCCCCGCAAACCTCATTATGGTTGATGGTTTGGGTGTGGGAGATGTTGGAGAGATTGTGCTG